>JAUNBP010000012.1 GCA_030526995.1 Clostridia bacterium
GTCTTAATAAATCTGATTTGCAGGATACGCTGGAAAATATCTTCAAAATGTGGGCTGACAGCTCACCTTTTTTTGGCTTTGATAGAATGTCCTTAGGCAATGGTAATTTGTCAATGCCAAAAACGAAGGAATGAGGCTGAACTTATGATGACCGTGACGGCTTTGGAAAATTTATAAGCCTTCACGAGAAATATTCTTAACCTGCAAAAAGCGAAAGGTGATTTTTATGGCAACGCCTAACAAAAATTTCAAAGCGGTTCTCAATTATCTCGGCATTACGAATTTGGAGCTGGCGAGGGCTTTGGGCTACGACCCCTCGCTCATCAGCAGGTATCTTAGCGGGCATCGGGTGCTCAAGGCGGCGAGCGAGCAGATGAACGCTATTGCGGATTACATTCTTTCCCGCACCAAGCGGGTACAGGATATCGACTGGTTAAGGGAAAATTTTGCAGCGGAGGGGCTGCCCACCGACGTTTCAACCGTTTACCGCATCAAGCAGAATTTAATCATGTGGCTTGCCACCGACGGTGAAACGCTGCGCCGCAACCTCGGCCGAGCCCTCCCCGGCGATATTGCGGGGATAAAGCCTGCCACACAAAAGAGCGAACCTTCGAAAACCGATGAAAAAGACAGCAGCGTAAAAATCGGATACGTTGAACTCGTCCTTGCTCTGCGACCCGTCCTGTCTGCACTTCCAAACGGGGCTGCGGTCAATATCTTCCTCTCCAACGACAGGCTCACTACGGCTACAAACAAGGATGTGGCGGCGCTGCTGCGTGAAATGATATCCAAAAACAACCTCTGTTTCAATATGGTTGTCTGCGTTTCCGGCGACACAAAGGCCATGTCAAAGCTGCTTGACAGCTATATGGAACCCTTGATCTCCGGCCATGTCAAGCTGTCCGTGGTGCACGGAATGACGCAGACGGTCACAAGCGCCATGCACATTCTTATTCCGAACGGCTCATGCTTCCTTATCAATGAAACCATAGGCACGAATGCGCCGCCCATCACCGTTGCCATACAGGATGCCGCCTTTGTTGCGGAAACGGAGAAAAACTTTGAAGTCTCCGCCCGTTACGCCCAGTCTGTGCTGACCGTCTACGGCGATGCATACACCCGTGACGTGATTGAGATTTTAGCGATGGAATACTGCACGCCGGGCGAGCTTGACGTTGTAAAGGACAGCATCAATCCCATGTTCATGTCCTGCGAGGCTTATGACCGCTTCTTAAAGACCCGCAATCACTCCCCCGAAGAGTTCGCATGGCGCAGCGCCGAGTTTGCCCGTTTCAAGGCGGGCATGAACGCAAACCTGCAAAGCGGCGTTCCCTTTCGTGAAATCATATCCCTTGCACGGCTTTGCGATATCGCTCAAAGCGGGAGCTGCCGCATGGCGGGGCTGTACTTTGCGGAGCTTGGCTATGTTGATCTCGACAGGCAGGGCTGCATCGATATCATAAACGGCTATATCGACTATCTTGCGAATGAGCCGAATTTCAGCTTGCTTATACTGGATGCGCTTGCTGAGCTGCACGGAAATAACTGCTGGCATATCAAGCGCAACGGGCACATCAGTATCAACAACTGGCAGGGAAAAGAGCCCGTGATGGTCTATTCCGACCAGCTCATGCTCCTTAGGGAGTTCCAAGCGCACTATGATGCTATGTGGGCGCAGGGCGAGGGAGCGATAGGCAGCCGTGCAAATGTTATCAGCATCCTAAAGGATGTGGTGGGACGGATGAAACAATAGAGAATTTGGAGGTAAGAAGGATGTCAATTAGCGGCGAAACCGCCTGTATTGCGGTTTGTCCCAAGTGTAAAGCGTTTAGCTTGGAAGAGAGGCAGGTATGCGAGCAATGCGGCAGCCCCGTCATTGAAACCGCACTGCCTATAGAGTTATACCGAAGCTGGGTGAAGGATGAGAAAAAGCACGGCTATCTAAAATCGATGGCCTTCTCCGAACTTTGCGAAAGCTATACCGCGCCGCTTGAAAAGCTCGAAGCGGGGCTTAGGGACAATAATCTTAAGGCGGCAAAGCGTGCCAAGTATATCCGAATGCTGTGGCTGAGAAGGGAACGGGACAGATATATCCCCGAGATTATCGGGCTGCTTGCCGATCCCAACCTGTCGGGGATTGCGGGGTACTATCTCTATGTCTGTGCGCAATTTCAAGGCAACGGGGTGTATCGCCATTTGAAGCTCGAACATCTTGCCAACCTAAAATGCAAGTCCATGTTTTTGCCCGCCATCCCTGCCGACTATGTTCAGGAGCTGAAGCTGCCCATTCTGTTGCGCAAGTATGCCCGCAGGGAGGCCTGTGCCTGCGAAAATTGCGGCAAGCCCACCGTAAACATCAGCATAAAGATAATGCCGCAAAAAAACCTTGTGAACACCATAAGAAAGGGGAGCTATGTGTATAGCGATTACAGCTATTTCGGCAAGGCGGACACCCACGTTATCTGCAACGACTGTATTTTGGATAAGGTGAAGAGAAAGCGCAGCAAGGACAAGAGCGACGCACAGCTTATAGACGAGTATCTCCGCACTAATTCTGTTTTCTCCCTCTCGGTCACGGGCTTGGCGGGTTATAACTACGAGGATCTGACAGATCCGCAACACTTGCCCGAATACACTCCGACGATGGACTTCCCGATTGAGGCATTTCACGGGATGTGCCGATATGCGCAGGAGCTGAAAGCAATGATAGAAGCCCTGAAATAGGGTGGATATAAATCAAGTATAAATAAGGAGGATTAACATGTCTGAAAAGATTAAAACAACCACGGCAAACCTTTCCGCAATAGGTCAGCGCTGCCCCCGCTGCGGCAACGAATATACCGCCGTTGAGTACTATACGGGGGAGGTGGTTTCTTCGAGCAACACTCGGCTTAACTACAACACCGTGCAGACGCAGACGTTGTATAAAAACGTGACCGGCCATGTCGGAGGTTTATGCAGGTTCTGCGATAAGGAAAGGCAGAAAAAAACGGCTAAGGTATGGGCTGTTGTCACGGCGGTGGGGCTTGTTATGTGCGTGATTGGTATGCTCATGAAGCTCGGAGCGATCGAGTATGACACCTTCAAATACGGTGGCTTGGAGGTGTTGCTGATTACATTCGGCGGGCTTGCGCTTTTGATAGGCGTGTTGGTGGTTATCAGCACGGCAGTTGTCAATCCCACCTCAAAGCTGAATTACGTCACGCTGTACGCCCGCTTTATTTCCCGCTTAAAAAGCGACAAGAATATGCAGCCCGGCCTTGCCTACCTCTCCGCTGATGCGGCAAAGAAGCTGCAATGGCGAAAGTAGGAATTTGAAAGTCGGCGAAACAGAACTTGAAAGCAGGATGAGGAGGACGGCAGGATGAAAAGATTATTTGTAATTTTACTGGCAATCGCTACGGTGTTCTCCCTTGCTGCCTGCGGGGAAAAAGCGGCACCGCTGTCCGAGGAGCAGACCCCTGCGGAGCAGGCGATAACGGCGGAAGCGACACGGCAGGCGGAGCCTGCGGCAAGCGCAGAGCCTACGATTGCAATCGAAACGGCAAGCCCCGAACCCTCCGTTGTAATCGAAACAATAAGCCCGATAAGCTATCCCTTCTTGGATGAGGAGGGCTATTGGCATTATCGGATAAGGCTCAACGGGGAGCTTTTGGAATTGGAAAACGATGCCCTGCTTGCCACAGTAGATAACGAGCATAACGAAATACTGTACCCGCTTTCCGAAATTCTCGACTATTTTAACGTTAGCTATTATTGGGACAAGACTGCAGACGATTTTACCACCGTTATAAACGGAGTTAAGGTCTCACGGGATTGCAACGACGGCAGATTCATGTGGTTTAGCAATCAAACCGACGGGTACGGCAACAGCATAACGCCCCGCTCGATAAACGGCGTATTCTATGTGCCCAACTATGTGTTTGAGCATACCATAGGCGCAACGCTTACAAAGCTCGGCAACGGACAGGAGGACAGCGTGGGCTTTGTGGATATTACCACAAACAATCCATTTGCATGGGGCAGCGGCTCCTCTTCCATCGCCGTTGTGCGCCGGGACGGCAGCAAATATGTGGGAGGCGAGGATGATGCCTACAATATCGGTGATTCCAACGGCGGTTCCGTAATCTGCCCCTCCTGTAACGGTTCGGGTATCAGAACCTGCTCCTTTTGCGGGGGTTCGGGCGGCACCTATGTGCCCGGAGCCATGGTCTATGATCCTGTCAGCGGGACGATGCAGCAGGGCCCGATGACGTTTAACCGCTGCACGGTCTGTAACGGCGGCGGGCAACAAATTTGCTCCGCCTGCGGTGGCAGCGGCAGGCAATAGCGCAACTGTCGCATGGGCGGCAGACGGATAAAAATAAAACTTGGAGGAAAAAACATGGCGGACGATGCAAAACTTATAGAAGGACTAAGGGAAAAACAATTTATAGACGAGAGAAATATTTACTATGCCGGTGCAGCGAACAAGATGGATGCAGGGGTGCTTTTCGGTGCGCTCGGCGGAATAGGCAGCGCACTTGCGTCCATGGTCTATCTCTGCGTAAGCGGTGACGAGCTAATCATAACCAAGCTCGATTTGAATGCGTTGCTCTTCCGCAGACGGCTTAGCGAATTGAGTGTGGAAAAGCTGAAAACAGGGCTTATGGGCGGCAAGCTCGTTTTTCGCTGCGACGGGAAAAAACTATCCTTTGACTGCTCGAACGACTTTGCCCGTGCACTTGCTCCTTTGGTAGGTATGAAGCTGTAAAGCCGTCAATCAATTTGAACAGGAGGCAGAAAAATGTTTTGCAGGTTTTGTGGAAAAGAAATAACGGACGATTCTAAATTTTGCTCGTTTTGCGGAAAGTCAAGCCTATTGCCGCAGGCGGAGGAATCGTTTGAAAAAGAGGAGAGCTCGGAAGCTCCGATTGAAAAATCTGCTCCTCCCGAGTATGAAGCTCCCTTTGTGCAGCCCAAAAGGCGGAGGCTGCCGATTTGGCTGACAGCGGTAATCCTATGCGGCGGGCTGCTGATTATAGCCGTCATCCTATGGCTTGTTCTTGCGAATTCCGATAAGGAAGCGTCGATAGCGGAGGAAAGCCCGCTGCCTTCGGAAAGCTCCTCCACTCCCCTGCCCTCTTCGGGCGCCGAGGAAGGTTTGCCCTCTTCGGGCACCGAGGTGAGTTTGCCCCTGTCAACGACCCGAGTTTTACTTGGCCCGTTCCAAAAGCCAACGAAAAGCTCTACATAGGCGAGGGGCATTTTGCCGAAGTGGGGCGCTTCTACATGGCGTTCATCCTTGCGGAGGACGGCAAAACGATGCATAGCGTCACGCTGCGTGCAGAGGACATGATGCTCGAGTTTGACGCGGGAAATTCGAGCGTATCGCTCAACGGTTCGACAATCACGGAGAGCTATTCCGCAGAGTATGACACGAGCGCAACACCCATAAATATTGGGCAAAGCAGCCTTGATTATCTCGAGTTCGGTAAGGACGGGGCGATGGGCGTGCTGTTCTATGTTTATGTCTACCATCCCATCGGAACGGTTGGAGGAACAGAGACCTCCGTTCCGCTCGGCACTACCGATATAGAGTTTAAGTGCTATTCAAACTCAAGCAGCGAAGATGATTCGGATTCGGTTGAAGCGACCGCGGCGGAACCCTCGGAGGAACCCGTAGAGGAACTGACGGAGATGAAGCGCTTGTATGAAACGGTAAAGGATGTGTCCAACCTCATAGATTACGACAGCGAGTACGACGCTGTAGTCTTGAGGCTCACGGAAGATGAAGAGAAGGCAGCAGCAGCCGTAAACGCCATCAATGACGCTTTGCAGGGAAAGCCGCTTCGCATGATGATAAAGTATCAGGCAGGCGTGGGGAATAATGATATCCACATAATATACGATGCGCTGACAGGGCTAAACAGCAGCGAGATATCGCTTATTGACTTTGAGCTGTGGTCTAACGGCGGTTACAAGATTATAGGGGACATTCAAAATCTCGTGAGCCTGACTGTGCCTACCGGACTTGGCGACGCCGATTTTTCTCAGTGTACGGAGCTTCGCAAAGTTACCGTGAGAATCACCAAAGAGGGCGAGCGTTTGTATTTCAAGTGGCTGGAATCCATGCCCGCTCTTGAAAGCTACACGCTCGATATCGCAGAAGGCGCATATGTTTACAGTGTCAGCTCTGTGCGCTCCCTTTCAAATTTGCAGTCTCTCAAAACCCTTTCGATAAACGGAGATTTTGACGGGGAGGGCAAGCTGCCCGTGCGTTTGATGTGCGAAGTTGCAACGACGGCGCCTAATATCGAGAGCATCTGCGGAAAGAGCGATTTTGATGCGGAGGCAGGGCTTACCTCCGAAGAACTCGTTTCGTATAAGTATATGCGCTCCGAGGATTTCTGCCGTTATGAATATGATTTATTTGATGGCGGCGGCTATTCGGAGGGCGGCAGCGACCCCGGCGGCAAGACCATGGTCCTCGTGTTCGGCGGCGGCGAGGAATTTTACAGTTCGTACGACAAGGAAGTGATGGACGACTATTACGGAATAGGCCCCGAAAAGCTGACGCTTGACCCGTCCGAATGCACTCGTATCATCGTCGTTTATGCGGACTACGAAAGGGTGGGAATGTACACCAACGGAATGCCTGCGGACAAAACCCATACCACCGTCGTTGTGCTCGACCCGATAAACCGCACCGTATGCAGCTCCAAGGTAGTCGCCACAGTCGATCCGCCCGATCAGATAAGCGGTTATTATGGCGGCAACGGCGAATATCTGCCGTTGGAAGCAAAGGACTATGTGTTGAGCTTGCTAAACTGAGAATGGACATTCGTTAAATTAACACCAATTTTTTAAGGAGGAAAGGGATTATGTATTGTATAAAATGTGGGAAAGAATTGCCAAACGATTCGCTCTTTTGCGTGTATTGCGGTGCGGCTACAAAAAAGCCGAGTTATGCTCGGGCGGAAGAAACAAAGCAAGACGAGAATGATTATACTCAAGAGCTGCCGAATGAACCCGTTGACGAAGGGGTTGTTGGCGAGGCGCCTATATTAAAAGCCGCCGAACAGCCCGCAACAAGGAAAGCCGTTTCGAAAAAGAAGGTAAACAAAAAGCTGTTGCTTATCGGAGGAATCGCCCTTATTGTCGTACTTGCCGCAGTGATAATACCCCTCTCCTTACACGGAGCAAAGCAGTCCCGATATGACGAGGGAACGGCACTTTTTGAGAGGGGCGAATACGCAGAGGCGCTCACGGTGTTTTCCGAGCTTGGGGATTTTGACGATTCGAAGGCTATGGCTGCCCGTGCCGAAAAGGAGATAGACTACGAAAGCGCCAAGGCGGATATGCAAAGCGAAAGGTTTGAGGCGGCGAAAAGCGCCTTTGATGCGCTCGGGGACTTTAAGGATGCGGCTGCCCTCTCGAAGGAGTGTCAAAAAGCCTTGGACTACCAAAGCGCCGAAGCGCTGTATTTAGCGGGCGATTTTGAGCAGGCGCAGGCGCTGTTTATAAGTGCGGGTGACTTTGAGGACGCTGAGGAACGCTCCGAAGAATGCGGCAGCTTTATAGATTATAACACGGCAAGGGCCTTGATGGAAAACGGGGACTACGAGGCGGCAGAGCTGCTTTTAAGCCCGCTCGATGCTGCAACGTTTCCGGATAGGGACGAGCTGCTCAGTGAATGTCGGAATATGCCGATATATCTCGAAGCGGCGGCTCAGCCGGAAAACGGAGACCGATATTCAGCCTATACCCTGTTTTTGCAGCTCGGCGATTATCTCAATTCCGCAGAGTTGGCGGCAAGCTGCATCGTTTCAGCGCCTGCCACGGGGGAAACTTATCGAAACTACAGCTACCAAGGTTCCGATTGCTCGCTGACCGTTAAGCCGCCTACGGATGACGGGAGCAAGACCTACATAAAGGTATATACTTCCGAGGGAACATTGGTCTGTTGCGTGTATATCGCAGCCGGCGACAGCGCAACAATCGACCTGCCCGCAGGAGATTATAGGCTGAAAGTGGCCTATGGCTACGGGGATTGGTTTGGTGCAAAGGATATGTTTGGAGACGAAGGGACGTATCAGGTGCTTAAGGTCAACTCATGGGAAGAAATATTCTCCTTTGAAAGAAATTATGTTTACACGCTGACTTTGAGAACATCGGGCGCCGGCGGTGACGATGTAGCGACCGAAAACGAAAGCAGAGAAGACTTTTAACAAGCAAGCAAGTTCGTAAAAGTAAGCGGAGGTGATTTACATGAAAAGGCTGCGGCTCCCGATAATTGCGCTCATGCTTTGCATGGCTCTGTGCGCCTGTTCAAACACTCGGCAGGAGGATAAGGCGTTGGACTTTATTACTGCACTTCCGTCCGTTCAAGCCGACACCGCATTGCCGCTACAGGAGCCTGACACGCCAAAGCCCATCGCATTTGAAACAAGCGAGCCCGAGCCGAGCGCACTTGTAACGGCTGAGCCCGAAATAATTGAGCTTATCTACCCGTTTGAGGATGCGGAGGGGCGCATTCACCATAGGATATACATAAACGGTGAGCTGGTGGAGACGGCTCATGACGCCTACACCTACCCGAGCGAACCGAACGGCGCCTACTATCCCATCGTGGAGATATTGGAGCATTTGGGCGTTGAGTGCCTTTTTGACGAGCATTTGGAGGCTCTGACAACTCGAGTGAACGGGCAGGTCATAACCTGTAAGACCGACAAGAGCGATATAGTCATTGGCAGCGTTACTCTTGGCGGCACCTCGCCGGAGTATATCGACGGCTGCTTTTATGTGCCGAGCTACACCTTTATGCGGCTGTTAGACGCCGTAGTGGACTTTACTCCCGACAGAAGCGGCGTTACCATCTCAACGGATATAACCATAGATGCTGAAAACTCCGGCACAAGGGGGCTTTCCATATCCACCGCCGCCATTTCCGACTTGGGCGAATCGCTCTACTCCGGTGCGCAGGCTTGCCCGACCTGCGGAGGTACGGGGCGTGCCATATGCACCTCGTGTTCCGGCACCGGCAGCCCGACACAGTACGTTCAGGTGTATGACCCCGTCTGCGGTGGCAGCGGCAAAAGGTAAGTTAACAAAAAAATAAACGGAGGTAACAAATGAAAAGGATTTTAATTGTATTTATGGCATTGATACTCTGTGTGGGAGCTATGACTTCCTGTTCAACGCCCTCGTCCGAATCGGAGGCGCCGACCCTGCAGCCCGAAACGGAGGAGCCTGCGGCTGTGCCTGCAACGGAGGAGCCAACCGCAGAGCCTGACATAGACGAGCCCACGGCCGTACCCGCAACGGAGGAGCCAACCGCAGAGCCCGTAACAGCGGAGCCCACGGCTATGCCTGCCATGGAGGTTTCAAGCTCTGCCATCGCAGACGGGGTGTTGTCCGACGAATACGGGATGCGAGGCTCTCAACTGTCCAACGGGATACCCACCCTATCCCCGCCGCTTACGGTTAGCTACATCCCCGAGGGAACGGTGGCGTTAGCGGTGACGGTCATAGACCCTGACGGCGGAGATTGGGTTCACTGGCTCTGCTGCTTTGAAATTGACGGTGAAAACACCGTTGAACTGCCAAAGGACGCAAGCATAACCGAGGCTGCAACCCTCACGCAGGGCAGAAACGATTTTGGAACCATAGGCTACGGCGGCCCCACTCCGCCAAGCGGGGTGCATAGATATGTATTCACCGTCTACGCCCTTTCGGAGATTCCGAAGCTGGAAGAGGGCTTTGATCTAAATGCGCTGACAACCCAACTTGCAATATCGGGCACGGTTCTGTCCGAGGCCACGGTTACGGGAACCTATGCGCATTAAGAACGGAGTTCATCGAAAAGGAGCGATTAGCAGCATAAAACACCTCTTTAGGTTTTTTTAAGAAACTATTGACAATTTCGACAATATTCTATAAAATTTAATACAGTGGTACTCTAAAATGCCCAATGCGTCAGGGGGATTATGGCGACGAGAATAATGAGGAAGGAGGGTTTGAGCGTAAGCGGCATCAAGACGGGGTTTAATCGATGCTGAAAAAGTGGGCTTTATTTGGGCGATTGCGGATAGCTTGACTGTCCTGCGCACCAAAGCCTCTCTTTCTCAAGAAGGACTTACAAACCTACAATCCCACGGAAAGAAGGACACGCAAGCCGTGTACAAGCACGTTTCTTTCCATGGTTTTTGTTCTTTAATTACAAGCAAAAAACTCATAAATTGATGCGAAGTCTTTCATTGTTTCCAAGCGAGTTGCAGTGTTCAAGCAGCGATAGGGTCTAACAACATCTCAAATGATGATAGCTCGGCTGAACCTCTGCCGCCCCGTGGAATGTGTTTGCCGAATTGAAAATTTAGGGAGGTATTATGACTGATATATTTGAAAACCCGAACAACTATGAAAATCCCGCAGGCACCGAAACCAAGCTGACTTGCCCGAACTGCGGATTTGAATTGGACGCAGGGCAGGAGTTCTGCCACAAGTGCGGGTGCAGAACCGCCTTAGCTTATGAGATAAGCGACAGCATCGAGGCCTTTAATTTTGCGCTGCAGGAGAAGAAAAAAGGTAAGAAAAAGAAAACGCTCATCATTATCGCCATCGTCTTGGTCGTTCTCGTTGTAGGAGGCGTAGCGGGTTATTTTCTGTACTTCGAGCCAAATTCAAGATATGCGGAGGCGCTTGAGCTGTATGAAAACAAGGAATACGAGGAGGCTGCCGCCATCTTTACTGAACTCGGCGGCTTTAAGGACAGTGAAGCCCGTGCCGAATCCTGCGATAATGCCATAAAACAGGAAAAGTATGATGCTGCCATAGCCAAGGCAAGCGATGAGGGCAAATACGGCGAGGCAATCGAAATTCTCACCGAACTCGGAGACTTTTTGGACAGCGAGGAGAAGATAGCGGAATATGAAGCCGATTATTTTGAAGCTCTTCAATATACTTACGCTTTTATCCAACGAGGATATTTTATGGATTTTGGAATTACGCTATGTGTCATCGTAGTATTGAATGATGTGGATACTTACAATGTGTCCTCCTCCATAGCCCTCTCCCACCTATACGAAGGCACCTCTTACTCCACTTATTATTACAACAGTTTATTCGACAACGGCTATGCAACCGTGGTCAGCAGCAGCGCCGCCGAAGAGTTCGTTTCTCTCTTGGATGCAACCGCAGCATACAATCTTTATATAATTTCGGCGATGGAGCTTTTGGCAAATCCGCCTGAAAGATATGAGGCTCTGTATGAAGCGTTAACCGCTGTGTATGACGCATATGCGGAATATCATTCCTTTGCGAATACAAGCACGAGCCTATCCTCTTCAGCCTATATATCGGATGTGCTCAAATACACCGAAGCAATCGATGTTGCTAATACGGAGATTTTGAGTTTAGACGAGCGTATCGATGATATATACGAAGAGGCAGACGAGTCGAATTAGAACTTATAAATAAAAGGAGAGGAGCTTCTATTGTCAGTGGAAAATTATATCGGAAAAATCTGTCCGTTCTGCAGAACGGAAATCAAGGAGGAGGACACCGTGAGGGTCTGTCCTTCCTGTGACATCGCTCACCATGAGGGCTGTTGGGAGGAAAATAAGGGCTGCACGACCTTTGGCTGCTCCGGACAGCACCATCGGGAGCAAAATGCGAGCCAAGTTGTGACCTGCACCAACTGCGGTGCGCCCTTGGGTGAGGATCAGGACTTTTGCCCCAAATGCGGGATGCGGAAAACCGTGCCTCAAACTCAAAAAAGTTTTTGCATCAACTGCGGCGTTGAGCTTCAGGAGGGGCAGGACTTCTGCCCCAAGTGCGGGCATCGAGCGGGAACGGCAGCCCCCGTTGCGGCGAATGCCGCTGCTATAAATCAGTTCAACGATAGCCTCACCAATAAAAAGAAAAAATCCAAGGCAATACCCATCGTCATTGCCGTAGTTCTCGTAGTTGCGGCGCTGATATGCGTGTTTGCAATAAAGGCTGCAAACGAAAAAAAGGCAGAAAAGGCCAGGGAGGAATATATCGAAAACGTCGAGGAATTCTTAGCACTTTCTCTCACCGCTGGCTCTAACCTTGAGGACATTGCTGATACCATTCAGGAATACTGGTATGAGAACATTTGGGAAGATAAGCACGGCTCTGACATTAACGATGCAATTCTTTATGCAATGATTGATAAAGCGGATGAGATTAGTGAGGCAGAAACCTATGACTCTCAAATGAAATCGTTGTACTCTCAAATCAAGAGTGTTCCCGACGATATAGCCGATGAGGATGTTAGAGAAATTGAGGATATTTGTGATGCGGTGAAAGACCTCTACAACGTCTATACGGATTTCTATGCCTTGGCTACCGATCCGTCCGGAAGCTATAATTCTTACAGTGCGAGCAACAGCGATACCACCGATGAGTTTCTCTCGTGCTATCGTGCTTTGGACAACTTACTTGATTAACACTTAAACAAAGGAGGATATGACTAAATGGGAAGAGTAAATGTAATTATCGTTGATGCAACGGGGAACAAGGAACAGAAGGTGGGCCTGCCGGATGATATCAAATGCGGGGTCATCATGGTTAAGCTCGTTGAAAAGATTAAACTCCCTTCCGTAGGACCGGATGGGAACCCAATAAGCTACAAGTTTATCCACAAGGTGACCGGCCGCCAGCTTTTGGAGGCGCAGACCCTCGGCGATGCCGGAGTTAGGGACGGCGACGTGTTGAGGCTTCAGCCTGAAATTACGGCGGGCGGTTCGGTTTATGGAAAATAGCTTTGAGCTCCTCTCCACCGACTTTGAAGAGGACCGATACAGCAGGTTGCGCCTAATCCCTTGGTGGGAGCAGGAACGCTTATCCAAGGCTGCAATCATGGTCGTCGGCGCAGGAGCAATCGGTAACGAGCTTATCAAAGACCTTGCGCTCCTCGGTATAGGGCGGATTCTCATAATCGATATGGACAGGATTGAAAGCACGAACCTGACCCGCTCCGTCCTCTATCGGGCGAAGGATGTTGGAAGGTATAAGGCGGAGGTCGCTGCCGAACGAGCCCGTGAGATGAATCCGGATGTCAAGGCCAAGGCCTTTAACGCCAACATTATCGACGATGTGGGGCTTGGCGTGTTTCGCAGAATGGACGTAGTCCTCGGCGGACTGGACAATCGGGAGGCGAGGCTTGCAATCAATCAGGCCTGCTACAAGGTCAATCGCCCGTGGATAGACGGCGCCATCGAGGTGCTCAACGGCTTTGCACGGGTTTTCACCCCGCCGAACGGGGCTTGTTATGAGTGTACTATGACGGAGACGGACTGGAGGCTCATCAACAAGCGAAAGTCCTGCGCCCTGCTCACCCAAGAGCAGATGGCGGAGGGGAAGATTCCGACTACCCCTACCTCCTCGGCAATAATTGCCGGCGTTCAGGTTCAGGAGATGCTAAAGCTCCTGCACGGCGACCGTGAGCTGCCTACGCTTTCGGGCAAGTGTTACGTGTTCAACGGCTTAACCCACGACTCCTACGTTGTTGAGTATCAAAGGAAGCCCGACTGCATGAGCCACGATACCTATGAAAGCATAATCGAAAAACCGTGGTCGGTCAAGGGCATTACGCTTGAAGCCGTGCTGACCGAGCTTCGCAGCGAACTCGGCGAAAAAGCCGTCCTTGATTTTGACAGGGAGATTGCCACCACCGCAAGATGTTCCTGCGGGGAAAGCAGGGAGCTTTTCACTCCGGTTCACAAGATGAACGGAACCATGCTGACCTGCCCGAAGTGTAACGCCCGCATGAGCTTTGACAGCATCCATTCCTTAAGGGGCGATGAGGACTTTCTGCACAAGACGCCCTATGAGATAGGCATTCCCCCGCTGCACATCGTTATCGGAAGGGTTGGAATGAACGCCGCTTGCTATGAGTTTTCCGCCGATGCGATGGAGATTTTTGAAAATTTATAAAGGAGAATAACTTAAATGACTGCGAGAATGAGACGACTTGCTTCGGACTATATGCAGGTCAAAAAGGACTTTGCCGCTCACAAAAACATTATCGTTACCCCTATCGGTGATGAACCGCCGGAGAAGTATCATGTTACGTATTTTGTAAACGGCATCTACCTGCTGCCCGACGGCAGAATTGAAACCTTGGGTCGGCATGAGATTGAAATTATCCTCCATGCGGACTATCCCCGCTATAAGCCCATCTGTAAGATTCTAACGCCTATCTGGCATCCGAACTTTCGCGACGATCAAATCTGCATAGGCGATATTTGGGGCGCGGGAGAATCGCTGAGCGATATAATCATCAACATCGGGGATATGATTCAGTATAAGTCTTGGAACTCATACAGTCCCCTGTCCGCCGACGCCGCACAGTGGGCGATGGATAACAAACACCTGTTTCCGGTCGGCAACGTTGACCTGTACATCGCCGATTATGCCTCCTCTAAGGAGGTTGTCGAAATAGATTTGTTCGGTGATGAGGGCGAAATCTCCGAGGCGCAGAGTCCTCGGGTTCAATCCGCAAACTATGGCAGCAATCTTCAGGGCAACAACTACGCCAACGAGGTTCAGGGCAACGGCTATGGCAATAATTTTCAGGGCAACGGCTATGCCACCGAGCCGCTCACCCAAGATGAATATGGGAACGATTTTGAAATCACTGCCGAGGAGCTTGAGGGAATCGAGTTCGTGCCCACCGCTCAAAGGATGCAGACGGTGTCCCACGGCGGATTTGTCAAAGGCAGGAAGGTCAATTTTAAGACCATCCTCATAAAGGGCTTGCTTTGGGCATTTATCGGGGCGTGTCTGGGCTTTGGCGTGTCGGAATTGACGGATAAAAATATTACAAGCACCAAATCCGCTGCAAAGTTGAGCGGGCACAGTGAGCTTTTGGACTTCTACGAATATCAGGAAAAGGCCGATGCGGAGTATGAAAAGTTTGAGACCGAGTTTGAACGGTGGTGCCGCAAGAACAACAAGCTCCCCGATACCGAGGAAGCGTTATCCGCCTATTTTTACAGCGGCGATATGTCCGCAGACGCCGAGGAGGCCTTGGACAATTACATCAACTATGACGATCTGGCCAGCTTTGAACTCTATTATGCCTATACCTATGAGTATGATGAGGACGAGGAAAAGCTGGGCGATGCCCTTGCAGCGGTAACTCGAATCTCCACCGCAATGTGGGCGGCGGTCATAGCCCTCTTTGTCGGCTTGTTCCTCGGCATCGGCGAGGGCATCTATTACGGTTCAAAGCAAAGGGCAGTCAAGTATGCGCTTATCGGGGCGGGAATCTCCGTCGTCATAGGCTTTGTCGGCGGCTACCTGGCGCAGTGGATGTATGCGGAAATGCTGTCGGACGATCCTGCCTCCTTCACGGCGGCACTCGTTCGAGGTTTGGGCTGGGCCATCATGGGGCTTGGCATCGGCGTAGCCGTAGGTCTCATCAAGCCGGAGAAGAAGCGGCTCCTGTTCTGTTCGCTCGGCGGCTTGGTGGGTGCCTTTATAGGCGGCTTCCTGTTTAACTACATAGTCGAAATCATCCCCGATGATATGGTTGCAAGGGGCGTTGCCATCGTCGTTATGGGAGTATTGATTGGAATCGGAGTCGGACTGCTTGAGCAGTTTGCAAAGGCCGCTTGGCTCAAGGTTATCCGCGGTGAGTTTGAGGGCAAGGAATACCTCGTATTTGCCGGCACTACCAGCATAGGTAATAACAACAAAAATACCATCGTTCTTTTCAAGGACAAGCTCGTGGGCCCGCACCACTGCGATATCAAGCTCGAAGGCAGCAAATACGTCTTGACCGACTGCGGAACCCCCATGGGTACCATTGTAAACGGGCAAAAGACGGCCCGTCACGTATTGCGTCAGGGCGATGCCATTGCCATCGGCAACTCGGTACTCGTATTTAACACAAAATAACGCATTGTAAGGAGGCGGGCCATACCGTGAAATCAATCAGAGCATTACTCTCTATAACGATTGCAACGGCGATATTGCTCGCCTCTGCCTTGTCGTCGGTCGCCATTGAATTTGACGCCGAAAAGGTATATGAATCGGTCTTTGTCATATACTCGGGCAGCTCCTTGGGCAGCGGCTTTGCGGTGGGTCAAAACTGTATCGTAACCAATGCGCACGTGATTGGTAACGAAAAAAGCGTTAGGGTCACAACTTACGGAGGCACGGAACACCAAGCCTATGTACTCGGAATGGATGAGCATGAGGATATTGCCGTACTCGTAGTGGAGGACGTTGAGTTTCCCCTGTTGGAATTTGCGGATACCTCGGCAATAAAACCCGGCGATGATATCTATGCCATCGGTGCCCCCAAGGGGATGGCATACACGCTCACCAAGGGCAGCGTTTCCGCAAAGGAGCGAATAATCGGGAGCAGCTCCTACATTCAAATCGATGCGGCAATCAACGAAGGCAACAGCGGCGGGCCGCTGCTCAACGATTACGGCTGCGTTATCGGGATGAACACGATGAAGATATCCGACAGCGAGGGCATAGGGCTGGCAATCCCGATAACCAAAATCTGCGAATACATAGAATCGCTCGGAATAACGCTCAATGGCGTTGGAAACGTCGAGGGTATCATAGCCATCCCCGAGTCGCTGTTTCCGACAGAGGATGCGATAGCCCGCCAAACCCCGATTCCCGACACGGAAGATGAGGAAAGACCCGACGTCGTAACCTCTCCCATCACCTATGTTGCTCTTGTCGCAGCGGGGGTTTCGATAGCCGCAAACGTCGTGTTGGCCGTTCTGTTGACCAAGCAAAAAAGGAAGTGCCTTGCTTTAATAAACGCCTCGAAGGAAAGAACGGATTTCGATATTGAGATATGGGAGTGAGCATAATGGCAAAGAAAGCTAAAAAGAAAACAAGGAAAAGTCCGATTAATAAAGCCCCGGAGAATATGTTGCCTCAAAACATTCAACCCGTAGGTGAACGGGTGGAGGAAAACAAGAATATCTACATTTCTCAAGCGGTTTATAAGGATATCCACAGATTTACGCAGAACAAAACGACGAACGAAAGCGGTGGCATACTTGTGGGCTCCGTGATTGAAGAATTCGGAAAGTCCAACATCGTTATCGCTGGCTTTATTGAGGCGAAATACTGCGAGGGGACCCCTACAACGTTAACGTTCACCCATGAAACATGGGAATATGTCCACAAAGAGATTGAAAAAAAGCACAAGGGGCAAAAGATTGTGGGCTGGATACATACCCATCCGGACTTTGGCATCTTCCTCTCCGAGTACGATAAATTTATCCACAAGAATTTCTTTAGCGAGGAGCATCAGGTGGCCTACGTCGTCGATCCCATCCAAAACGTTGAGGGCTTTTACTTTTGGATTAACGGGAACATAGAACGGTGCAAGGGCTTCTATATTTATGAAAAGACCGGAACAAAGATTAGCGTGGATATTGAAAAGAACGAGCCTATAAAGCCTATGCCGAAGGTTGGTCTAATCGCCAAAAATGTCGTTGCGGCAATCCTTATTGCCGCCGTTTTTGCCTTGATTTTCTCAAACATCTCCTTAAACAACCAAATGGAGAGGCTGGAAAATCAGCAACAGGCGCTGATGGACAGCGCAAACCAAAGCCTGAGCTATATGCAGCAGCAGATAGGCCTGCTTGCAGCGGAGATACAGGCCTTGCAGAAGCGAATTGAAGAACTTGAGAGCAAGGCGGAAGCCGAAATTCCGCTTGTCACCGACGCCGATAATGAAACGGACGCCGCCTCGCAAGAGGACTCGGCAGCTACTGCAACCGATGCGCCGATAGGGCTGATTCCTACCCCCTCCCCCGACATCGAAGCCGAGACGGCAAGCCCCGCAGAAAGCGAGGAACAGCCGTAGAGTGAGTGCGCATTTCGGAAAAATTTGTCCATTTTGCAAGACCGAATTTAGGGCGGGGGACGATATCGTTGTCTGCAGCGATTGTGAGATGCCCCACCACAAGGACTGCTGGGTGGAGAACCAAGGCTGTACGACCTTTGCCTGCATAGGCACGATAAGCGCCGCCAACCAAGGTCCGAAAAGTGCCGACTTCATTATTTGCAAAAATTGCGACACGAAGAACGACTCCTCGCTTTTATTTTGTCAGGTGTGCGGGCACAGCCTAATCCCCGAAAAGGAGGCCCCTCCCCCGCCCCCTGTAAGTTCCGCAGCCGAGCCGCCCAAGCCCCATCGGGAAACTTATGAAACGGAAATGCAGCGGCTCATCGGAGCGAACGTTGTCAAGTATATCTATAAATTCAAGGAGATGGAGCTGCGCAACAAGAAAACGTCTTGGAATTTTAATGCCTTTTGGGCAGCTCCGTTTTGGTTTTTATACAGGAAGATGTACCCCTACGGCATAGGCCTTCTCGCCATCGATATCCTCCTTGCACTAATAGATGTGGCTTTGTTCCCGGTTGCGATTCTGTTTGGGCATATTGCGGCGGGACTTTGGGCGAACGGCATTTATATGCGCTCTTTGGAAAGCAAGGTTCAACGGGCAAGTGGGATGAGCGAGCCCTATAAGGCTCATTTCATCTCCAAAAACGGTGGAGTAAGTAAGCTCGCAGTAATACTCGGCGTCATTGCATTTACGCTGGTTATCGCATTAATCGGATGAAAGGAGTGGTTTGAAAAATGGAAAAGGACTTTGATATAGAAATGAGCGGTGAAGAGGTAGCGGAGGCAAGGGATGCGCAACTGCCGATGAATTTCATTTCCGTAGGAGAGGTTGAAAGCGACGATGTTAAGGTTTACATCAAGCAGGACGTGTATAAGGCGCTGGAAAAGCTCGCTTGTTCGGATACCCACAAGGAGCTTGGGAGCATTTTAATCGGGGATTACAGCCAAGAATACGGCAAAACCAACGTTGTAATTTCCAATTATGTGGAAGCGAAATATACCGACGCCTCAAGCTCTACGCTGACCTTTACACACGAAACTTGGGACTACATCCATTCGGAACACGAGAAACTCTATCCAAATAAGAGGATTGTCGGCTGGCAGCACACCCATCCGAATTACGGCATTTTTCTGTCGAACTATGATATGTTCATCCATGAAAATTTCTTTAATCTGCCGTTTCAGCTTGCTTATGTTATAGATCCGCTTCAAAAGCTCAGGGGGTTCTTTCAGTGGAAGAATGGCAAGATTGAAAAACTCGGCGGATTCTATATTTACGACGAGGTGAACAAGCCCATCAAAATTGAGCAGGCAAACATAAAAAAGGCGGAGAATACAGCGCCAAAGCGAGCTAAGCTCCCAAACGTTCTGCTTGTACTGCTCTGCATTTCCATGGTGTTGCTTTCCTGCTTTACCTTCTCCCTGTACAAAAAATACGAAAGGCAGCTCGAAGCACAGGAGGAAATCCTTGGCAAAATCACAAGCCAAAGTGTCGAAATAGCCGCTCAAAACGATGCCATAAACAGCCAAGCAGCCGAGATAGCTGAGCTTCAAAAGCAGGACGAAGGCGAAAGCTACGGCGGCGGTGAACAGATATCGGCTGCGGATTTGATTGAGAAGATTGAGGCTCACGAGATATTATTGCAAAATCAGCAGGAGAGCATAGACGAGTTGAACTCCTTTGCGGAAAGCATGAAGGCCGAGGGCAGCCAAGCAAGGTTTATAGCCTACACGGTTGTTGCAGGTGACAGCCTTTCAAAAATTTGCGCAGCGCACGGCATCGATTATCGGGAGAACATAAAGCTAATTATGGACGTTAACGGGATTGAAAATGCGAGCCTGATCTACGTGGGTCAAATAATATTCCTCCCGATAGTGGATTGAGGTGTACAAGCCCGCCCCGTTTTAGGTTTTATGCCAACCGCAGGCGGGCGGATGATATCCGCCCCTACGGAAGAATTATAGATGCGTTACCGATGGTTGTGGACGATGATGTCCTGCCATACGGAGGACGAATTAAAAGCCCCGTTTGTCGGGGTTTTTGTTGTTGGCAATGGGGGTGGGGTTGATTGATGGGGGGGGATTTGGGATTATTTTGAAAGGGGGTTGAGAAAGGGGGGGATGTGTGTTAAAATTGGAATGTACTCTAAATTTGAAAAGGAGCGGGCTATGGCACGGGTTTATGACAGTCGGGGAGCCAAGCGCAGGATGCTTAGGGCGGCGGTGGACCTTTTTCTTGAAAAGGGCTATCATGCGACGCAGACCAAGGAGATATACACGGCGGCGGGAACCACCAACGGAACCTTTTTCAATTCCTTCGGGTCGAAGGAGGGGGTTTTGTATGAGCTTGTCGTCTATATGTTCGACAACCAGTTCGAAAAGGCGAGGGCGATGGTGGGCGATGGCGCCTCCCCTGCGCTAATGTATGCCATGGAGACTGCAATTCAGCTTGCCATGACGGAGAATTCCGAACACCTTCGAGACCTCTATGTGGAGGCGTACAGCCTGCAAAGCACCTCCGAATACATATACGAAAAGACCGCAGCCGAACTGTATCGAATCTTCGGCCCGTACAATCCCACCTTCAGCGAGGCGGATTTTTACGAGATGGAGATAGCCAGCGGCGGGATAATGCGGGGCTATATGTCCGTGCCCTGCAATATGTACTTTACCTTTGAACGAAAGCTCACCCGCTTTCTCAACGTTGCCTTTGACATGTACCACGTGCCGAAGGAGGAGAAGCAGCAGAGCATCGAGAGGATTTTGAACGCCGATTTGAAGCGCATTGCCGCTCAAATCATTGAAAAGCTGTCCGCAGAGCTTAGGGAAAACTTCGCCTGTGAAGCTTGAGTTCGTCATAAAACTCTGTTTTTTGCCGGATGTTAACCGCAGCTTGCCTGCGAGGATTGAGTTTGGACGAAACGAAATTTGAAAGAGAAGGTTTTTATGGAAAACGATTTGAAAAAGAGGGCGGATTACACGCAGGTCATATGGGAGATTACGCAGCAGCTTCGGGAGGCGGACTCCTTGGAGGAGGCGCTGAAGGCGAGCTTGGCCTTGGTCGTAAAAACGATAGGCGCACAGGCAGGCACGATATGGTTTTACAATTCGCAGGACGACGGCAGGATATACCCGTCCTTTTGGATTGGCGGGGCTTCTTTAACGGGCTTTAGCCTTGCCTTGGGCGAGGGCATTGCGGGGGCGGTGGTCGAGAGCGGTCTTGCCACCATCGTTAAGGACTGCCAGAGCGATCCCCGTTGGGCGGGGCGCATCGACGATGAGACCGGCTTTGTGACCAGGAGCATGGTGTGCGTGCCGCTTCGCAACAAGTATGAGGTAATCGGCTGCATTCAGATAATCAACAAGACCGACGGCACTCTCTACGACGATGCGGATGTGGAGCTTTGCGAAAACCTTGCTATGCTCACCGCCATAGCCATCGATGACAGGGGCTTGAACATGGGCTTTACCAAGGAAAGGCCAGTTATCCTCTCGCTTAGAAATGCCGTCAAGACCTATGTCAACGGGGAGATAACAACGCCGGTGTTGAAGGGCGTAAACCTCGATATCCGAGAGGGCGAGTTCCTCGTTATTCTCGGTGAAAGCGGTTGCGGAAAGTCCACGCTCCTAAACATCATCGGCGGAATGGACTCTCTAACCTCCGGCACTATGCTTTTTGAGGGGAAGGACTATTCCCATGCCGACGAAAAGACCATGACGCAGTATCGGAGAAATTCGATAGGCTTTGTGTTCCAGTCCTACAACCTCATGCCAACCTTAACTGCCGAGGAGAATTTGAACTTTATAGGTGAGCTCTGCCCGAATTCCCTGTCCGCAGAGGAGGTGCTCTCCTGCGTTGAGCTCTTGGACAAGAGGGGCAGCTACCCCGCCCAGATGTCCGGAGGTCAGCAGCAGCGGGTATCAATTGCAAGGGCGCTGATTAAAAAGCCCAAGGTCATACTTGCCGACGAGCCCACCGCCGCCCTCGACTATGAAACGAGCGTGGAGGTGCTGTCGGTCTTTGAGGACGTAGTGCGCCGAGGCACAACCCTACTCATGGTTACGCATAACGAGGAGATTGCAAAGATGGCAAACAGGATAATCCGCATGAAGGGCGGCGTCATTGCGGAGGTTGACATCAACCGCCACCCCGCCGCCGCAAAAGAATTGGTATGGTGATGAAGAGGCTTAAAAAATATCTGACGGCTCCGCTCGTGCTGCTGTGTGCGTTTCTGCTCTGCTACTCCAACGTGCTTTACGGCTTGGACAAGCTCATTGCAGACCCCCTGTACCAGCGGGAGACCGTCACAAACAACAGCATAAAGATTATTGCCATCGATGAAAAGACCATCGCTGCCTACGGCGACCCCAAGACGTGGACGAGGGATATTCCCGCAAGGCTTTTAGGGCTTCTAAACGGTGAGACCTCCCCTGCGGTCATTGCCTTTGATATCATGTACGTAGGTGCGGTGGAGCAGGAGTCGGATGCCGCCTTTGCCCTTGCCGCAGCCGAGGCCGAAAACGTGGTGACGGCAGTGAACGTCGTTCGGGAGACCGACTTGCAGCAGGCATCGGATGGCAGCTATGTTGCAAGCAACCGCATTGAACTCGTGGAATATCCCTACGAGGCCTTGAAGGAGGGAAGCAGCTACGGCTTTGCCAACGCCGTATTCGACAGGGACGGCTATATCCGCCATGCGCAGCTTTCCGTGGACTATGAGGGGGAGACGATTTACAGCTTCCCTGCTGCGGTTTACTCCCTGTACTGCCAAAGGGCGGGAGTGGACGCCGTTTTGCCCGAGACCTTTGACGATAACGTCTTTGCCTTTTCCTACTCCGGAAGGAGCGGAGCCTATGAAACCGTGTCCCTCTGCGACGTATTGGACGGGAGGATAGACCCGAGGGCCTTTGCGGGAGCGATAGTATTTGTGGGCGCCTATGCCCCGGGGATGCAGGACAGCTACGCCGTGCCCATACAGAAGGACAGCCAGATGTACGGCGTGGAGATTCAGGCGAACATCCTTGAGGCACTTATGGAGGGCAAGACCGCAACGCCCGCAAACCTGCTTCTCTACTCCGCCGCAGTTGCCCTCGTTTTTTTAGCCTGCTTCCTCGTTATAGGGAGGCTGAAGCCGCTCTTTGCCGTGCTTCTATGCGTTGTGGGAATTGCGGCAGATTTGGTGCTTGGGCGGCTTCTCTATGACGGCGGAACCGTCGTTTCGATAATAGAGCTGCCGATTCTTCTTTTGCTGCTGTTGGGCTATAGGCTGATTTCGGGCTACCTTTCGGAGCGGCTTAAGCGGCATCGGGTCGTGCAGGCGTTCAAAAAATACGTTGCGCCTCAGGTCGTGGAGCAGCTTTCAAAGAAGGATGATTTTTCCATAGTGTTGGGCGGGGAGAATAGGGAGATTGCGGTGCTGTTTGTGGACATTCGGGGCTTTACCCCGCTGTCGGAGAGCTTACAGCCCGAGCAGGTTGTGGAGATATTGAACGAGTATTTGAGCCTGACTACGAACGCAATCTTCAAAAACGGCGGGACGCTGGACAAGTTCATAGGGGACGCTACGATGGCGGTGTTCAACGCCCCCTTCGACTTGGACGACTATGTTTACCGTGCGGTCTGCACCGCCTTGGATATAGCCTCGGGCAGCAAGGAGCTTGAAGATAGGCTTCAAGAGCGGTTCGGGCGCAAGGTGAGCTTTGGAATAGGGGTCAACTGCGGCAACGCCGTGGTGGGCAACATCGGCTGCGATTTTCGCATGGACTATACCGCCATAGGCGACACCGTAAATACGGCTGCACGGCTTGAAAGCAACGCTGCGGCGGGACAGATTTTAATTAGCGAGGCGGTGTTTTTGAAGGTTAGAGACAGAGTCATTGCCGATGAAGTTGGAGAGATACCGTTGAAGGGCAAGCAGCAGGGCGTGTTCGTATATTCATTGAAGGGACTGAAAACAGTATGAAAAAGACCCAGAAAAAAGAACTGTTTAGAACCATTTGGAAGAATCGTGTGAGCTTTTTTGCGGTGGCGTTCATCGCCTCTACGAGCATTGCAATTTACAGCGGCATGAAGTTTAGCGCAGCTGCCATTGAACAGGGGGCGGATAAGTACCTTCGCGATCGGTCCTATGCCCACTTTGAAATCAACTGCGCCAACGGCTTGACCGAGGAGGATGTAGAAGCCCTGCTTGACTCCGATATAGTTCAGAACGCGGAGGGCGGGTATGTCACAACTGCGGTAATGCAGGGCGATGATGAGAACCCCGTTGTGGAGGTTCGCTCCCTGTACAGTAAACTTAATCTTCCCGTGGTCGTGGAGGGCAGGCTTCCCGAGGGCAGAAACGAGATAAGCGTTGAGCAGGTCATTGCCGAGGAGTATGGGATAGAAATAGGGGACAGCCTCTCTTTGCAGCACGGCGGGATGCTGTACGAGGAGGAATTTATCGTGTGCGGCATCGTGGACGACCCCGCCTACAGCTGCAAGACTATAAGGGACTCGAGGGGACTGTCGGATACGGGAATAGGCGCTGCCGCCTACTATGTCAACGTCGCTCCCGAAGCCTTTGACAGCGACTACTATAGCGGCACCTTTACGGTCATATATGTGGAGGCGGAGGAGCTAAAAGACCTGTTCTTTTTCAGCGATGAATACAGCGAAAAATCCCTTGAGCTTCTAAATGAGCTTGAGGAATTTGGAAAGCTGCGGGCAAGGCTCCGATATGATGCTTTGACCGAGGAGGCGGAGCTTGCAACAGCTTTGGATCCCTCTTTGGCGGGTTCATCATCGAACATAGAGGAAAGGGACTGGGCCGTTCGTGCCCGCTTGGATACGGGCGATATCCGCTCCACTTCGATGGTGGCCTCGGGCGTCAGCGGGATGAGCTATTCCTTAGCCGTGGTCTTTTTGCTCGTAGCCGTGGTGGTATGCTACTCCTCGACCGCCCGAATGGTCGATGAAAAGCGTGCGCTCATCGGGGCGCAAAAGGCCTTGGGCTTTAGTCCAAAGGAGATTTTGCGCTACTTTATGTCCTACAGCACCTTGGGTGCGGTGCTTGGAATAGCTTTGGGCCTCCTGCTTGCGGTGGTGATTGTGGAGGTCGTCGTGGTATATGTTGCCTACGCCGATTACTTTACCTTCCGAAGCTCGATAGGGCTTGCCTTTGTGTGGAAGGATGCAATTTTAGCTTCCGTCCTCTGCTTAATCATCTTTGAGCTTGCAACCTACATAGCCTGTAACAGGCTTGTGAAGATGGACGCCATAGCCCTGCTTCGAGGGGAGGTTCCGGTGCAGAAAAAGCCCTATTTCTTTGAAAAGCAGAGATGGTATAAAAGGCTTTCGCTCTACTCCAAGGCGGTTATCAAAAACCTGTTCAACGACAAGTCTCGGGCGGTGGTGACCATCATGGGCGTGGTGGGCAGCATAGCGCTTTTGGTCATCTGCTTTTCGCTAAAGATGGCACTGGCTAATGCTGCGCCAAGGCAGTACGAGAAGTATTACCTGTACGAGAACAAGCTGATAGTGGACAGTTCCACGGGCCGTAGCGATGAATTTGCAGCCCTGCTTGACGAGGAGGGCGTGGACTATGTAAGGGTTACGGAGAAGGTCAGGGCGTTCCGCTCGGCGGACGGTGCCTACAATAATGCCCACATCGTCTCTTCCACGGATGAGGAGGGGCTGATGGAGAAGGTCAATTTGGAGGATATCGACAGCAAGGAGATAGTAAGCATACCCAAAGAGGGCGTTTTAATCACCCGAAGATGCCGTGAGGCGCTCGGGATAGAGGTGGGTATGCAGGTAGAGGTCATAAACTCGCAGGGGGACGTTTGCAGCTTTGAGGTTGTGGGCATTGTCGAGCATCACCTGCCCAGCCACTTCTTCTATGTCAACGCCGAGCATTACCAAGAGGTTATGGGAGAATCGTTGGACGAGAGCGTCTTTTTGACCGATGAGGTGTCCGAAGGCCTTGCAAATGAGCTTAAAAACACCGAGGGCTTTTTGCAGCTTAGGAATAAGACCCGTGACTATCAAACGGGGGAATACTTGGATATAGTAATCTTCATCTGCTTGGGCATGTCTATCATCATGTCCTTCCTCGTGATACTGAATCAGGGTGCGATGCAGATTAACCGCAAGGCGAGGGAGCTTGCGGTGATGCGCATAAACGGCTTTACACTTGGGGAGACCCGTGCCTACATATATCGGGATAACATTGTGCTAACCATAATCGGGCTGCTGCTCGGAAGCGGCTGCGGGCTTGGGCTTGGCTATATCGTGATTAGGTTTGTGGAGGTGGAGATGGAGCACTTCTTCCGTGCCCCGAATCTCTTGGCCTGCCTCTACGCCTGTGGGATTGGGGCTGCCTTTGCCGTCTTGGTGAACATCATCGCATTGCGAAGAATCAACAGCTTGAACCTGAGTCAGGTCAGCGGAAATTAGGAGGTGCGTATGGAGAGGCTTTATATAATACCCGCAAGGGACAGGATTGAGGAGAGTTTATCGCTCGAAATGGAATACGGGGCTGCCTTTGAGTACAACGACTTTTGCCAGCCCACTTTGGTGGACGACCCCGTTTGGCTCGAAAACACCCTTGCCTTCTACGAGGGCTTGAAGCGGAACAGGCAAAACGATATGCTCCACGGGGCGTTTTTGGATATAACGATTCACAGCGACGACCCCTGCATCCTCCGTGTCTCCGCCATGCGGGTGCGGCAGTCCATGGATATCGCCCTGCGCTTGGGCGTGCGAGGGGTTGTGTTTCACACCAACTTTATAGCAAACTTTCGCAATGAGGGCTATCGCCAAGGCTGGCTTCAAAAAAATGCGGCGTTTTGGAGCGAGCTTTTAAGGGAGTATCCGAGCTTGGATATCTATATCGAAAACATGTTCGACGCCGAGCCCGAGCTTTTGGTGCTGCTTGCAGAGAGGATGAAGCACGAGGAGCGGTTCGGCGTGTGCTTTGACTACGCTCATGCCGCCATCTCCCCCACCCCCCTGCAGGTCTGGGTTGAGGCGCTTGCCCCCTTTGTTAAGCACGTTCACATAAACGACAACGACCGCATATCGGACTTGCATGAGCAGGTGGGCAGTGGCTGCATAGATTGGGCGGAGTTTAATCTATTGATGCGAAAGCATAAAATAGGCGCTTCGGTTTTGATTGAGAGCCCGAACCCCGAAAGTCAAAGAAAATCGCTGGAATATCTGAAAGCCCGTGCGCTGTTCCCGTTTGAAGGCGGAAGCGGCGGCGTGTTTATAAACAAAAATTACGGAAAGTGAGGCGTGTGTATGAACAGGTTTAGAAAGAGCAAGATTATGCTCCTTGCAGCCCTTATGGTCGCAGCAATGCTGCTAACGGTGGTGGGCTGCGGCGGCGGCGATGAGGAGGCCTATCGTCAGATACAGATATATCGCATGGACGGAAGTGCGGTTGTAGAGAGGGAGCAGACCGGAGAGATAGCGGCCTATGAGGATATGTTTCTTCAATCCGGCGACCGCTTGAAGGTGGCTTCGGACAGCTTTTTATACCTCGAATTGGACGGCGACAAGTACCTTCTTTTGGAGCCCGATACCCAAGTTTTGATTGAGGCCGAGGGCGATGAAACCGACAGCAGGACCAAGATTTCTTTGGAGCAGGGGGCGATAGTCAACTGCATCGAAAACCCGCTGTCGGAAAACTCCTATTATGAGATTCAAACGCCCAACGCTACGATGGCGGTAAGGGGAACCGTCTTTCGCATTGCATTGGGCACGGATGAGGGCGGCGAATACTATACCGACGTGTCGGTCTATGAGGGCGAGGTTGAGTGCTTTGCCCCCTCGGAGGACGGTTCGGATGCAGAGCTAATAGCTCCGCTCCCCGCAGGCAATCGGGTTCGCATTGGCAAAAGCGGCGAGCAGCAGGGCGATATTACCCCGCTACTCCCCGAGGATTACGAAGCCCTGCCTGCAAATGTAACGGAGTTTTTGGACGAAAACGGCTATGCCCTGCCCGAGCAAACCGAATCGCCCGAACCGAGTGAGCAGGCCGAGCACGTGCACGATGAAAACTGCGGTTATGTCGAGGCCGTCCCCTGCTCCCATGTGCATGATGAAAGCTGTGGCTATGCGGAGGCGGTTGCGGGCTCGCCCTGCACCCACGTGCATAACGCCGCCTGCGGCTACTCTGCGCCGAGCAGCGGAAGCGCCTGCACGCATTTCGACCACGACGGGGCTTGCGGCTGGGCGGATGAGTTGCCCTACATAGCCTGCGACCATGTCGAGCATAACGACTACTGCGGCTATGTGGAGGGCGTGCCCGGCGTTGCCTGCGACCACTTTGACCACGACGGGAACTGCGGTTATTTCGGGCCCGACGGCGTTTGTATGCACGAGGTGGGCATACATGACGATACCTGCTCCTATGTTGCAGAGATAGCAGCGGTTCCCTGCTCCCATTCGCTCGGGGAACACGATTGGACCTGCTCCTATCAGGAGGCGCAAGCCGCTTCCCCCTGTTGCCACACTTTGGGCATACACGATGAATACTGCGGCTACATAGCCCCGTTTGCGGGAACCCCCTGCCGTCACAGCCACGACGCTACCTGCGGCTATGTGGCAGCCGTTACCGCCTCGCCCTGCACCCACACGCACGACGAGTCCTGCGGCTATGTGGAGGGCAGCCCCTGCATGTATGACGGAACATAGAATATAGGGGACGACTCATATTCCGAATATGAACTTACAGCCATAGCAGTTATTTGCCATGGCTGTAAGTCTGATGGAGGGAATGTATGTTCTATGTTTCGTTTAGGCAGCTTCCGTTTGTGCGGATGACTTCCTTGTACCAGTTGAAGGACTTTTTGCGATACCGCTTTAGCGTTCCGCTTCCGTCGTCGTTTCGGTCAACGTAGATAAAGCCGTATCTCTTGCTCATTTGCGAGGTCGATGCGCTCACTATGTCTATGCAGCCCCAAGCGGTATAGCCCATCACATCCACGCCGTCCTTTATCGCCTCACCTACCTGCAAAAGATGCTCCCGAAGGTAGGCTATGCGGTAGTCGTCGTTGACCGTATAGCCGCCCCTACCGTCTTCAATCAGCACGTCCTTTGCGCCCAAGCCGTTTTCGACTATGAACAGGGGCTTGTGATACATATCGTACAGCTTGTTGAGCGAGTAGCGCAGTCCCTTGGGGTCTATCTGCCAGCCCCATTGACTCTCGGGCAGGTAAGGATTTTTTTCTCCGAATTGAATGTTTGTAAGGCAGCTCTCGTTGCCCCGTTCGCTTCTGCAGGTACTCATATAATAGCTGAATGAGATGAAGTCTACGGTGTTATTTTTCAGCACCTTTCTGTCGCCGTCCTCTATATGCTCCTCATAGTTGGGAAAGAGCCGCTTTGTATAGTAGGGGTACCGTCCCCGCACGCTTACATCGAGAAACAGGGAGGTCTCCCAGCCCGCCTTCATTGCGGCTAACACATCCTCGGGCTTTGAGCTTGCGGGGTAGGACGGAACGTAACCTATCATGCAGCCTATTTTGTTGTTTGGGTCCGTTTCATGCCCTATGCGGGTGACCAGCGCACTTGCAAGAAGCTGGTTGTGCAGGGCACAAAACCGCTCGTTGGAGGAGAGACGGGAGTTTTCAAGCAGTATGCCCGCACTCATGAACGGGAAGGTTAGGATGGCGTTTATCTCGTTGAAGGTTATCCAATATTTAACCTTGCCCTTGTACCTTTGGAACACGGTTTTTGCATAGCGCATGAAGTGTTCGATGACCGCCTTATCCAGCCAGCCGTTGCACTTTTGTGCGAGGTTTAGGGGCATTTCGTAATGTGAGAGCGTTACCAGAGGCTCTATGCCGTACTTGGCGCACTCGTCAAACAGCTTATCGTAGAACGACAGACCTTCCTCGTTCGGCTGCGGTTCGTTTCCCAAGGGGTATATCCTCGACCACGCGATGGAAGTGCGAAAGACCTTGAAACCCATCTCCGCAAACAGCCTGATGTCCTCGGCGTACCTGTGATAGAAATCGATGCCTGTATTCTTGCTGTTTTGATCGGTTGCCCCGGGGAAAATCGGGCCTATGACCCCGTAGGGCAGCACGTCCTGAACCGACATGCCCTTGCCGTCCTCAAGGTAGGCGCCTTCGCACTGGTTTGCAGCTACCGCACCGCCCCATAGAAAATCGTTCGGAAAACTCACCTTGGTATCCATCCTCTAACTCCTTTTACCGAATATGTTAACAAAGTTGTAATAGGCGCCTATCAGGTTTGCCTCGTTTCGGTACTTGCAGGGCACCAAGCGAGGCTTAAGTCTTGAAAAGCTCTTGTTGTACTCCTCAACATAGGCGTTTAACTCCTCGTGCAGCACCTTATGCAGCAGGGGCGCAGCGCTGATTCCGCCACCGATGGCGATAACGTCCGGATCTATGACGCACTGAATATTCAAAAGCTGTACGCAAAGGCTTTTGCAAAACTCATGCAGGGTTTCAAGGGCAGCCTTATCGCCGTTTTCGGCACGGTTGAAAAACTCTATTCCGTCTATATCGGTAGGCTTTATGCCTATCCTTTGCGCATAACGGGCTAACAGGCCAATGGCGCTGTCGTTTATTCCCCACAGCGAGAAAAAGCCCTCCGCCTGCGGTTTGGATATTATCACGCTGAACTCGCCGGCAAACTGATTGGCGCCCCGCACGATTTGTCGGTTTACAATGGTGCAGCCGCCGATTCCGGTGCCCAATACGACGACCAAGCCGTTGTTTGCGTCCTTCAATGCACCGGATTCAAGCTCCGCAAGCCCGGCAGCCTTTGCATCGTTTTCTATGGCAACCCGAACGCCTCCGCAGGCGGAGCTTACGAGGCTTGCAAAATTAACGTTGCTGACAAAGCTCATTGCTCCTCCCGTGTACATAAAGCCCGTTTCGTTGTCGAGTGTGCCGGGGACGCTCATGGCTATGCCCTCCACCTCCCCGCCATATTCTGCATAGATACCGTGCAGGGTACTGAGGTATTCTTCCATGTTGTCACACCTTGTGGGAATTTTTTTAACGTCGGTGGTGCAGTTGCCGTTTTCGACAATGCAATGCTTAATCTGCGTGCCTCCAACGTCTATGGTCAGTAGTCGCATATGGTTGTCCTTTCAAATTGTATGGAAAGTTTTTGAGGGAAGCCCCCCTTATCCGCAAAGAGCTTTTTGCCTTGCAGGCAAAGGGGGCGCTCACATTTAATTGCTTTGTGACTCGGGTTCGTCCCAAGTAACGGTGTCGGGCGTTTCCCATATGTACCACGGGTTGCCCTCGCTGTCCTTAAACATGGCAAACTGCTTGCCGTCCTCCTCGTATCTTTGACGGAGAACCTCGCCGCCTGCTGCGACAACCTTGTCAAGGGTCGCTTCTATGTTGTCCACCTCTATCATGAACCTTGCGTCCGAACCCGTGGGATCGGCTTTGCGGGGGCGGAGATAGGCGTAGCAGAAGCTCGGCACGCTCGGCTCCCAATTGGCAGAGCCGGGGCCGGTTGCGCAGAACATCAGCGGATTTTCGGGGTCGGTGTTTTCACAGTCCACGATGTCCCAACCGAAAACGTTGGAATAGAAGTCACGGGTTACCTTGGCGTCGTCATAGGCTACTACGAGCCGGCGGATTCTGCCGTTGCGGGTATGTGCGGGGAACTTCTTTGCGGGATGCCACTCGGTGTTGTATTTGGGCCAGTCGCTTATGGGCTCGGGCCAACTAACCCTTATTCTGCGCTTGAGAATGTCATCGCCGGGCTCCTTTAAGAAATATTCCTCGGTTGCGTTGCAGGTCGGGCAGTTGTGGTATTCCTTGCCCTCCCCTACTATCCATGCAAAGCTGCATTTATAACAGGTATAAATCATAATTCTTCCTCCTTAATCCTTATCGTAGCCTGCCTCGGGTTCCTCCCATGTGCGGGAAGAGGGGCAGCGCCACAGATTGAACAGGTGACCGTTCGGGTCGGAAATAACTGCGGACATGGACCAGTTGGCTGCCTCCAAATCGTCGCGCAGAGCCGCTTCGTCCACCTTGACGACCTTGCCGCCGTACTTTACGACCTTATCCAAGGTGACGGTTATGGGCTCGTCCATGTGAACTTCCATGAGGGCGCCCACCTTAGTGGTTCCGTCGGGATGGTTGATGTCATCGAAGAACAGCCCGTAATACTTGGCAAGATCCGGAGACAGCAGCGAAAAGTTTACATAGCCGGGGACCGAACCCTCGCGCCCGGGCTGCGACGGGCCGGAGGCTCCGTACAGAAAGCGCTTGTCATAGTTTCCACCCGGAGGGGCAGCGGAGGTATCTACAAAGTCCCAATCGAACACGTCGGTGAAAAACTTGATTGCCCTGTTTATGTTCTCGTAGGGGATGTTGCACCATCTGACCCTTCCGTGAAGGTCGGGATTCGGGTATTTTTTGGGAGGCCGATTGGGATAGGCCTGATTTTTATCGTTCATGAGTATATGTCATCCTTTCATGTTTTCTATTCATGCTCCGTCTGCGCACAACGGAACCATAAATCAATTTTATATTCTTATATCGGTTTTCCGCTTTGGCATCAGCTTAGAAACCCGCTTTTTAATCTTTATCATAATCTGCGGATTGGTTGCAAAGGTCAGCAGTATCAAGACCAGAACTGCGATAAAGACATTGACGTACTGCGTTTGCACGCCCATTACCAAGAGGGCGAGCTTTATCTCCTGCATAATCAATGAGCCCACGAACATGCTGACGATGAGGTTGTTCTTTCCGAAACTCAGCGCCATGCCGACTATGCAGCCCATCATCGCATCGAACACGACGGTCATGGTTCCCATTTGAGTTTGGGGAGCGATAACGCCGTTGGAACAGAGGGAGGCGGCTGAGTACAGTCCGCCGAAAAGCCCCGACAGCATGAGGCAGATGGCCTTGATTTTATAGGCTTTTACGCCGTTGGTGACCGCTATGTTGATATCGCTTCCGACAAAGCGAACCTGATAGCCGAATCGGGTTCTGTACAGCAAAAAGTATGCAAAGGCGATGGCTGCAAAGGAATAGATGATGTTCCACGGATAGGTTCCCAAGACCACATAGCCGCTTCCGGAAATGTTTACCCCGTGCCCGCCGAAGGCAAGGGCGCCTATGCACTCATACACGAACAGAAAGCCTATGGATACGATTATCGTGGGAATCTTTGTCCAATAGTAGACCAGTCCTATGAGCGAGCCGCAGACAATGCCTACAAGCACGGAGCCTGCTATAATCCCCGCAAGTCCGAGCCCTAAGCGCATTGCAAGGTTGCCGCCGATAATTGCTGCGAGAATCGCCTCCGAACCTATTGCAAAGTCCCAGTTCCCGCACGACATGTTGAACAACAGTCCGCAGGCTAAGACGGTGGGAAGCAGCGACTGCTTGAACAGGGAGGGGATGTTAGTGCTTGTGACCTCCGGAAAGGCAAGCATCATTATTCCGAACAATATTAGTGGGAAGGCAAACATTAGGAGATAACTTCCCGAAACACGCAACAGTCTTTTCATCGCAAAAACTACCTTTCTGCATTTTCTGTGAGGGCCCTCCATATGCGTTTTTTGCATATGGAGGGTTGGAGAGAATCACGCCTTAAGCGGCGCCGTCAATTACCTCTTTGAGATAATCTATACTATAGGAGGACCAAAGCTCGTTGAGTCCTTCGAGGGTAACATCGGGGTTGTAGCGGTACAACATGCTCTTAATGGCTTCCTCGGTATATACTTGGAAGGTTGTGTCGCCGTAGTAGGTTTCAAAGATGTTCAAGTCTTCCTCGTTGGTAACGATGAGGTAGGGGAAGTTGAGCTGCAGCTTTTCTTCGGTTAAGGGATGCCCGTCAATCGCATTGTACATGACTGCAAGGCACTGTATGCACAGCGGAGCGGTTCCGCCGACTGCGCCTACGAGGATATCGTCTTGGAAGGCTTCGGTCATGCCGGTGAAGGTATCATAAGTGATAAGATGCACGTTCTTGCCCGTCGATTCCCGCTGCGCCCTGAGCAGGTTGACCATGGTTTCGCCTATGCCGGCAGCAGCCGATACCGACCAGAGTGCCTGCATATCGGGGTAGGAATCGAGCATGTTTTGGGTGTCGGACGCTACCGATTCAATGTTGATGCCTATTTCGAACTCGCCGCATACCGTGATTCCAAAATCGCTCACGCCCTTGTCAAAGCCGTCCATCCTCGCTAAGGAGCTTCCGTTGCGGGAGGAGCCTGCACCTATCACGGTGTCGCCAAGCTCGCTGAGGATTTTTACCATCTCATAGCTTGTTGCGCTGTCGTCCTCGAGCGAGGAGCCGAGCCAATACTCACATGAGTTTACGTATTCCACAACGGTTTCGTCCTGAGGCTGGCGGAACATGCTCATGTAGTAAACTCCGTTCTGCTCGCAAACCTGCATAATCTGCTGCGTGGACAGGTCGTAGATTGGAAGCGCGAGTATGCCTTGGCAACCTGCGGCAATCAGGTTCTCCGCATCGGTGCGCTGCGACTCTGCATCGAAGGCGCCTATGCAAAACTGTACTTCAAGGTTGTCGACGACCTCGGCAGCGTAATTCATGTAGGAATACACCGCTTTTCCGAGTGCATCATCTTGTCCGTAAAAGATGACGCCTATTTTAATCGGTTTGTTCTCGTCGACTTCGGCATCATTGCCTCCGCCGCAGCCTGTCAGGGCAAAGGCACACAGAAGCGCCAACCCAAATGCTAAAAATCGTTTCATTTTTTTCTCCTTTGTATCTCTATTTATAATCAACGGCAGCTATGCCGAGACTACCTGTTTATGACGCCAGTCTTTTTCCTTGACGATATGAGAACCAGCGACAGGAAGATGATTCCCTTTATAACGTTTACAAACTCGGTGCCAACGCCCCACAGCACGAGGATGTTGTTCAAGACCGTGAGCGAGAGGGCGCCTATTATGGCGGAACGAACCGAGGCGCTCGAACCGCCGGTCAGCGGCATCCCGCCTATGGTGAGCGCTATGAGTACGTCGATTTCATAGCTTCCCATCTTATTTGAGAGCCCGCCCGAACGAATGGCGAGCAAAAACGCTGCGGCTCCTGCGCAAATTCCGGCTGCGACAAAGGCGAAGAACTGATAGCGCTTGACATTGATTCCGCTGAGCTTTGCCGCAATGGGGTTTGCGCCTATGAGCTTGTTGTGCTGTCCTATCTTGGTGAACTCAAACACCACTATGCCGAGGGCACACATCACGAGGGCCGCTACTGCATAGACTACAGGCTTGTCCAAGGAGGTTGTAACGGTAACCGGAAGTATGTAGGTTCCCATTTGGGTCGTAGTGTAGAGCAGGGCTGAACTCAAGCGCATCAGGCACATTCCGACGATGAATGCCATTATCCTGACCTTCGTTACCAAAAACCCAATCAGGGCGCCCATGGCCGTACCCGCAATCAAGCACAGCGGCAGGATTGCCCACATGGGTGCGTTTTTACAGAGGGCAAGCGCAAAGATTAGGCAGATTGCCATGGTTCCGCCGTTTGAAAAGTCGAGATTGCCGTGCGCCATTACAAAGGACGAGCCGATGGCGGCAATCATTAAAATCGAGCATTGAGAGATTAGGTTGCGGATATTGAAGGCGGTGGCAAAGGTTTTGGTGCTGACGCAAGCTATCACAACCAAAATTATTACGCCGGCATAGGGCAGAACGGTTTTGCCGACCTTATTCATCACTGTTGCAGGATTCTTGTTCATATGCTGTCGCTCCTAAATAATTTTCTCAATCAAGACACTCTCGCTCAAGTCCTTTGAGCGCATAAATTCAGCGGTAACCGCCCCGTTTTTGACCGTGAGTATGCGATCCGCCATGCCTATCACCTCCGACATCTCCTCCGAAAGCAGGATGATGGACTTGCCCTCCGCCTTCATTTGGCGCATGAGATCGTAGATTGCGGCCTTGACGCCGATATCGATGCCCCTTGTCGGGCAGTCCATAATCAAAATATCGGATTGGTTTGCAAGCCACTTGGCAATGACGACCTTTTGCTTGTTCCCGCCCGATAATTCCATGGCAAGCTGATCGACGCTGCTGCATTTGAGCTTGAGCGCTTCCGCCTGCTCCTTGGCAACCCGATTCAGATGCTTCTTATTTATAAGCCCTGCCACCGCCTTTTGAGAAAAGCAGGTGGATGAGATGTTGTCCCTAATGTTCGTGGGCAAAAACAGGGATTCGGAGTCCCTGTCCTTGGGGAGATATGCCACCTTTGCCTCAACCGCCCCGTGGGTGCTGGTTATGCGCTTGCCTCTCTGCGTCAGAGTTACGCTTCCTGTATCTAAGGTGCAGGCACCGAAAATGGCCTTTGCAATTTCGTGCATTCCGCTGTCCGAAAGCCCGCATATTCCCAAAATCTCGCGCCGATGCAGCTGCAGGCTGACGTCATTTATGACGGGAGGCAGGTTTATTCCGCTCGCTTCAAGCACGACCGCTTCCTCATCGTAATCGGGGGCGTAATCCTCCCTGTAATAGTGCGCCATCATCTCCCTGCCTATCATAAGGCTTCGCATCCTATTTACTTCCATGTCGCTTCCCGAGAGGGTGTCCACGTACACGCCGTCTTTGAGCACGGTTGCCGTGTCGCAGACCTCTATAACCTCCTCGAGGTTGTGCCCGATAAAGATGACGCTCTTGCCCTCCTCCTTGAAACGGCGGATAATCTTATATATGTAGTCTCGTCCGGTGGAGGACAGCGCCGAAGTGGTCTCATCTACGATGAGTATTTCGGGATTGGTGTACAGGGCTCTTGCCACCTCCACGAGCTTGCGGTCCTCAAACGAGTATCGGTCAACGAAGTCGGCGGGGTGGATGTGATGCACGCCTATGGCTGCAAGGATGTTCTTTGCCTCGTTCTGCATCCGCTTGCGGCTGACGCCGAACGCACCCTTGAAGCGATCCTCCATGCCTATGAACATGTTTTCTGCCACCGTAATTCCGTTTAGCGTGCCCCGCTCTTGAAGCAGGATTGCTATGCCCTGACTCCTTGCATCGATGAGCGATTTGGGAGAGTAGGGCTTTCCGTTGAAAAGCATACTGCCGCCGTCGGGTCTCAAAGAGCCCGTTATCATTGCGGACAGCGTGGACTTTCCGGAACCGTTTTCTCCGATTAAACCCCGCACCTCGCCGGCGTGTATTTCCAAGGATACATCTTGAACCGCTTTAACGATGTCAAAGCTCTTTGAGAGGTTCTTAACAACGAGCTTGGGGATGCGTTCATTCTCCATATTGCCACTTTCTCCTTTTATTACCTACCTTACGGCAAACTTGACATATGGCCGTAAAGCCTATAAAATAGCCATGAATCCGAAACAAGAAGGAGGCTTCTCCGATGGCAGTTCAAACCCATATCTACGCCAAAGACAGAATTTTTAATGCCTACTGCGAGCTTATCTCCAAGCATTACTATTCGGCTATCAGCACCACAGCCATCATAGAGTTGAGCGGAGTCAGCCGCCAAACCTTCTACAGGATTTACGAGGATAAGACCAACCTTGCCGTGCTTCACTGTTACAGCCTGTTTTCTCAGATAGAAACGATGCTGTCCAAGGAGTCCACGATAAAGGACTTGCTGCTGCTCGTGTTGACGGTAGTTCAGAACAATCCTGTAATATTCGCACACTACTATCTTGACGAGGAGGGGAGATTAATCCCCTTTTCTGCAACGGAAAGGCTGCAATCCAAGTGGGGGACCCTGCCTTCGAGCACTTGGGCCTCCACCCTTGTCAACAGCAAGATAATCACTGCATGGGCTACCAATCGCTTTTCCCGACCCAAGGAGGAGGTTTACACCGAGCTTTTGATGAATATGCCCGCCAAAGACCTCTTGTCAAGGGGCGACCTCTCGGTTCAAGTGGAAAAGTACGGGCAGCGTCGCATTGGCAGTACCATAAAATCATAGCTCAACCCGTTTGTAAAGCTCTGCTTTACTCGACTTGCAGTAACAACCCAGCTGCATAATTATACTAACATTGCGGATTTTTTGCCGCAAGACACAATTTTTCCCTGTAATTCGACATTTGAGACAGTTTTGCCGTTTTGTCACATCGATGAGAAAAAAAACGGTGCTTTTTGTGAGCTGACTTTTAGGGTTTTACACGGACTTAACATAAATGCGCTTTTACACTTTACATTGCTCCTGTAACTTAACATTGGACGGGTGCGCACCAAATTTTTTTCGGAGTTTTTTTCTTTCGACCCCGATTTTGAAAAACGCACTCCGTATTCTATATTTGAGAAGGAGTGAAGTCATGCAAAACGAGCATCAGATTATAGCCATGGTCTATGCTGCAAAGGACGATTCGCAGAAGGCCGACAATCTGATTCGAGACTATATTCCCTTCATCCGTTCGGAAGCCTCCAAATGTATTTCAAGGCTCTGCACGGAGCAGGACGATGAATTTAGCATTGCGATGTTTGCCTTTTACGAGGCCATCACGGGCTATGAACGGGGAAGGGGAACCTTTTTAAGCTATGCTTCGATGCTGATACGCAGCCGAATTATCGACTATCAGCGCAAGGAGGCCCGCCACAGGGGGAATGTCTCCCTAAACGCCGAAACCGACGATGAGGGCGGCACGGTTATGGACGGGATTGCGGACACGAAGGATCGCTTTTCGGAGCGGGATGACTTGGACGCAACCAAGCAGGAGATAGCAGAGCTTTCTAAGGTTATGGCAGACTTTGGCGTGAGCTTTTCGGACGTGACGGATAATTCGCCCAAGCAGGAGCGAACAATGCAGGCCTGCGCAGATGCCATCCGCTACGCCGTCGAAAACTCGGAGCTGCTCGATGAGCTTTTGAGGACGAAAAAGCTGCCCATAGCAAGACTTTCACTCGGCAGTGGCGTGGAGCGCAAAACGCTCGAACGGCACAGAAAGTACCTCTTGGTCATGCTTCTCATTCAGACCAACGGCTACGAGATTATTCGAGGGCACCTAAAGCAGGTACTAAGGAGAAAGGAGAGGCGCACATGAAATACTTGGTAATGGAATGTCATGCAGGCTACGCCGTCGTTTTGGACGAGGGCGGACGCTTCTTGAAGGTTGCCAATCTTCGCTACGAGGTGGGTCAGACGGTCACCGATGTGGTTGAAATGCAGCCTCCCGCCGCCGCTCCCGAAAAGAAACGGCTAAAGCCCCTTATCTATTCGCTGTCCGCCGTTGCCGCCTGCCTGCTGCTTTTGATAGCTACGGTGTTCCGCCCCAATCAAAGGGTCTACGCCTCCGTATATCTTTCGATAAATCCGCAGGTTCGCATTGATGTGAACCGTGACGACGAGGTTGTAGACCTAAGTGGCATGAACGAGGACGGCGAGGTGCTGATAGCGGGTTACGCATATAAAGACAAGGAGCTTGATCTCGTTATGGAGCAGCTTGTGGACAGGGCGATAGATTTAGGCTACCTCCACAGCGGTGGGCAAATCACGCTGACGCTCGATGCCGAGGATGAGGAGTGGGTGGTGGCGCACAGCGATTCGCTTTTTAACAGCCTTACCGCTTCCATGAACGGAAAGATGTCGGTGACCATTAGGGTGCAAAGTGACAGCTCGCAGGGCGACCGTGCGGTGATCCCCGTGGGTGCGGGAGATAGCAGCTATGGGGACTCGGATTACGGAAACATCCCCATAGAGAGCCCTATAATAGGAAGTGCGACCGTGCCTCCGTATTCCGACAGCGACTACGGCGATGATGACGGGGACAATGATGACGGTGATGACGATGACGGGGATAACGGCTACGGCAGCAGCGATGACGATGACGACGGCAACGATGACGACGATGATGACGATGACAATATAATTGGTAATGACGATGATGACGATATTATCGACGATGACGATGACGAT
>JAUNBP010000063.1:0-5166 GCA_030526995.1 Clostridia bacterium
GTAGAACCCACACCCACACCGGGAACCGGTCTGACTGCTGGAAATTACAAGATATCCGTAACGCATAACGGGACGATATATTATTTGACAAACACTGTGGAAAACAGTCAATTTTCTTCCACAACGGACGTTAATGCCGCAACCGTATGGACGCTTGCTGTAAGCGGAGACGGAGAGGGTTATACCCTTGCCGACCCGGACGGAAATTACCTTGGCAAAGCCGACGACGGTTCCAAAGTCAGTCTCGGAGCAACCGCAGAAGTGTGGACATGGGATGCGACAAACAGCTGGCTCGTTTCCTCAACTGCGTCTACACGTGCACTTGCAGGCCGATATCGAACCGACAATTCGCAATTTGTGTTCAGATACTATGCTACTAATCCCAATGCCACAGACGCTGAGTATGCTTTCGCATTGACCTTCACTCCCGTAGTATAGCGCACCACGCATTAAGGGACGGCATTGCACCGTCCCTTTTCCTATGCTTTATTTTTTAGAAGTCTGAGCTGCTAAGCCGCTTAAAAGGACTTTCGACCTCCGGAGGCTCGATTTCATGCGGATCCGTCGTCTTATTCTGCAATCCTTTTAAGGATTCAAACACCTCATCCATGCTCGGGCGTCTATCGGGATAGAGCAAGAGCATAGACCTAATCAAGGTGTCCAAGCCGGGCAGCAAGCCCTTATTAAGGGTTAAGGTGCTTCCACTTGCCACGGCTTCACAGGGATAGTCATATTCGCTGTCAAACGTTGGGAGCTCGCCCGTAAAAAACTCATGAAACAGCAGTCCCATCGAAAAGACGTCCGATTTCCTCGACAGCCTTATCTTCTCCCCGTTCATGAGGGCACAGCCTTCAGGCGAAAGATACACGTCACCCACTATGTTGCTCTTGGGATCACTCTCCAAAAAACTGTCCCCAAAGTCTATCAGCTTTGGAATCAGAACATTGTAATTCTTGCGGACGAACAGGATATTCGAGCTTTTCAAATCCCCATGTACGACGTCATTGTTGTGAAGCGCACGCAAAGAATACGATAGCACCTTCAAAAGCAGCAGCTTTGTTTCCGTTGGGCGCTCGGATATTGCTTTGGAGGTAATGACCATGTTATCAATCTTTTCCGTCACAAGGTAATACTTGGTTTTGTAGAAGAAAAAGTCGTCTATCAAAACGATGTTGCCCGTATCGCTTTTATTTACCGCATCGTAGACCCTTTTGCCCCGACGATAAAATTCCTCGCACATTTCCCGTTTTTTAGCAATAAGCTCAGGAGGGAGCTTGCTGTCCGCATTCGGAAGGACGGGGGAGATGAACATCTTTATAAAGTAGTCCCTCCCGCCTTTTTTTGCAAACGACCACATGGCCGTTCCGGCGGATGAGGTTGACCATGGCGATGTGAGCGCATATTCACCGATTATCGGGAGGGGAGTAGCAGGACTCCGAGAAGTTTTGGATAAAACAGCCATCATACCCTCCTTAAAAGCTCAAAATAGCGAGACCGATATCGATTCCAGATTGAGATAATTCCTTCACGGTCATCCGCTTCTCGACAGCGGCTAAGCGGCAGGGCAACCTTACTCTTAAATAACCGTCGATAATCCGAAAAGGATTTGACAAGGCTTCCAAAGGAGCTGTAACCGACACATGCCATTTGCAAAGAATAGTCGTCGGAGGCTACTTTGCCTATGGAGCTTGAAAGCAGGGAAATCCATTCATCTGCGGATGAGGATGCAAAGAGCGTTTCAAGCAGCATCGTTTCAAAATCCATCGGAGACGGATAATAGGAAAACACCCCGTCGGTGGCAGAAAAGATTATGCAGGGCTCACGGAGGATGAACTCGGCGGAATGCAGGGTGTACCTGCTGTCGAGCGCAATCACTTGGGACATAGTGCCATCCGGATTCATCGTGGTCTCATCCATGCCGCCCTCAGTATCGTCGCTTGTCAAGAGCCTCAGGCCCTTATTCGAGAAATAGTATATCCTCGAATCTCCCGCCCAAATGAGAATGCAGCGGGTCGAGGACGCACCCTTTTCCAACAGGGCTGTGGCCATCGTTGTGGGAAAGTCGATATACAGCTTTCCCTTCAAGCCACTGCTTGACACCACCTTTTCGCCTCTTGCCCTTAAAAATTCGTCCAGAGCCTGCTTCAAGCTTTGAGCAATTCGAGCATGAGGCACCCCTTGAAAGCCAAACTCTCGGATTCCGTTATCCGGATGTTCAAACCAGTCTTGAAGTGCGCAGGAGCAGGTGAATGATGAGATTTTTGCCCCGCTTTCATTATTAAATTCGGGGTAGGTGCGGGAGCCGGAGCCGCCGCAACCGTCAAAAACAGCAATTGCGGCGGCGTTACCGTTCATTAGGCTCAGTCCGCTATCCTCCCCCTGACCCTTAATCGCTTCTTCCGTAAAGCCGATTAATTTCATACCACTTGTAACTCCAATTCTCTATTGAACTATTTTTCTGCTTATCGAATTGACAATTGCATCCAGAATCTGGTTGTAGTCCGTTTCCTTCAAGCCACCGCCGGCAATGGACGGGAAGTGAACAACGTTCTCCCAGTTATCGAAGATGGTCGTCCAGTAGGGCTCGTCGGGAGCATACAGAACAAGGCGCTCAGCACTGAAATCCATAAGTGCGCCGGGCTGATTGGGGCTGTTTGCCCACCATTGGGAAAGCTCTGAAAAGGTCTTCGGCATTGCAGCGGGGTAGTTCTCCGCCTCGGAGCCGTGCCCGAGATCATGCGTGCCTGCATCCGTCCAGAGCACAACGATCTGACGAGCCTTATCGTCGGAGGGTGCCCACTTGGAGCGCATTGCAAAGGCAAGCGCCTCAAGTCCGCTTTCAGGGTCGTCGCCACCGCCAAAGGCGGAAATGCTGTTCACGGCGCGGGCGAAGGCATCGGTGTCGTGCGGAAGCACAAAGAAGTCTGTTGCCAGCATTGCGTCACGTCCGTCCGCATGATAATCACGGAAGGCAATGAGCCTGATTCTAAGCGAGTCGATAACCTTGTGCTTTTCCTCCATCGCTCGCCTCAAGTCCTCTTGAAAGCTAATCGCGTTCCTCTTAACGGTGTCGATAAGGGGTCCCATGCTTCCGGTCGCATCAATGCAGAACACGAGGTCCACATTGTAGCTTTGTCTTAAATTGTTACTCATAATTAGTCTCCTCTCAATTTTTGTTTTATATTGCACAGGGGCTATAAGCCGCCATACATTAGAATTCATCCCCGCTCAGTTCCTTGAGCGGCGAGTCGGGTGCCAGAGTCGGTCTTTCAACAGCTTCTTCATCGCTCCCCAAGCGAATCTTTATCTTCCCGGGCTCGGAATCGATTTTTGGCACATGCACTGAAGTAGAAAGCTTCACCCTCAAAGAGGCGGGAGGTGTGTAGGTGGAGGATTTGTAGGTTGAAGTTGCCTCCGTATGCACCTTGGTTTTCAATGCGGCAGGAGCGGGGCCGACACGTCGTTCCGAGCTCATAACAGTATCTCTCGACACATACTCACGTTCGTCCGCTCTCATAACAGCATCTCTCGACACATACTCACGTTCGTCCGCTCTCACATGTGTTTTGACGTCTGCCCTCAGTGCTGCACAGCGTGTGCAAAACTCACCCGTGTTATCCGCCCCACAAACGGCACAGACCCAGACATCCCTGACCACCGTCTTACCTCTCTTGCTGTGCCTTGCCACAATGATGCAGATGACGATAATGATAATTACCAATGCAGCAGCTCCGATTGCTATGAAGAGGATGAGATTGGACGACTTCTGCGACAGAGGCTTTATCGTTAAACCGTCCAATTCGGTCTCCCCGTTCGGAGCCCAGAGGTTGGCATATTCGGCAGAGTAATACAGGGTTACGTCAAGAGGTTTGCTTCCGGACTCCTCGGCAATTGTTTCAAATGCATTCCACCCAAACGTGGGAGGTGCGCCCTCAAAGGTCACGCTCTTGAGCGCATCGCAGCCGTAGAACGTACATTCGCCCAGCGTGGTCAAACCTTTTCCGATTTTAACGGAGGACAGGGAATCGCAGAAGCCGAATGCGCCATACCCTGTTGCAATCACACTATCGGGAATTGTGACAGACTTAATCAAATCATTGTTGTAGAAAGACTTTTCACCGAGACTCACGACAGTCAGTCCGTTTATTTTCGATGGAATCGTTACATCGGTTTCATTTCCCGTGTATTCGAGAATACTGCATGTTCCGTTATCAAGCTCATAATAACGATAGTCCGATTCGTCCGCATAAGCAACCGAGCCGCAGCCTGCAACAGCTAAGGCAAGCGCCAAAGCAATTATTGTTGTTACAAGCTTTAAGAGAAGTCGTTTCATCTTGGTTTTCCTTTCACGTTTTATCCCCCTGCTCCTGTTACCGTAGCCCTCATTGCCATAGACTCTGCGCTATATCTTCGTATCGCAGTTCGGGCAGTGGTCCATTCCCTTATACAGCTTTGCTTCACAAACCCTACATGTTCCGCAAACTTCTTCTAACTTTTCCTCGTCGTCGAAAGCTACCTTTATTTTAAGACGACCGACATTGCCCTCGGAGGAAGAACGTTCGTCCTTTTGACCGACTCCGGATTTGGGCATAAGCTCCTTGCACCGTATGCAGCGGACAGCCTCCGGAGGGTTCTCTGTTCCACAGAAGGGGCAGTACACCTTGGTCTTGGACAGTACCTTCTCATCCTTTTTCTCCTCCTTTGAAGTGTCCTTGCGGGAGATGCGCCTCGTTATAAAGATTATCCCCACAACGATGGCTGCGGCTATTACTATAACGAATAATACAGCAGCACTGGTGCTGTCGTAAGCAGTCGAGCTGCTGAGGACTACAACCGAATCGACGGAATGGGAAGGGAGAACGGCTTGTCCTGCGGGCATATCGGAATCCGCCCCCGCCGCAGGCGCTATCATAATGAGTACACAGAGTGTAATTATTATCCAAGCAATTCTCCCTTTCATGCCGTACCCCTTCCTAAACATTTGTTAAATAAATTCTCATAGGGTCACCTCGATTAAAATTCCGCAGGGGAAAATCCTGTATCTTCGCCACTGCGCCTGTCATCACGCCCGCTTCCGCCACGACTGCCGCCGCCGCTAAAACCACCACCGCTGCCACGACTGCCGCCGCCAAAACCGGCAGGAGCCAAAGAAGCCGCCTCTTCATC
>JAUNBP010000063.1:5176-7226 GCA_030526995.1 Clostridia bacterium
AACCGCTGCTGCCGCCGCCAAAACCGCCGCTGCCGCCGTCATACCTACTTCCGCCACCGGAGGCCTTGGAGGAGCCACAGTTTCTGCAAAATGCATCGCCGGCAGGGTTTGAACTGCCACACTTTGAGCAATACCAATTTGCGGGGGACGGAGGAGGCGTCATAGCCCCTTTGGGCTTGCCACAGCCTGAGCAGAACGCTGCACTCCCCAAATTGGACTTTCCGCATGAGCAGCGCCATGCCATGGGCGATGCGCTGCGCCCTCCACCAACGGCAGCACCCGAGCTTACAATCGAGCCGTATAAATGCCTATCGAGCAGCGGACTTTTGATAAGGGGAGTATTAAGCAGGATAGCTGCAACCAAAAAGATAACGGGGAAGATAAAGACAAAGGCAGAACCTCCATCTTGCGCAAACGCCACAGTCAATAACACAAAGAAGAGCAACGAAACAACCGCAGCTATATAGTTCGCTATTTTTAGCACTTTTCGAACTTTATGGGTAAAAAACGAGGTACTTGCAAGAGTCAATTGCAAAAGTGCGTAAATAAAGACTCCCCAAAAAACCGGCATTGCTTCACTTGCATCCATCAGATAGTCAATTACCTCTGAGAATACTTCGTTTCTAAAAAGAATAGAGAACAAACAACAGGAGGTGTCCCAGAGTGGTATTCTCCCCAAAAGCAGTATCAGCATGGCAAGAACGCTAAATGATGATATTAAAACATCCCTAACCTTCCATTCGCTCGCAAGTGACGTGCCCGTTCTCCCTGCACCATAACCGGTGGTAGGGGGTTGCGGCATACCGCATCTCGAGCAGAAGGAAGCCGTATTCATTTTTCCGCATTTTTGACAAGTCCACATAGTTTCAATCATCCTTTTCTTAAAATTTTGCTAATCAGAATTCCGATGTATTAAATCCACCGTCATTACGATTTGAGGGTGCGTTTCTGCTGTCGGAAGCCTTATCGCTGCTTCCGCCAAACGCTCCCTCCTTCTTTGACTTTCCGCACTCACTGCAAAAATTGCTGTCGAGTGAGTTCACCTTTCCGCACTGACAACTCCAGCTTGTAGGTTTGAAGGGGGGAACATAGCCCCTTCGTCTTGAGCAGGACGTGCAGAAAACAACGTGCGCCTTGTTAACCTTACCGCAGTAACAGCGCCAAGACTCCGATGATATGGGTGAGGGGCGATGGCTTCCGCAGGACGAACAGCGTTGCGCCCCTGCCACGTTGACCTTGCCGCAAGAGCAGCGCCATACACTGACTCCGGAGCCGTTGCGTGTGCCGTACAGGTGATGATCCAGTACCGCAGTTCTGAACATGGACGAACCAATCGCAGCCCCGACAAAACTCAAAACTATTGCAGCAAAGACCCCAAACGATAATGAGAAATCAGAGCTATCATTTGTAACCCCTGAGTCGCAACTTAAAAGCTGCGGTGTAAGCAGACAGAAGCAAGCGACTAAAAAGGTGAGAAAGTTAATCGCTATAGCTACATTGCGAACCTTTCGGGAGAAGAGCGAGAAGAAGCTGATAAGCAGTTGAGCATAGAGGAATATGCAGAGGATTGTCAAAAACGGTGCAACGGCTTTTGCTTCGTTTAGATAAGCACGTTCAAAATCCCACAAATATTCTTCATCTTGCAACTCTTCAACAATATTCGAATAATAGGTTCGTATCTCGCTCAGCGTATCAGGATATTCATGCGCATAATACTCCGGATACTCTTTTGCCCTTATCAACGGTGCAAACAGCAGCAGCAACACAGCGACAATGACCATAATCGGAGATAGGACGTCCTTAACGGTCCACTCGGCACTGAGCATGGGGCCGCTTGAGGGCGTTGTCTTATTCTCGAATGAAGGCCTTGCTTTACCGCAATTAAAGCAGTAAGCAGCGTCGTTGCTCTTTCCACAGTTTTCACAAACCCACATAGCCGAATCCTCTCTTAAAAAATAATACCCTTCCTAAACCTATCCTCTTTTAGTTAAAACTCCGGTGATTCAAACGGATTGTCCCCGCCTCCGTTGTTACCGCCTTGACCGCCACC
>JAUNBP010000064.1 GCA_030526995.1 Clostridia bacterium
GGTAGGCGTTCTTTGCGGCGGTCGAGGCGAACATTCCTATCTCGGCAAAGAGCATCCCCATCGCAAAGTACAGCCCGAAGCGGAAGATTATCTCCCCCGCAACCGAGTGAACGGGGTAGTCGGGGTAGACCTCGGTGGGCAGAAGCACGAGCGTAATTACGCCCCAGCCGAGCATCAGCCCCACAAACAGGGCGAGCCCTCCGGCCAGCGCGCAGGCGATTATTTTGCCCGAAACATAGCTGCCGACATTCGTTCTTGTAAGGTAGACCTTCAAATATCCACTCTTTATATCGTCCACAAACGCCGTGGTGTAAGGTATCGATGCCAAAATCGGCGCCGCCAGCAGCAGCACGTTTGAGGACAGCGCCTGCTGCACAATCGTGTTATGCTCCCCGAATACGCAGAAATTGAAATCCGAAAACAGGATTCCATACACGTCCGAAAACGCGGCTATGCACAAACACAGCATGGTGCCAAGCACGGCTATTGCAAAGCCTCTTGCAAATATCGCCCTTTTTAAGTCAGTCAGTATCGCTTTCATAATCCTCCCTTATCCGTTCAACCGCTATAACTTGTCCCGCTTTCCGCAAAGGCGACCCTGCTGCCGTCGATGGCGTTGATTCCAACAAAAATTTGGTAATTCTTTTGTTTCAATTTTGGGTCAAAGTCCACAACCATCGTATCCGCATTTATTAGATAAACGTCAAAGATCATCAGCCACATGGGAACCATCACGGTGCCCTGATTGTCGGCAAGCCTTTGTGGGTAAACGGATAAAATCATTTCCGCCATGCAAACCCCGATCGCTGATTTGCTGTCTGTATCGGCAAAGCCCGCTTTTAAAAGCTTTACGGCGTTAGACTGAATATCTTCAAAGGGAAGAAGTTGCACGTTTTCGTTCACACAGGATACTATTTCAAGCGGATTTTTCCACATGAAATAGTGAACGCCCTCGTGGGTTACATATACTTCTATACTCTCTTTTTGCAATGTCGCCATATAAGCTGTATCATCCTCAAATGAGAACAAACCCGTAAGACCGGGTTGACTGTCATAGTAACCCATATAGTCGAAAGCTCTTGTAAAGCGGAAGAGATAGCCATAGCTTTCAACCGAAAACGTGATAGGGCTGAACACACGACAGGGTTCATAGTGGACAACGCTCATTCCCTCTATCCCAAGCTCTTGGAGAAATTGTTCCGCAACCGCCTGAGCCTCGGCCTCGGTAATTTCCGGATGGTAGGTCACATACACGTCCTCATCCCATAATTCGGAAGCTCTCCAGCTTTGAGGTTGCACTATTCCGTTGTTTGAAAGATTTATCTCTATGCGATCCGAAGAATGGATTGCAAGGGCTTCGGTGCCGTCCGAGCGAAGGATAATCCCTTTCGGCGTTATATTTGCGGGGAGTTCCTTGTAAAGCTCCTCCACATGGGTTGCGCCTCGCAAATACTTTTGCGCCGACTCGATTGCGTTCTGCTGCTGCGGCCAAGACACATAGCTTATGCTCCCGTCCGCATTGCGCTTTTCCGCGCCTCGAACCGCACTTTCGAGCTGCAATTCATACTCCTCATAGCTGCGCACCATTCCGCGATACTTTACAGCATCGGGAATGAGACTTTGGAATATCCTCGCATAATCCTCGTCCGAAAAGGTCTTTTCCTCCACCAAGTAGACGGGATAGGTCGTCTGTCCGCTTGTGATTATATCGGCATCTATCCTTACCTTCACATATTCGTTGGAAAGGTCGTCCGTCCAATGTTCGGGAATGGTCAGTGTGCCCGTTGCGCCCTCGGAATAGGGCAAAAGCTCCTCATTGTCCCCGCTTGTGGGCGAAGGGGCGTCCTCGTCCCCGTCCTCGCTTGTGGGTGCGGGAATCTCCGTTTCAATCGGCACAGGGCTTGCAAAGATGCGCTCCTCCAAAGTCCCCTCGCCCTTGTTTACAACTATGTCCTCCTCGGGCGTGGGTTGGCAAGCCAAGGTGCAAAGCATCAAAGCTGCCAATAATAGTGTTAAAATCCGTTTCATATTCGTTTCCTCCTTTACTCAATCCTACGACCAAAGGTTCAGCGGGACACGGGTGCCGTCGATTGCGCTGAAGCCGTAGGCTTCTTGATATCGAAAATTACCGCCTAATTCGGGTATGCTGTAAAGATCTACGAGAAAGATCCACGTTGGAAGCAGATAGGCAGTGCCCTGCCTGTTCTTTGCCTGCTGAAGCGTGACGGTAAGGATTATCTTCTCTATTTTCACACAAAGTGCCCATGGCATGTTATTCTCTTCATAATGCTTTTGATACCATGCAAAAGCAGCCGAAAACAGATTCATCGCACTCTTGGTCACCGTGTCAAAGTCCGCAAGCCGGACATTTTCATTTGCTACGCCTATTATCTCCACGGGTGCCTGCCAGAGAAAATTCGCTACACCCTCCGCGTCTATATACACCCTCATATATTCCGGATACCACGGCGGGGAGTAGGGAATATCGCCGTCTCTCGGCTGTAAAAAGCCTGCGCTTCCTTGATCTTTTTCGCTTACGGATATAGGGTAGTATTCAAAGGTTCTTACCACCTCAAACCGCCAACCCTCGCTTATTGTTCCCGTTGTCTTATCACTGATCAGCCTCGCAGGTTCCGCAGAGCCGACTACATATCCCTCCAACCCTGCTCGTTCCAAAAAGTCAAAGAGAATATTTTCAGCCTCCTGCTGCGTAAGTTCGGGAGCTATCGGGGTGGGGGTCCTGCCATATATGATGTCCACATCATGAGCATCTGCCGCATTGAGCACTCCCACTCCCGAGTGCCTTGATATTGTGAGGAACGCTCCATTTGCAGAAACAAACCCGGTTGTCCCATCGCTTCTACGGTAGGTCTGATTTTCTATGCTTTCTTCGATGCAGAGTTCGTTTGCTTCCCTATACTCAACATCTTCCGCCGCTTGCATCTCTTGCGAAAGCCATGTCAAAACACTGTTATCGCCCCATACGGTAGCCTTTTCCATAAGAATCGGATAATCGGATTTTACAAAGCCCGTTCCGTCCCGAACGCCCACAATGTCGGTGATTATCTCGCCCGCCATCGCTCTCACCTGCTCGGCGTCAAAGTCCGCGCGCCTCACCTCGTACACGGGGTAGCTTGTAAGCCCGTTGGTGATTACCTCGGCGTCTATTGTTAGGGAAGTCGCATCGTTTGATAGCTCGTTCTCATACCTTGCGGGGAATATGGGGTTCTGCCCTTCGGTAGCTTCGTCATACTCGGGTTCGTCGCTTTGTGAAGCCCCGCTTGTAGGCGACGCGCTCTGCGTTGCATCTCTTGTGGGCAGGGGACTTGCCGCGATTATCGCGTCCACGTCCGTATCGCCTCGGTTAAAAACTACATCCTCCTCGGGCGTGGGCTGGCAGCCCGTCAAAAGAAGGATTGTAACCAATGCAATTATCCATGCTCTTTTCATCTTCGTTCCTCCCTTTCTGCTAATACTCTCCGGGATACTGACTTATCAGACTGCCGTCTATCGCGTTAAGCAGTAGCACGGATTCGTCACCGTACAGCCGCCGCCATTCGTCCCCGATATAGAAGATTGCCCATGTGGGAACCAAATAGGCGGTTTCCTTTTGGTTTTCAACCTGCGAAACCGAGGTCGTCAGTGCAACGCGGGTAACATAGACTATGGATGAGCCATAAGCCTCTCTTTGTGCGTCCTCCGTCCACGCAAGGGCGTACTTGAAATAGTTTCTTATCCTCGTTTGCACCTTGTCAAAGGGCATTATCTCAACGTCGGGGTTGACTTCCTCCCCGATTACGTAGATGTTGTTCCACCCAAACGATTCGACCCCGTTTTCGGTGACATACAGATTGATTTCCTCGGGCTCCCACGGGAGAACATAGGCGGTTTCGTCCGTTTCGAATATGCCGCTCGCGCTGTAATGCCTATAAGCTATCCCCTGCGTTCCCGCAAGCGCATGGCCGTATTCCAACTGCCAGCCCTCGCTCACAACCTCACCGTTCTCGACCGCCCGCGCCTTGAAGGCTGAGGACAGGGCAAAGTTCTTCTGACCGAGCTGCTCGAAAAACGCTTCCGCCATCGTCTCCGCCTCCTGCTGCGTAATGTTTACGTATTTGAACGGAACGCCGACCTCGCCGTCCTTGTTCGGTATTCCGTCGCCTTGCAATATCCAGTTTTCCTTTTCTATGCCGTAGTCTCGGCTTTTTCTGCACCAGAGAAATCTTATTCCCTCGCTTTCGGAGCCTGCTACGGATATGATAATGTCGCTGCCATCCTCCAAGCCTACGGCAAAATCGTTGTAGCCGTCAAGCTTTAGGTTCTCCTCCGTAAAGTCCTTGTAGGTTGAAACCGTGGGCGTACTTGCAAGCTGCATCTGCAAGGTTGCAATCTCCTCCTCCTGCCCGTCATACGGCTCCCATATTATCTCCCCGCTGTCGTCTATTCCGCCGTAATAGCCCCTCTGTGCCATTTGCAGTGCGGAGAGCAGTTCATCATAGCTCCATTCCTGCTCGCGAAGGCGGACGTTGCCGTATGCCGCATTTATGATGCCTGCAACCGTTTCGAAATCATAGCTCGTTCGTGAAATCTCTATGATCGGGTGGGCAACGTTGCTCTCTGCTTCGACCGACGCCTCGAAAACCACCTTAATGTTATCGTTTATCACCATCTCCTCGTCCCAGCGGTCGGGGAAAACCCGCATTTCGGGCGCAGTCGTTGAAAATATCGCCTCCTGCGCCTGCGAGTCGGCACGGTTTACGATAGGCTCCTCCTCGGGCGTGGGCTGGCACGCCAAGGTGAGGAGCATTAGGGCTGCCAACAATACCGTTAATAAGCGTTTCATCTTCGTTCCTCCTTTACTGCCTAATAAACATCAGCATACTGCTTTATCAGACTTCCGTCTATTGCGTTTATCAAAAGCAAATGTTCATCGCCGTACATTTCCCGCTCATCGTCCCCGATATAGAAGATTGCCCAAGTAGGAACTAAGTAGGCGGTTTCCGTCTGGTTTTCAACTTGAGATATCGAGGTTGTAAGCGCAACACGGGTAACATAGATTACGGACGTTCCGTGCGCCCCGCTTTGCGAGCCCTCGCTCCACGAAAGAGCGTAGGTGAAGTAATTTCTTATCCTCGTTTGCACCTCGTCAAAGGGCATTATTTCAACATCGGGGTTGACTTCCTCCCCTATTGTGTAGATATTATCCCACGAGAACGATTCGATTCCGTTTTCGGTTATGTACAGCCCGATATCTTCAGGCTCCCACGGAAGCACATAGGCGGTCTCGTCCGTTTGCAACATTCCGCTCGGATTATAGTTGCCATAAGCTATCCCCTGTGTTCCTCCAAGTGCAGGGGCGTATTCCAATATCCAACCCTCACTTACAATCTCCCAGCTTTGAAGCGCACGAGCCTTGAAAGCACCCGATAAGGCAAAATCCTCTCTGCCCAAGCGTGTCAAGACTTCCTCGGCTATGCTTTCCGCCTCTTCTTGTGTAATCTTGACGTTTTCAAGCGGCGCACCGATTTCCCCCGGTATGGCGTCGCCCTGCATTACCGCGCTTTCCTCTTGAACGTTGAGTATCCAAAGCTTTCTGCACCATATCCGGCTTACCCCTTCGCTTTCCGAACCGTATACGGATATGCACATGTCGCTCCCGTCCTCCAAGCCCACGGCAAACTGTTTTCCGTGTTCAATCTCCAAGTTCTCTGCCGTAAAGTCGATATAGGTTGAAACCGTGGGGGTTTTGGCAAGCTGTTCCTTTATCGGAGCTACTCTTTCCGCCATATCGTCAAAAGGCAGCCACACGGCTTCTCCGTTCTCGTCAAAGTCCTCAAAGGAGCCGCGCTCGGCATACCATAAATCATAGAGAAGCTCATCGTAGCTTTTCTCCTGTTCGCGAAGTCTGACGTTGCCGAAGGCAGAACTTATTATGTCAACGATTGTTTCGGAATCAAAGCTCGTCCGCGAAATCTCGATAATGGGGTGGGCAACGTTGCTTTCCGCCTCGACCGAAGCCTCAAAAACAACGGTAACGCCGTCGTTTATCACCATCTCCTCGTCCCAACGGTCGGGGAAAACCCGCTTTTCGGGCGCAGTCGTTGAAAATATCGCCTCCTGCGCCTGCGAGTCGGCACGGTTTACGATGGGCTCTTCCTCCGGCGTGGGCTGGCAGGCCAAGGTGAGGAGCAGCAGCGTTATTAGGATTGCGGCAAGCAGGCGTTGCATCCCTATCCCTCCTTTACCATGCTCATAACGCCCGCGTCCATCTCGCAGACCGTGTCGCAGAGCGCATCGATGTCGGCAATGTTGTGGCTTGCAAGCAGAATGGTTCGCCCGTCGGTTTTGAGCGACAAAAACAGCTCGCGCATCTCGGCAACTCCATGCTTGTCCAAGCCGTTCATCGGCTCGTCGAGAATCAAAAGCTGCGGGTTTTCCATTATCGCCTGCGCAATGCCGAGCCGCTGACGCATACCCAAGCTGTACTTGCCTACGGGCTTTCTCGAAAGCGGGTCAAGCCCCACACGCCTTATCGTATCGGCTATCTGCTTTAGGGTAATCTTTTTGTTAAGCCCCGCAAGGATTTCAAGGTTTTTAAGTCCCGAAAGCTGGGGCAGAAAGCCCGGCGTTTCGATGATAAGCCCCAAGTCTTTCGGGAAGTCCACGTCCTTTCCTATCTGCTTGCCGTTTACAATCACCCTGCCCTTTGACGGCTGCAAAAAGCCGCAGATGCACTTGAACATCACGGTCTTGCCCGAACCGTTGTTGCCGACAATCCCGTGGATCTTCCCCGCCTCAAAGTTGCGGTTCACATCCCTTAACACCGTGTCCTGCCCGAAGGTCTTGGACAGTTCATAGATTTCAATAGCATTTGTCATAGCGTTCACTCCCTCAATATTTTTTTACTTTTGCGCCTCAAAACAGGGGAACCCTGCTCCCGTCAAGGGCGTTTACCAAAACCACATAGTTTTGAAAGTCCTGATCGTTGCTGTACACAATCGCCCATACGGGACAGAGGAAAGCCTCGTCCCTTTGGTCGGCGCCCTGAACCGTGACGCAGGTGAGAACCATGCGCTCGACGGTTACCGTTAGCGACCTTGCATACTCAC
>JAUNBP010000065.1 GCA_030526995.1 Clostridia bacterium
GGATTCTTCATCTCGTTGTCATGGTTTTGCTTGCAAAAGTCGGGTTATTCCAAAAAAGCCCGATAAAGTCGAGCTTTTTTGACAGGCTGAAAAGCCGCCACGTGGCGGCTTTTTCTGGTGGAGGTGGGGGGAGTTGAACCCCCGTCCGAAATGTCGAAAGCAAAACTTTCTACGAGCGTATCCGTCGTTTTATCGTTCCCTCTCCCGTGCTCCCGTCGGATGGATCACGGCTTTAGTAGCTTCATAGTCCTAACCGCACTCAAAGCTTTGCACGGTCGGTTCCCTACCCTAATGACGCCCGATTCCGCAACGGTAGGTTTTTGCGGGCGGACGCGTCACCGCTTATGCAGCGACGGGAAGTGTATTTGTTTTGCCAGTTATTATTAACTATTTTCCCGCTTTTAACGAAGCTCGGGGCTTCGGCTCGCTTATCTTGATCCCGCACATCCCGTCGAAACCATTTTCACCCCCGTTTATTTTGACACTTCCTTCAACTTTCTATCCATCTCCCGCTCCGCATCCCGCTCGGCGGTGGAGTGACGCTTGTCGTAGAGCTTTTTACCCTTTGCAACTGCAAGCTCTATCTTAACCCTGCCGTCCTTAAAGTATGCACACAGCGGTATCAGGCTGTACCCGTCCGCCTGCTGCAGGGCGTTGAGCTTTTTAATCTCCCGCTTGTGCGCAAGCAGCTTTCGCACCCGAAAGGGCTCGTGATTGTGGATATTCCCCTTCGTGTACGGGCTTATATGCACCCCGTAGAGCAAAAGCTCGCCGTTTTTGGCAAGCACGTAGCTGTCCTTTAGGTTTATCTGCCCATTGCGAATAGACTTCACCTCGGTGCCTGCCAATGAAATTCCGCATTCCATCGTGTCCTCGATGAAGTAATCATGCCGCGCTTTTTTGTTTTGCGCCACAATCTTTACTCCTCGCAATTTCATAAACCCTTCTTCCTCTAATTAAAATGCGACAGGACTGCCGCATCTCAACTCGTGTAAGTTTTCCCGTTTTGATTAAAACTTTATCAAAATCAAGCACAGAAGCGTAAGCACAAACATGATAACCGCCAATGCGACCGTTATCTTTTGGAGCTTTGCCTCGCGGCTCGCCGCCTTGCCCTTGGTTGTGAACGACTGGGTATCGCTGCCGTAGGCTTCACCCAAGCCTGCGGACTTGGTCTTTTGAACCAAGACCACCACGATCATCAGAACCGAGATAACCAACAACACAATCATCAATGCCAATTCCATCAATAATACGTTCCCTTCATAATACTGCAAGCTGCATTATAACACGCAAAGCCCTGCAATGCAAGCCAATTTTTTCGCTGTTTCCAAAGATTTTTACAGCATTTACGCCATTTTTTCTAAAATCTAAGGGGGACGAGAGCTTCCTCTTGCCGTCCCCCTTGCCTTTTGCAAAAGATTTTAATAGACAAGCGACTCGTACGTTTCGGGGTAGAGAACCGCCTCCTGCTTGGCCTGCTCGTACCAAGTCTGATACTGGGCATCCCACGCCTCGGATGCAAGCGCTGAGGTTGCAGCCTCGGTCAAGTCCTCGGAGTATGCAGAAGCGTCCACATCACCCGACGGCTCCTCGCCAAGAACCTTTACGATATAGAAGGTGCCGTCAATCTCGACTATCTCCGAAATTCCGCCCACGGGCAGGGTGGAGATAACGCCCCACAAGTCCGTTGAATAGTTGGAATCCTGCTCGAGTATGTAGACCAGCTCGCCTTGGGCCAGCTCGGCTTGGGAGGGAGTTGTCGTGTTGTACTCGCTCATAAGGCTTGCAAAGTCCTCGCCCGCATTGACCCGCTCAAGCGCCGCCGCCGCTGCGGTTTGCGCATCCTTTATGTAGAGCGTATAGGTCGATTCAACGTTCGCCTTCAAGGTTGCGTACTCGCTGATAATCTCCTCCTGACGCTCGGGGTCGCTGCCGTTCAAAACGAGCGCACCGTACTCCGCCTCAAGCTCCGCCATCGTTGCGGTGTAGGTCTCGTAGTTCTCGTCAAGCTCGCCCTCGGGTGCTATCTCTATCATCTGCACCCGCACAAAGCCCTCGGGTGCATAGAGCGCCGGCTCGGTGGAGGAACCTTCCTCATAGGCAAGCACCTGCGTGCGATAGGCGAGCGGGTCCGCCGCATAGGTTTCCTGCTGCGTGGCGCGGAGCTCCTCTATCCAGCCGTCCACCTCGTCCTGTCCGAGTTCCAAGTTTGCAACAAAGTCGTCGTGAACCTTGGTGATGATGGCCTCCTCCTGCATGTACACCCGATAGTCATCGAGGTAATCTTCAAAGGTCATGGAATAGTAGGACTGCACCGTGGACTCTATCTGCGCAATCGCTTCCTCCCTAAGCTCGTCATCCGTAAGCGAGGTGTCCGAGCTTGCAATGCTGTCCATGAAATCCTGAATCGTCTGCTCCCGCATATCCTCTACGGCAACCTCAACCTCGGCAAGGTCGTCCTCGGTAAGCGTGACGCCCATAATATCCGCCTGCCACAGCACGGTGTTGCTGCTGAGCAAGTCGTTTATCGAAAGCTCCATAAGAGCCTCGTACACATTGTTGAACTCCGAAAAATCGACGTCTGCGCCCGAAAACGCATCTTCGCCATAATACTCGTAGTACTCAACGTAATAATCGTAAGCCTCCTGCAGGTCCGCAACCGTAAACGAGAGGTTGCCCAAGGTGATGGCTATGGCATCGGCGTCAACATCGGTATCGGTATCCGGCGCAATCGTCGTGATTCCCGAAGATTCGGCGGGATCGTCCGCAGACTGCTGCCCGTCGTCAAGACAGGCTACCGAGGCTGCGCAGAGCGCAACGATTAAAAAGACTGCAATAATTGATTTTAACTTCTTCATGTATGCTCCTTGTTTGCGGCAGAATTTTGCATACCGCTTTTGACATTATATCGCATCTTCTTCGATATTGCAATGCCGTAAACGGGAGAGGAAATGTGGCATTTTATTGACAATATCGGTTATATCCGTGTTTTTGTTTAAGATTTCAATGGACATGGGCTCGGCGGCGGTCAGCCTTGCCCCCGCCGTCTCGGACAGCAGCCCTATGAGCAACGCCCCGTCGGGGCTTGCCGACGAGGCGAATTGCAGCAGCGCCCTGCCCCTTTGCACCGAAATTTTCTGCACCATGGCCTGCGTGCAGAGGGCTTGAATGAGCTGCAGGTCTATAAGGTTTCTCACGGGCTCGGGCAAATCGCCGTAGCGGTCGAAAAACTCGTCGAGCAGATCGGACCGCTCCTCCTCGCTCCTTATCGCAGCTATCCTGCGATACATATCGAGCCGCATAAGCTCCGAGGGCAGAAAGTCACGGGGGATGTAGGCGTCAAGCGGGATATCGAGCGTCACCTCTATCTCCTCCTCGTTCCGCTCGCCCTTTGCCTCCTTGACCGCCCGCTGCATCAGCTTGCAGTAATACTCATAGCCTATATCCGAGATATGCCCGTGCTGCTCGGCTCCTAAGAGCGTGCCCGCCCCTCGAATCTCCAAGTCCCGCATCGCAAGGCGGAAGCCCGCCCCGAACTGCGTAAACTCCCGAATCGCAACGAGCCTTTTTTGCGCCTGCTCGCTCAAAGCCCTCGCCTGCCGCACCGTAAAGTAGGCATAGGCCATTCTGTTGCTCCTGCCCACCCTGCCCCTAAGCTGATAGAGCTGGGCAAGCCCCAACCTGTCCGCATCCAAGACTATCAGCGTGTTCGCATTCGGAAAGTCCACGCCGCTCTCGATTATCGTGCTGCACAGCAGGATATCGCTCTCGTGGCGCAAAAACCTTTCCATGGCATTTTCAAGCTCCGCCTCGTTCATCTGCCCGTGCGCCATGTCGATAACCGCCTCGGGCAGCAGCGTTTTGAGATGTGCAAGCGTGTTTTCCATGCCCATGGCGAGGTTGGACAGCACAAACGCCTGCCCGCCCCTTGCAAGCTCCCTTGAAAGCGCCTCCCTAACGAGCGCATCCGAATACTCCATTACAAAGGTCTGCACCGGATAGCGATTTTCCGGCGGGGTGTCTATCGTCGATATGTCCATGATTCCGGTCATCGACAGGTTCAGCGTGCGGGGAATGGGCGTTGCCGTCAGCGTCAAAACGTCCACTGCGCTCTTCAATTCCTTGATTCTTTCCTTATGATTGACCCCGAACCTATGCTCCTCGTCGATTATCAAAAGCCCCAAGTCCTTGAACCGAACGTCCTTTGCAAGCAGGGCATGGGTGCCTATGACAATATCGAGCTGCCCGTTTTCAAGCCGCTTCTTAATCTCCTTGCGCTCCGCCGCCGTGCGGAAGCGGGACAGCACGTCCATCCTGATTGGAAACTCAAAGAACCTTGAGGCAAGCGTGGAATAATGCTGTTGCGCCAAGATGGTCGTAGGCACGAGGAGCGCAACCTGCTTGCTGTCCTGAACCGCCTTGAATGCAGCCCTGAGCGCAACCTCGGTCTTGCCGTAGCCCACGTCGCCGCAGAGCAGCCTGTCCATGGGGCGGGTGCTTTCCATGTCCCGCTTGATATCCTCTATGCACTGAAGCTGGTCGGGCGTCTCCTCGTAGGGGAAGCGCTGTTCGAGCTTCTTTTGCCACTCGCCGTCCTTGGAAAAGGCAAAGCCCCGAACCCTCGACCGCTTTTCATAGAGGGCTGCAAGGTCCACCGCCAGCTTCTTGGCACCCTTTTTCGCCCGGCTCACACGGTTTTGCCAATCGCCGCTGCCCAATTTGGACAGCGGGGGCGTAAAGTCCTCGCCACCGCCTATGTACTTTTGTATCCTGTTCAGCTGGTCGGTCGGAATATATAGCTTGTCATCGCCCCGATAGGCTATCAAAAGATAGTCTCGGGTCACGTTTTGCACCGTGAGCTGCTCCACGCCTATAAACTTTCCTATGCCGTGCGCCTCATGCACGATAAAATCGCCCACGCTAAGGTCGGAAAAGCGCAGTGCGCTGCGCCTTTGTGCCTTCACGGTGCGCTGCTGCTTGGAAAAGAGCTCGGCGCTCGTCAATACCGTGAGCCTAAGCTCGGGCAGGCAAAAGCCCTGTGGCAGCTTATCCTTTAGCAACAGAATTTCGCCGTATTCGGGCTTGCGTCCAAGGCTGTCCGCTCGGGCGCAGGGAAGCCCTGCATCCTCCAAGCGGGAAAACATATCCGCCTGCGCCTCGCCACAGTAGATTAAAACCGCCTCGCCCCGCTGCTTTAGCCTGAAAAGCTCCTTGAACAGCGTTTCAAAATCGCCCATGTACAGCGGTGCCGACGTTGCATTGAACTGTATGCGCTCCCGATGATTCACCAAATTGCAGGTGCGAAACAGTGTGTAAAAGGCTGCCGTCCTGCTCCCGCTCAACAGCTTTGGCAGCTCGTCGGCGGGCAACACGAGCCCCGATTGGCAGGGATGCCCCTCGCCCCTAAGCAGCGCCGCCGATACGCTCTCCAAAAACAGGCTTTGGGAGGTTTTGGCCTCATCGAACACCCGCTGCGGCTCGTTTATAAATATAAAGGCGTCCTTGGGCATATAGTCCAAAAGACAGGCCCTCTCCTCGTACAACAGCGGCAGCAGCACGTCCGCAACCGCACTCGGAAGCCCCATTTCCCACGCCTCCCGCTGTGCGGAAAAGCCGCTCGCATCTTTGAGAGCTTTCAAGGCTTTTTCCATCCTCGCCCTGCTCTGCGGCGTTTCGCAGGCGGGCGGCAAAACGCAACGCTCCCTCTGCCCTATCGAACGCTGGGACTGTATGTCGAACTGACGAATCTGGTCTATGTCGTCCCCGAAAAATTCTATGCGGTACGGCTGCTCGCTCTGGGGCGGGAACACGTCCAAAATATCGCCCCTAAGCGCACACTGACCCCTGCCCTCCAAAAGCTCCACCCGCTCGTAACCCGACTCAATCAAAAACCGAAGCAGCGCCCTTGGCTCTATGCTCTGACCCACAGCCACCGTGGTTTGCGCCTCGACAAACGCCTTAAGCGGCGCAAGCAGCTCTATCAGTGCAGCCGCACAGGTTACGACCTTGCAGGGCACGGACAGCGCCAACTTTGTAAGCACCGCAAGCCTGCCGCTCCTTCGCTCAAACGAAACGGCTTGGACGTTTGTGAGCGGCATGTCCCGAGGCAGAAACAGCAGCGCCTCCTCATCATAGGCACAGAGCTGCGCATGTACCCTCACCGCCTCCAACTCGCTCGAGGCAACAAACAAGGCCGTCCTGTCGCTCGCAAGCGCAGAAATGAGCGGAGCCTTAAAGTTCTCGGCAACCCCGAAAACCGCAACAGGCCCGCCCCCCGTACTCAGTACCGAGGAAAGACGCACCACATTTTCATCTTTACTTATAAAATCTTGCAGCGGATTCATTTTGCGCCGTTACCGTTAAACCTTGCCTGCGCCTTATCCAACTCGCCGCCCACGATGAGCTTTGCCGCCTCCGCTGCCCTCTCAAATGCGGGCTTTAACACCTCAAGCTCCGCCTTGGTGGGCTTTTTCAACACATAATCCCTAAGCACTATCGTCTCATCCTTGCCCACGCCTATCCTAATCCTCGGAAAACGGTCGCCGCCCATGCAGCCGATTATCGAACGCATACCGTTGTGCGTGCCCGCCGAGCCCTGCGCCCTTATCCTAAGCTGACCCGCAGCAAGGTCGATATCGTCATACAACACCACCAGCCTATCCAAAGGCAGGCGGTAAAAGTGCATGGCCTGCTGCACCGCATTGCCCGATAGGTTCATGTAGGTCTGCGGCTTCAACAAAATAACTCGCTCGTCACCCACTTCGCCCTCGCCGTACACCGCCGAAAAACCCTTCTTCGTGACCCTGACCCCCAAATTCTGCGCAAGCAAATCAAGAGCCATAAACCCAACGTTGTGGCGGCTCCTTCGATACGACAGCCCCGGGTTGCCTAAACCCACGATAAGATACATACCGCTCTCCTCCTAATATAACATTCTACCACACCCCCCCAATCTTCGCAATCCCCAAGTGGGGAGGGTTCTTTTCCTCTTTCCGTGAAAAGTTAAGTAAAGAGTGGTGGGCAGTCAA
>JAUNBP010000066.1 GCA_030526995.1 Clostridia bacterium
ATTCTGACTTTGCCTTAACACCATTTTTGTGTCCTTAACTCCTAAAGTCAGGTATCACATAAGAATAGCTTTTTTGTCCCGTTTTGTCAAGTGCAACGGCTTCAACAGTTCGGCAGGATTGGTTCATTTTTCAATATTCTTGAGGGATTTTCATAAAAGAGTATCTCCGCATACTCCGCCGAGTAGTGTTTGCGGATGTGCTGATAGCAGTCGAACATATAGGGGGTGCGCCTGAGCGAGCTGTGCCCGTCGCTTGCTACAATATGGGCAAGCTGCCCCGTCAGCATCCACTTGGCACATTCCCTTATCCGCTCTCCGAATCTGCCCAAGATGCTGCCCCGATTGAGCTGCAGCACGTAGTCATTATCCAAAAAGGTGAAGATGAGCTCGGGATTGTTATGCACGAACTCATAGCGCTCGGGATGCGCAATTATCAGCCTGTAACCCCTGCTTGCGACATTGGACAAAAGCTCCAAAACGTGGCGTTCATCGTCGTCGAAGGGGAACTCGACCAAGGCATAGTTCGAGCCGTTCACCGTCACCATCTTGCCCTGCTCTAAGGCGGGATAGACGCCGTCATCGAGCAAAATCTCCATGCCGGAATAGAGCTTTATCGGAATATCCATGAGCTTGAGCTTTTCACGAAGCAGGTCGAGGGTTTTGCCTATCATGACGTTGCGTTCCGCATTCAAAAGATCCTCCCCGTTGCAGTGCGGGGTTGCGACAATTCCCTTGACCTTGCTCTGATAGGCAAGCTCCGCCATGGCGCAGGACTCCTCCATGGAATCCGAGCCGTCGTCAAAGGTGGGCAATATGTGGCAGTGCAAATCGTACATAGAATTCCTCTCGTTTGTTCGTCTGCCAAAAGGATAACGCCAATCGGAAAATTTGTCAATCACTAATAATTTTTCTTGCTTTATGCGGAAAAAAGGGATATAGTAATTGTGTATGAGTATTCAAGCCGACATTCTATCTGCGCTCCGTGTGGACGGCGTGCAAAAACCGTCTCAACTCCCCGTTCTCTCCCTCGCCTACGTGGGCGATACGGTCTATGATCTCTTTGTCAGAACCTATCTGGTCGAAACGCGGGAGGTTCCCGTGCATGAGCTGCATCTGCGCTCCTCGGAGCTGGTCTGTGCAAAGGGTCAGGCGGCGGCGTTTTTTAGGATTGAAAAGCTGCTTTCCGAGGAGGAGACCGCCATATACAAGCGGGGGCGCAACGCTCACAGCGGCACCGTTCCCAAGAACGCTTCGGTGGGCGATTATCGGGTTGCAACCGGACTTGAGGCTCTATTGGGCTATCTTTTCCTGTGCGGCGAGGACGCACGGATAAATACATTGATGCGCTATGCTATCGGAATCGAGGAGAATAAATGACCGACACTAAAAAACCCTACTTCAACCGTGAAAATCGAGGCAGCCGCGAAAGCCGTTACCAAAAGCACGATGGCTACAGTGACAGCCGCAAGGAGCGGGACGGCAATTCCACCCGCAAGGGGCGGGATGCCGACGGCACTTCCACCCGTTACAGCCGTGAACAAAAGCGGGAGGGCGGCTATAAAAACAAGCGTGAGTATAAGCGGGATGACTATAAAAAGCCCGAAAGTCCCGAGGTAAGGCCTGCGGAGAATCCCGACGAGCTGCCGTTTTTGATCCTCGGCAGGAATGCGGTCAGGGAGGCGATAAAGAGCGAGCGCAGCCTCGACTACATCATGGTGAGCAAGGAACAGGACGGCTCGCTTAAAGAAATTTTGTCGCTTGCGAGGGATAAAAAGCTCGTCATCAGAGAGGTCGACCGCAAGAAGCTCGACGAGGTCTGTATGCCGTTCGGACACGGCGGTAAGACCGCAAACCATCAGGGGATAGTAGCCTATGCGGCGGGCGTTTCCTACTGCTCGGTTTCGGATATCCTTGCAACTGCAAAGGAGAGAAACGAGCCTCCGTTTGTTATCGTCTTGGACGGCGTGGAGGATCCGCACAACTTGGGCTCGATAATCCGAAGTGCAGAGTGTGCGGGCGCACACGGCGTTATCATTGGCAAGCGCAGGTCCGCCTCGGTCACCGCCGCAACCGTCAAGGCGAGCGCAGGCGCAACCTCCCATATGAATATTGCAAGGGTCGTCAACATAAACGGCGCAATCGAGGAATTGAAGAGGGCGAACTGCTGGATAGCCGGTGCGGATATGTCGGGCAGACCCATGCGCAAGCAGGGCCTAAACGGAGCGCTTGCCCTCGTTATCGGCAACGAAGGCGAGGGGCTTTCCAAGCTCGTTCGGGATAACTGCGACTTTTTGGTTTCCATTCCGATAAGGGGCAAGATTGAGTCGCTTAACGCCGCCGTTGCAGCTGCAATACTGATGTTTGAAAAGAACCGACAGGATGAAGAACTATCAAGCCAAAACGGATGAGGAGCTTATAAGCCTGCTCAGAAACGGGGATAAGCGTGCGGAGGACTGCTTGTACGAACGCTACAAGCAGATAGTCCGTGCCAAGGTGCGCCCGTATTTTCTGATTGGAGCCGACCATGAGGACCTCGTTCAGGAGGGCATGATAGGGCTTTATAAGGCGGTGTTGGACTATCGCTCCGATAAAAACGCCTCGTTCCGCAGCTTTTCCGACCTCTGCATTACAAGGCAGATGCTGACCGCAATCAAGCGTGCCAGCCGCAAAAAGCACACGCCGCTGAACACCTATGTGTCGCTCAACCGCCCCCTCTCCGATGAGGAGGACAGCAAGACGCTGATGGATATGATTCAAAACGTGAGCGTGTCCGACCCCGAGGAAACCCTGCTGCGGCGGGAATCTCTGGAGCGGGTGGGACAGCGGATAAAGGAGGACTTGAGCAACTATGAGCGCACGGTTCTCCACCTCTACCTTCAGGGCCTGTCCTATCAGCAGATTGCAAAGGAATTGAATAAGCCCCCCAAGTCCATTGACAATGCGATTCAGCGGGTCAAAAAGAAGCTCGAAAACGCAAAATTGTAAGTCCTTTATGTGAGAGCATATGTAAAGAGCCATCGGTTCCCCCACCGATGGCTCTTGTGTTTTGGTCGTTGGCTCCTATGAATAGGAGTCGTTTTTAGGTGTTTGTGCGGTTATTGCTCAGCCTTCTCCTGCTCCACATCGGCATCGAACTCATAGTCCTTGCCGGGCAGGATTGCGTTAATGACAATACCGATGATTGCTGCACATGCCAAGCCGCCGAAGCTCATGACATAGCCGCCGCCGAGAGGTATCTGAATCGGGTATGTGGCAAAGCCAAGGCCCGCTACGAGGATCAAAGCGGCAACGATGATGTTGCGGAACTTCTTGAAGTCAACCTTATTTTCAACGATTGTGCGGACGCCGGTTGCGGAAATCATTCCGTAGAGAACGATTGAAATACCGCCGATGATTGCCGTCGGAATCGTCTGAATGAAGGTTTCAAAGATTGCAACAAACGAGAGAATGAGCGTCATAATGGCTGCTATGAACATTACCTTCGGGTCGTAGACCTTGGTCAGGGCTACAACGCCGGTGTTCTCGGAGTAGGTCGTGTTTGCGGGGCCGCCGAGGAAGCCTGCCAAGGAGGTGCCGATACCGTCGCCCAAGAGGGTTCTGGTAAGTCCCGGATCCTTGATGAAGTTCTTGCCACAGGTTGCGCCGATTGCACAGATATCTCCGATATGCTCGACCATCGCTGCTACTGCAACTACCACGAAGGTGATGATTGAAGTCCAAACGGTCGGATTTGCCCAGTCAACCGCATTCGGTCCGAAGAACGGCGTGTAGTTCCAGAATGCCGGAACCGCTATGACGTCGGAGAATCCGGTGATTGCAATGTCGGAATACAGGCCCGTCGAGGACAGGTTCATCCAGCTTACGCCCAGCCAGTCGGGTCCACAGATGAGCGAGACCAGCAAGGCAATGACATATGAGCCGAGAATGCCGATAAGAATCGGCAGAATCTTAATCATGCCCTTGCCGAAGAGGTTGACGCAAATGATGATTGCGATTGCAATGATTGCCAGAATCCAGTTCGTCTGCGCATTGTTGATTGCAGAAGCCGCAAGGTTGAGACCAATCAATACGATGATAGGTCCGGTGACAACAGGCGGGAACAGCTTCATGATGCTCTTTGCGCCGAAAATCTTGAACAGAATGGCGAGAACCACGTAGATTAGACCTGCTGCGAATACACCTAAGGTGGCGTAGGGGAGCATTTCCATGTTCGGGTCTCCGTCGATAAGCGGAGCGATTGTTCCGAACGCTGCCAAAAAGGCAAAGGATGAGCCGAGGAAGATGGGTATCTTGCGCTTAGTGATAAAGAAGAACCAAATGGTTCCGAGACCCGCACAGAGCAGGGTTACCGAGACGCTGAGGCCCGTCAGGATGGGAACCAATACGGTTGCGCCGAACATTGCAAACACGTGCTGCAAGCCCAACACCATCATCTTACCGGTTCCGAGTTGTTTGAAGCCATCATAGATGCCTTCATTTCTTTGTTCCATGGTGTTACCTCCTTAAAATGATATAATAGTTGCCGCACACTGTGCAGTCAAATATCCAAGAATCATTGTAGCACGGATTTTATAAAATTGCAAGATTTTTGTGACAAAAATACGGAAAGAAGTCGAATTTTCTTATTTATCTCGAATATTTATGCCTTTTTTGCCCTCCTCGGACATGATTGCTGGCATGGTTTCGACCCTCAACTTCTCCTGATTCAGCAAAACGAAGTTCAAATCGAGAAGCTGGTCCTTCGTTTCAAGCTTGTTCACATCGCTCATTGCAATCAATAACACCTCCGCAAGGTTGAAAAGGCGGTTCAAGACGCCGTTGTACTTATTGCTTATCAGCGAAAATGCCATGAGATGCTCCTGAGCGCTTGTGCGCAGCTCGTGCATCTTTCTAAACCGCTCCAAGGAATACTCGTCGGGCTTGGTCATAAACAGCTCCTTTATAAGCTCCGTCTGTTCCTCGAAGGGCAGCATCTGCGCCTTGTCCTTTCCTATATTTTGATACTTTACCCCGGGAGAGTAGTCCCTTCCCTGCAATATATGATCGCAAAGCTCCATAAATGCGATGCAATAGGGGTCGGTGAACTTTTGAACTCGTTTTTTTCTGAATGCGGTGGCTAAGAATATAAGGCCTACGACGGCTAAGATGATTATGGGTGCAATCCATTCGGGCATGGGAAACCTCCAGATATTGAGTTTATATTCCTATTTTAGCGAAATATATTCCTTCTGTCAAATATCTTTACAAAAGCGGAATATTTATGCTATACTCGGTCTATAAGCATGGCGGAGGTAAAAAAGTGGAATTTCAAAAGGTCTTTCACATCGGCAAAAAGGATAATTTTTGGTACAATCTTCATATTATAATGCGCAGGCACGTCTATACCTGCATCGTCGTGTTCCTTGCGCTTTTGATGATTGTAACCCTGTTCTCGCTGTTTACGTATTATCGGAGGAATTTCGGCGGTGCGCTCCTAAACGGCTTGTTGATGGGTGTTTTGGGCGTTGTGCTTTGGAATGTCTACATCATCGTTTGCAAGATCTATCTCAGGCTCAACAGCATGTACAAAAAGGGAAAGCTGACCGATTTTAAGCAGGATATAAGGCTGGACAAGAACGGAATCACCGCAACCACCGCAAGCGGCACGAACGAAACCGCCTATAAGTACGTCCTCCGTGCCGAGGAAACCCGCCACGCCTTCTACCTCGTGATGAACGAACAGTTTGCCTACACCCTGCCCAAGGGACAGATGGCGGAGCATGAGATAACGCAGGTGCAAAACATATTGAATAAGTATCTCCCAAGCAGCAAAAAGCCCAAGCGGAAGAAGTGATAAAAGTTTTACAAAAAAGGAGCCGTTTTACCCACTGTGGTGACGGCTCTTTTTCTTTAATCCTGCCTCATACGAGCTGACCTTTTAGGCGGAGCTTTTGTTTTTCGGGGAAGCGCTTGTCGAAGGCTTCGGCGGCTGCCTCGTCCTTTCTAAGGCAGTGCAGGACGTAGTGTTCCAAGCAGCCCGGGCGGTACACGTTCCAGAACGACTCGCGGACGAGGCTTTCGACCTCGTCGTAATCGGCGGGGGTTTCGTTGCGGATTATAAAATCGTTTTCAATCATTGTTGTTGTTCCTTTGCAGCTTTTCGTTGAGCTTTTTGTAGATACGCTCGACCATCCATGCTTCGCAGGGCTCGCTTTCAGCCTCTGAAAGCGAAAACCACCGAACGCCGCTGTTCTCGTCCTCCTTTATGCTGAGGGCTTCGTTCTCGTCTGCGATGAAGAGGTAGGTGACGTTTAAGTGGAGATGCGAGGTGACGTAGCTGCCCTTCTTTTCGTGGCCGTCAACGGTCAGCGCCTCCAAGGAAAAGGGCTCGTTTTGCGCAAGGCGGACGGATTTTAAGCCCGTTTCCTCCATGGCTTCCCTCTCGGCAACCCGCCTAAGGTCCGGGTCGCCGTCGGCATGACCGCCCGTCCACGACCATGATTTGTAGATGTTGTGCCAGACGAGCAGCACCTTGTCCCTCGCCTCGTTCACTATCCATGCGGAGGCGGTAAAATGCGTCGTGCTGTTCTTCCTCGTAAGCAAATACGGCTCCGACTCTATGAGGTTTAGCATGAGCTGCCTGTCGCTCGCCTCCTGCTCGTTGAACGGCTCGTAGGCTTCTATCGCCTTTTTCAACTCCGCCAACTCCAATTTCTTTTGCTGGGCAATGGCGTTTGTAGCTACCCATCTGCGTCCTGAAAATAAAACCATAAAAACTCCTTCTGCCGCTCCTGTCGGCGTTTTTTTAATATTGCATGGCGGGCGGTGGGCAGGGCCCAAGCCCGTTTTTTTGGGGTCGGCGGGCGGATGATATCCGCCCCTACGGGGGTTGCACTTGTCAATAGAAACTGGACACAAAGATCAAGAAAATGGACAGAGCGAGG
>JAUNBP010000067.1 GCA_030526995.1 Clostridia bacterium
ATACCTTCATTATACCAAAAAAGCCCGATAAAGTCGAGCTTTTTTGACAGGCTGACATTTGCGAAGCAAATATTTCATGGCGAAGCCATTTCACTTGCCCGCAAGGGCAAATTTCATTGAAAAAACCGCCCTTTTCGGCGGTTTTTTCTGGTGGAGCATAGGAGATTCGAACTCCTGACCTCAACATTGCGAACGTTGCGCGCTACCAACTGTGCTAATGCCCCACGGCTCTTTATGGATTATACACTAATCACAAAAAAATGCAAGCCCTTTTTTTCGTTTTTTGTGAGTAAATCCGATTATTCTGCGTTGAGAAGTAAAATTTGCGGCGTTGCGGCTCTTGACTTTTTTCGCTGTAACCTGTATCTTTGTGCCATGAAAAAGCAAAAAGCGACACCGCTGAAAATCTACATGGCCCTGCTCCCCTCCGAGGAGCAGACCGCCGTTCGCCAATATCTGCTCGACCTGCGCGGGCGAATCAATATGTCTAACAGTCAGCAGCTTCAAATGATGCAGGATTTTGAGAATGCGATATTGTATCTGCTAAGGAGCGGGCTGTGCGTCTTTGAAGCCCTTTCCCGTCTCTCGCTTGAAAACCTCGGTTCTTTTTACAAGGATGAGATGACCTCATGGTTCCCCCTCGATGACGGAGCGAAGATATATCCGCTTACGATGAAACGGAATTGGATGCAGATGTTTCGCATGAGCGCCTATCTTAACGAGGATATCGTGCCGGAGCTTTTGCAGATTGCCTTGACCTTTACGATAAAGCGCTTCCCCTTCTTTGCAACGACTGTAAAAAAGGGCATATTCTGGCATTATCTGGACGGAACAAAGAAGCGCTACGAGGTTCTGCCCGAAACCGTATTGCCCTGCTCGCCCATAAATGTTTCCTCGTACGGCACTCCTCCGTTTAGGGTGCTGTACTATAACAATCGCATCAGCTTGGAGGGCTTTCATATTTTGACCGACGGCTTGGGGGCAACCTCCTTCCTTTTGACGCTTTCTGCGGAGTATATCCGCCTAAAGTACGGCGAAGAAATGCCCTGTACCGGCTTTGTCAAAAACATTAACGAAGCTGTACCCCCCGAGGAGCTTGCCAACGATTTTCGCCTTGCCAAGCCCGACAAGAAGGTCTCGGGCTTTTCGCAGAAGGGTGCGCTTCAGCTTAACGGAAAGCTCTCGCATACCCTGCCCCATCAAATCATCAATTTTGAAATGGACGCCTCAGCACTGCATTCCCTGTCAAAGAGTAAGGGCTGCACCGTGAACACACTCATGCTCGCCTTTATGATTCTCGCCTCGAAGGAAGCGTCAAGCGGCGAGGGACGAATGAATTTTCAAGTTCCCGTTAACATGAGGAAATATTATGAAACCCAGACCCTGCGCAACCTTTCAATGTACTGCGTTTTGAGCTTTATGAGAAGCGAGATTGACAGTCTCGACTCTCTCATTGAGCAGATAAATACCCAGCTTTCAGAAAAAATGACTTTTGAGAAGATGAGCCAGGCGCTCGCTTATGCCGCTGCGCTCGTTCATGCGCTTCGTCCGATTCCACTCTACCTTAAATGGCCGGTGGCAAAACTCGTTTACGGCATTTTAGGGGACAGGGTGTTTTCCAACACGCTCTCAAACCTCGGCGTTTTGAAGCTGTCTCCGCAAATGCAGCCTTATATTCAAAAGATTAATGCGGTATTAGGCCCCGCCATTTCAAACCGAGTGACCTGCGCTATGGCAACGTGCAACGATACCGCCGTTCTTGCCATTACAAAGATGACCTCTAACACCGACTTTGAAACCTCGCTTTATCGGATAATGAGCGAACAGGGACTTGAAATAAAACTGACAGGAAGTATGCCCTATGGAAATTGAAATTACCTACCCCGTGATAGAAAAGAAAAGGTTGTTTTACATTTGGCTTCGAAGAATAGTCATTATCATCTATTCGGTTGCGCTGCCCGTGTGCATCCTCGTCAATGCCCTCACCGGCGGGCTGCCGTGGAGCATCATCGTGGGAGGCGGAAGCTGGCTGTTTTGGATTTCGGTTGTTGAGCGGCCTTTGGTGGAATTTACCTTTCTCTCAAAGTTCTCTGCAATCTGCGTGAATGCCTGTATTTACTTGGGAATTTTGGACCTCGTAATTAGAAACGGGTTTTCGCTCATCGTCATCCCGCTCGTGTTTACCGCTCTTTTGATAGTTCAAGCCTTCATATTTTTCATAGGCTTTAAGCACCAAAAGGGCAATGTCATGCCCCTGTTTTGGATGTTTGTCCTCTCCTTTGGAATCTTTATCTTTGCAGCATCGAGCAGTTATCTCGCCTTCGATTGGACGACGATTCTCCTCGGTTCGGTTGCCGTTTCCATATTTATAATGGCAGCCTCCCTGTTCTTCAAGCCGCTGCGACAGGAATTTGCAAAAAAAATCCATATAAATTGACAGCGGTGACAGCACCTGCTATAATATATCGTTACTTTATGTAAAGAAAGGCACTCTATGGAATTATTCGCAAAATGCAAAAATGAGCTTGTAGATCAGCTCATCGAACAGAACATCTATCCCTATTTTCACAAGTTGGAATCCAAGCAGGACGTTGAGGTCATAATGGAGGGCAAGCGCCGCATTATGCTCGGCTCCAACAATTATCTCGGGCTTACCACGCATCCCCGTGTCATTTCGGCAGGCATTGACGCACTGCAACGCTACGGTTCGGGTTGCTCCGGCTCCCGTTTTTTGAATGGCACCTTGGAGCTTCACGTTCAGCTGGAAACCGAACTTGCCGAGTTTTTGAACAAGGAGGCGGTCGTTACCTTCTCGACCGGTTTTCAATCCAACCTCGGAATTATCTCCACTATCGTAGGCAAGGATGATTACATCTTCTGCGACCGTGAAAATCACGCAAGCATCTATGACGGCTGCAAGCTCAGCTACGGCACGATGCTGCGATACAGGCACAACAACATGGAGGATCTCGAAAAGAAGCTCGCCTCCGTCCCCCTCGATGCGGGCAAGCTCATCGTCACCGACGGTGTCTTCTCGATGGGCGGGGATATATGCAAGCTCCCCGAAATCGTAGCCCTCGCCAAGAAGTACAATGCACGAACGATGGTTGACGATGCGCACGGGCTCGGCGTTTTGGGCGACTGCGGAAGAGGCACTGCCGATTACTTCGGCCTCACCGACGAGGTGGATATCATCATGGGCACGTTTTCAAAGTCCCTCGCCTCCCTCGGCGGTTACATGGCTGCCGATAAGCGAGTTACCGACTTTGTACGGCATTCCTCCCGCCCCTTCATCTTCTGCGCCTCCATCCCGCCTGCAAGCTGCGCAACGGCAATAGAAGCCCTGCATATTCTTAGGGAAACGCCGGAGCTGCCCAAACGCCTTTTGTCCCTCTCCGCCTACATGCGCGACGGACTGAGAAAGCGTAAAATTCCGATACGCGACAGCATAACCCCGATTATTCCGATATACACCTATGAGGCGATAAACACGCTCAACAAGGCCAAGGAGCTCTATGAGCACGGCGTGTATGTAAATCCCGTTCTGCCGCCTGCAACCCACCCCTCGGAGTGCCTGCTTCGCACGAGCTACATGGCAACTCTTACGACGGAGCTTTTGGACGAGGCGCTTGAAATTATGGCTGAGGTGCTTGACAAGGATGAATAGGGTTGTCGTTATAACCGGAGCGTCGGGAGGCATTGGGCTTGCTGCCTGCAATGCGTTTTTAGCCGATGGCGACAGGGTTTACGGGCTGTGCCGCAAGCCCTTTGATGCAAAAAACATCACCTTTGTCCCCTGCGACGTTACCTCTCGCGACAGCGTAAAGGCCGCCGTTGCTGCCGTTCTTGAAAAGGAGGGGCGCATCGACGTGCTTGTGAGCAACGCCGGTTACGGCATCTCGGGCAGCGTTGAATTTACCGCCGATGCGGATATGAAGTCCCAGTTTGACGTAAACGTCTTTGGAACCGTGCGCATAATCTCGGAGGTTTTGCCCACTATGAGGGCGCAAAAGAGCGGCTGCATTTTGATTACCGGCTCGCTTGCTGCGGTGCTGCCGATTCCGTTTCAGGCCTTTTACTCGATGTCCAAGTCCTCTTTGAATGCGCTTGCGATGGCGCTTATAAACGAGGTGCGCCCCTACTCAATAAGGGTGTCCGCCCTCATGCCCGGGGATATTAAGACCGGCTTTACCGCCGCCCGAGCCAAGAGCGCCGAGGGCTCTGCAGCCTATCCAAAGATGGAAAGCGCAATTGCCGTTATGGAGCATGACGAGCAAAACGGCATGAGCCCCGATATAATCGGAAAAAAGCTCTTGAAAATGAGCAAGAAAAAGCACCCGAGGCCTCTATATACCTCAGGTGCAAAGTATCATGTTTTCGCCTTTTTGTGCCGCATCCTGCCAAACGGCTTGGTTTGCAGGATTATCGGCATGTTGTACTCTTAACTCGCAGGCTCCAAGCTCGGAATCAACTGGACTATAAAGCGTAATATCTCGGCTGCATCCCCGGACGAGATTATTCCGTCATGGTCTGCGTCTCCGTTTATCTCGCCCTGCTCACTGAGGGTAATTATCTTTACCACATGCCTCAATATCTCCGCAGCGTCTGCAGAGGTAATCTCATTGTTGCAATCGGCATCCCCGTAGAGTATTGTTGCAACGCCGCCTTCCGTTACGCTGAAATACCATGCGCTGCTTCCGTAGTAGCTCTCGTTATCGTCGGTTACGGATATCGTAAGCCGATAGTTGCCCACGTCGGTTGGGAACAGTGCCGCTATTTCCTCCTCTCCGTCGCTCAAAAGACAGGTGGCGTAATAGTCCTCGGAGGGCACATCGGTCACCGTGAGCTGCACATCCTGCTCGGGAACCGCTGCGCTTGCGCCCGTGTAAGTGAAGGTAGCTCCGGTCTCGGTGGTGTAATTTGAGATTGTGGCGGTGAAGCTCACCTCGGTTTTCGTGTTTTCAACGCTTCCCGAAAAGGTTACGGTCGATGCGTTGGTCACGTTTTGAAAGCTGTGATTGCTTGCCGTTAGGGTGAAATCGTTGCTTCCGTTCGACCCGCCTTGCCCAGGGTTGCCGCCCCAGCCGCCGCCCGGGCCCGAATTGCCGCCGCCCATGCTACTTCCGTGTTGCTGCTGCATACCGCCCGAATAGGTGACGTTGTTTACATCGTATAGCCCGTATTCGGCCTCTCCCTCGGTTACCGTGCCGCCCGACAGGACGTAGTAGGTGCTGTTATTTGCAAGCAGGGGGCTGCTGTATGTGAAGCTCTGATAGGCACGCAGTGGGCTAAAAATCAAAATAGCGTTCTCGGTTGCCTTGTCGAATATGGAGACTATGGTGCCCGCTTGCTTGGTCGTTGAATAGGACAGCTCCATGTAGGGCTGCTCCGATGATGAATCCACCGAATCGTTCCTTGCGCCGAAGGCAATCACCGTGCCTCCGTCGATGATTATCGGGCTGTCGGCATCGATGCCGCCGTCTGCGCCGTTATGCGCAAAGCTGATTAACGTGCCGCCCTTGAGCCACATGTAGCCGTTGGAATCCACGCCGTCGCCCTCGCTGCCAAGGCCTGCGTTGATGTAGATTAATCCTCCGGTTTGAATGAAGGTGCTTACAAAGTCCTCGTTGACGTTTATGCCGTCATCCTGAGATTGAATCTCAACCGTGCCGCTCTCAACGCACATATGCATTTCGGAACACAGGCCTTCGTTTTCGGCAACTATCTTGAGCTTTCCGCTGCCTGCGCTCTCGCCTCGAATCACAAGCGAGGTCTTGCTGTAAACCGCTCCATCGTATTTGTGCAGCTTGCTCGTGGTGCCGGTCTTGTAAATCTTTGCCACATAGCTCCCGTTTGCAACGTTCTCGGAGCCGTCGGCAAGCGTAATAATGCTGCCTGCGCTGCCCGCCTCGACCGTTTCGGCGTCCTCCTCGTCATAGGTGGAGTAGAATATTATTGCGGGGGCTACCGTGCAGGTTAGGTTCACCCCGTCCAAAATGAGTTCTACGGTCTCGGTGTCTGCGGCGCTTACCGCTATCTGTCCATAGCTCAACGTGCCGCTGATGCGGTAAACCCCGCCTGCGTTGATATGCAGCACGGTGTGTTTGTTCGCTTCCTCTGCGCTGTGCCCGTCCGCTGCGGAGCCTGCCCCGTAGGAGCTGCCTTGGTTTTCCATGTAGTAGACGATGTCGTTTGCCACATAGACCTCGCTGCTGCTATCGGTCGAAACCGCAGCCCCGTCAACCGTTATTCCTGCATCGGAAAGCACGATTGAAATTTCGGTGTCCGCCGTTGCCGTAGCAGCCATAGGAAGCGCCAGCAAAAGCGACAACGCCACAATAAAAAATCTTTTCATTCCAAATTCTCCTTATCCTTTTCTTTGGAGAATTCTACCCCGCCTCGCTTAAAATAGTAGTAAAAAGAGGGGCGAAAACCCCTCTTCAGACTGTCAAAAAAGCTCGACTTTATCGGGCTTTTTTGGTATAATGAAGGTATAAGAGACGGGAGGAAAGAAGGATGCTGTGTGAGCGGAAAGAGATTGAGCGGAATGTAATGGAAATCACCTGTACAGAGCTGTTGGTGCCTG
>JAUNBP010000013.1 GCA_030526995.1 Clostridia bacterium
TTTTTCCCTCGTTGCACTTGATATGATAACGCAGGGCGGAAAGAAAAGAACAGAACAAATCCCGTTCCCTGTCCATAACCAAAAAACGGCCTGCGTTTGCAGACCGTTTCGGGTTTTGACTTACTTACTTGTTCTTAGACAAGCTCCAAGACGACCATTTCGGCGGCGTCGCCTCTGCGGGCGCCCAGCTTATACATACGGGTATAGCCGCCCTTTTTGCCGTCCTTAGCACGCTCCGCATACTTGGGGGCGATATCACGGAAGAGTTTTTCGACTACGGGGTGTGCTCTGTCCTTGGTGCGCTCCCTGTATTCGGTTTTGCTCTCGTCGTGGGACTTGGGTTCGGGTACATCGTAGAGGTAGGACATTATCTGTCTGCGTGCATGGAGCTTTGAGGGCTTATCCTGCAGCTTTTCCACCTTGATTATCTGATCCTTCTCGTTGCGCGTTTCTTTCTCAACCATTTCACCGTTTGCGTACTCTTTTACTGCAAGAGTTATCAGCTTTTCGGCTATGGAACGTACTTCCTTTGCTCTCTGCTCGGTGGTTACGATTTTGCCGCTCCAAATGAGGGCTGTCGTCTGGTTCCGAAGCATTGCTACACGCTGGTCAGAGGGTCTTCCGAGTTTCCTGTTTGCCATTGTGCTTCCTCCTTATTCTTCGTTTGAGCGCAGGGTCAAGCCGAGCTGCGCCAATTTTAACTGTACTTCTTCGAGCGACTTACGTCCTAAGTTCCTAACCTTCATCATCTCATCCTCATCCCGCTGTACCAACTCCTCGACGGTGTTGATGCCTGCACGCTTGAGGCAGTTGTAGGAACGTACCGACAGGTCCAAATCCTCAATGTTCATCTCGAGAATCTTTTCCTTCTTGCTCTCCTCTTTCTCCACGAGTATCTCAACGCCCTGAACGTGCTCCGTCAGGTTGATGAACAGCACGAGATGCTCGGTCAGTATCTTTGCCGCCAGCGACGCCGCTTCCTCGGGGAGTATGCTTCCGTTGGTCCATATCTCCAAGGTGAGCTTGTCAAAGTCGGTAATCTGGCCTACACGGGTGTTGTCAACCGAATAGTTGACCTTGGTTACCGGAGTGAAGATTGAGTCTATCGCAATCTCGCCTATCGGCATATCGGGACGCTTGTTGCGCTCCGCCGTTACATATCCTCTGCCGTTGTCTAAAACTATCTCCACACGGAGCCTTCCGTTTGCCGCCAACGTCGCAATATGCAATTCGGGGTTGACAATTTCAACATCCGAATCGGGGATAATATCGCCTGCTGTCACCTCGCATTCGCCCGCTGCATCGATGATGACCTTCTTGGGGCCCTTGCAATACAGCTTGCAGCAAAGCTCTTTAAGGTTTAGGATGATCTCAGTGACATCCTCCTTTACCCCCTCTATCGTGGAGAACTCATGCAGAACGCCGTCAATCCTGATTGAGGTCGCAGCTACACCGGGCAGGCTCGAAAGCAGCACACGGCGCATTGAGTTTCCGAGCGTCGTGCCGAAGCCGCGCTCTAACGGCTCTACGACGAACTTGCCATAGTTTTCCGCTATCTCTACGCATTCGAGTTTGGGCTTTTCAATTTCTATCATTTCTTACCCTCCTTCGGTAATGTCGAACGGCAGCCTTACGGCTTACCTTGAGTAGAACTCGACGATGAAGTGCTCTTCAATCGTCAGGTCGATGTCCTCACGCTGCGGAAGCGCAATGACCTTGCCGGTGAGATTTTCGCTGTCCAATTCCAGCCACTGGGGAACCGTGCGCTTTGCGCCCTGCTCCTTTAGGGTTGCGAAGAACGGAACGTCCTTGCTGCGGTCGCGAATCGAGATGATGTCTCCGACCTTGACCTGATAGGAAGCGATGTCTACCTTCTTGCCGTTGACAAGGATGTGACCGTGGGTCACCATCTGCCTTGCCATGGGCCTTGACTCGCCATAGTTTAGGCGGTATGCCACGTTGTCAAGCCTTCTCTCGATGAGGGAAAGCATGTTCTCACCCGTGACGCCGCGCATATTGGTCGCCATCTCATAGTACTTATGGAACTGCGACTCCAAAATTCCGTAGGCACGGCGTACCTTCTGCTTCTCTCGAAGCTGGATGCCGTACTCGGACTGCTTTTTCCTGCCCTGACCGTGTACTCCCGGAGGCGTGTGGCGAAGCGTCAATGCGCACTTCTCGGTGTAGCACCTGTCGCCCTTCAAAAACAGCTTGGTGCCCTCTCTGCGGCACTGTCTGCATACTGATCCTGTATATCTTGCCATTTTCTTATTTCCTCCTTACACTCTTCTGCGCTTAGGCGGACGGCAGCCGTTGTGGGGGATGGGAGTGACGTCCTTTATCATGTTCACTTCCAAGCCTGCGGTCTGCAATGCGCGAATAGCAGCCTCTCTGCCTGCGCCGGGGCCCTTGACATAGACCTCGACGGTCTTTAAGCCATGCTCCATTGCGCCCTTTGCCGCCGTTTCGGACGCCATCTGCGCCGCAAACGGGGTGGACTTTCTTGAACCGCGGAAGCCCAATGAGCCTGCGCTTGACCACGCTATTGCGTTGCCCGCCATATCGGTCATCGTGACCAGCGTGTTGTTGAAGGAGGAACGGATGTGTGCCTGTCCGCGCTCGATATTCTTTCTCTCACGACGCTTACGAGTTGCGGCCTTCTTAATCTTACCCTTAGCCATTTTGCTTCCTCCTTACTTTCTCTTTCCGCCCTGAGTCCTCTTGGGACCCTTGCGTGTTCTTGCGTTCTGCTTTGTGCTCTGTCCTCTTACGGGCAGACCCTTTCTGTGGCGAACGCCTCTATAGCAACCAATCTCAATCAGTCGCTTGATATTCATGGATGTTTCACGCCGTAAATCACCCTCGACCCGCACATTGTGGTCAATATACTCCCTGAGCTTGTTGACATCGCTTTCCTCTAAATCACGGATGCGGATATCGGGGTTGACGCCCGTTGCCTCTAAGATTTGGGAAGCGGTTTTCCGACCGATGCCGTAGATATAAGTTAAGCCTATCTCGACCCGCTTATCTCTCGGAAGGTCTACGCCGGCAATACGTGCCATATTGTTTCTCTACCTCCATTAAATTTCTCTTTATTTATGTTTAAGCCCGCGAGAAGTGCCATTGGCACCAGCCGCCTCGCAGGTTCCTTTTTTTCGGCTTGATTAGCCCTGCTTTTGCTTGTGCTTCGGATTCTCGCAAATGATCATGACTCTGCCCTTGCGCTTAATTATCTTGCACTTCTCGCAAATCGGTTTTACTGACGGTCTGACTTTCATCTTTTGGTTCTCCTTAAATCTTCTAAATTTTTTAGTTCTTGCCGCGCCATGTTATTCTGCCGCGGGACAAGTCATACATCGATAGTTCGACGGTCACCTTGTCGCCCGGAAGTATGCGTATGTAGTTCATGCGCAGCTTCCCCGATATTGTTGCCAATATCTTGTGGCCGTTTTGCAGCTTTACCTCGAACATCGCGTTCGGAAACGCATCGGTTACGACGCCTTCGACTTCAATGACATCTTGTTTCGACAAACTATTCCTCCTACCTGTTCTTCTCGGTCAATCCTTGTTCTTTCAGATACTTCCGAATGTCGGAATCGAGTATCCTTTCCCCGCTTACTACTGCCTCCATCGGCTCGATGCCTGTGCGCTTTAGATGCTTTATCTTCTTTCGCTTGGGTTTATCGAGCTTTCGAAGATCCCCATCGCAGAGCAGTACATATTCGGCGTCTACGACCTCCGTTACCACGAAGAGCCGCTTTGCGTCCCTGCCCGCCTTGCTTATCACAACATCGCCTACCGCTATTTCTTCCCGCATCAGCTTATTTCCTCCGAGCAGGTCAGAATTATCGGCTCGCCCTCGGTGATTGCCACCGTGTTCTCATAGTGCGCCGACGGTTTGCCGTCCTGCGTGGTCACCGTCCATCCGTCCGAAAGCTGCCAGACCTTCCATGTTCCCATGTTAATCATAGGCTCAATCGCAATGGTCATGCCCGCTCTCAGTCGCTGCCTTGCCCTCGGCGTCTCGTAGTTCGGCACCTCGGGCTCCTCGTGCATCTCTCTTCCGATTCCGTGTCCTACGAGGTCTTTTACCACGCCGTAGCCATGCTTTTCGGCGTGCCGCTCCACCGCAGCGGATATATCGGAAATACGGTACCCTTCTTTACAGAACTTCAAACCTTCAAAGAAACATTCTCGAGTGACTTCGACCAGTTTTTTTGTCGCCTCATCGACGTTTCCTACCAAAAAGGTTCTCGCTGCGTCGCCGTGCCAACCGTCAAGAATGGCGCCCACGTCACAGCTTATTATATCACCGTCCTTGAGCTTTCGGCTGTTCGGTATCCCGTGAACGACCTCGTCGTTTACCGATAAGCATACGCTCTTGGGATAACCGTTATAGCCTAAAAATGACGGTGTCGCACCCTGCGAGAGGATGTACTCATGCGCCAACTTGTTCAACGCCTCCGTGCTTATTCCGACACGGATGCTTCTTTCAAGCAGCTTGAGCGTGTTCTCCACTACCCTGCCCGCAGCGTGCATCTTTTCAATCTCAGCCCGAGTTTTAATCGTAATCATCCTTCGAGCTTCCTTGCTATCTCCGCTTCAACGGTATCCACCGAAGCATCGCCGTTCACCGTGAGCAGCCTTCCCCTCGTGCGGTAGAATTCTATCAAGGGTGCGGTCTTTTCTCCGTAAACTTCGAGGCGGTTCTTCACCGTTTCCTCGTTGTCGTCGTCCCGCTGATAGAGCTTTCCGCCGCAGGGGCAGAGTCCCTCGGGGTGTGCCGACACATGATATGCCGAGCCGCATTTGGGGCACATTCTCCTGCTGCTTATGCGCTCGATGAGCCTGTCAAACGGAACCTCAATATCAATCGCATAATCGATATTGCAGATGTCCTCGAGAGCCTCGGCCTGCTCTATCGTGCGGGGGAAACCGTCGAACAGGAACCCCCTCGCACAATCGGGCATTACGATACGGTTTTTGACCATACCGATTATAACATCGTCGCTTACAAGCTCGCCTCGGTCGATTATGCTCTTAGCCATAAGACCCAGCGGCGTTTCGCTCCTTATCTCGGCACGGAGCATATCGCCCGTGGAGATGTGTGCAATGCCGTATCTGCTTGCAATTCTTGCAGCCTGTGTTCCTTTGCCTGCGCCCGGCGCACCGAGTAGTATCAGCCTCATATCAGTTCAAGAAGCCCTTGTAGTGGCGCATCAACATCTGCGATTCGAGCTGCTCGGTGGTCTCCAGTGCGACGCTTACCATAATCAGTACGCTCGTTGCACCGAACATGCTTGTAACGCCGAGCTGATTCAAAAGAACCGTGGGCACGATTGCGATGACTGCCAAGAACAAGCTGCCGAACAGCGTCAAACGCTTGGATATCTTGCCGAGGTACTCGCCGGTGGGCTTGCCCGGACGGATGCCCGGAATGAAGCCGCCGTTCTGCTGAAGATTCTTGCTCATCTCTACGGGATTGAACGTAATCGAGGTGTAGAAGTAGCCGAACCCGATTATCAGCAGGAAGTACACAAGGTAGTACACTATCGGCACGGGTGCCGAGGCGGACATGTTGTTGTTCCACCAAGTGACAAAGCCGCTGTTCTGATCGAAGAACTGCATAATCATCGAGGGGAACTGCGTGAGCGTCATTGCGAAAATCAGCGGCAATACGCCGTTGGCATTTGCCTTCATCGGCAGATGCGTGTTCTGACCGCCGTACATCTTTCTGCCCACGACCCTCTTTGCATACTGAATCGGTATCTTGCGAACCGCCTTATCGATGCAAACGACAAAGGTGATGAGCGCAACGATGGCGATGAACGCAATGCCAATCTGCCAATACATTCCCTGCCAGATAATCTTTTCAAAGCACTCGACCAAGAACGGGATAACCCTTGCTACGATGGAGGCAAAAATCAGCATTGAAATGCCGTTTCCTATGCCCTTCTCGGTAATCCTCTCGCCCAGCCACATCAAAAATGCCGTGCCTGCTGCGGAGTAAACGGCTATGCTGCCGTAGGTGAACCAAGTTGGGAACCTGTCGGTCTCAACGATGCTCGAGCCGTAGGTGATGATGATGCCCAGCGACTGAACCACCGCAAGCGCAACACCGACATAGCGGGTAATCTTCTCAATCTTCTGCCTTCCGTCCTCCTGCTTGCTTATCCTCTCCAAGCTCGGTATCGCTATCGTCAACAGCTGCATGATAATCGAAGCCGTGATGTAGGGCGAAATACCCATTGCAAAGATAGTGAACTGCGAAAGCGCCGAGCCCGAAAGCAGGCTCATGAAGTCGAACAGCGCAAGACCTTCGATCTGCTGCTGCCACGCTTCAACGTTGATTCCGGGAATCGGAACCTGCGAACCAAGGCGGTAGACAACCAAAAGAAGGAGCGTGAACAGCATCTTCTTGCGGATGTCCTTTACCTTAAACGCATTGATAAATGTCTTAAACATTAGACCACCTCAACAGTTCCGCCTGCCTTGACGATGGCTTCCTCTGCGCTCTTGGAGAACTTTGCTGCCTTGACGTTCAGCTTCTTGGTAAGTTCGCCATTGCCCAGAACCTTCAGGCCGTCCTTTTCAATCTTGCTGATTGCGCCCGTCTTTTTGAGCAGCTCAGCCGTGACTTCGGTGTCGTTCTCCAACCGTTCGAGGTCGGAAATATTGATGATGGTGTATTCCTTTGCAAAGTGGTTATGGAAGCCCCGCTTGGGCAGTCTGCGTGCCAGAGGCATCTGACCGCCTTCAAAGCCGTTCTTCTTGCTTCCGCTGCGGGCCTTTTGACCCTTGTGACCCTTTGCAGAGGTCTTGCCTATGCCCGAACCGGTTCCGCGACCGACCCTCTTGGGGGCCTTCTTGGTGCCGGGGGTGGGTTGTAATTCATGAAGTTTCATCCTAAAACCTCCTTATATCTCTTCGACCTTGACAAGGTGCTTTACCTTGAAGATCTGTCCGCGAATACACGCATTGTCGGGCTTTTCAACCGTCTGATTCAGCTTGTGAAGCCCCAGCGCCTTGACCGTGTCCTGCTGATCGCGGAGGGAGCTAATCGGGCTTTTTACGAGCGTTACACGCAATTTATTTTCAGCCATTTTAATCTCCTCCTTATTCCGTAATCTCTTCTACGGTCTTGCCGCGAAGCCTTGCAATTTCCTCAGCCGTTCTGAGCTGCATAAGTCCGTCGAGCGTTGCCTTTACGCAGTTGCTCGGGTTGTTGGAGCCGTAGGACTTCGTTCTGATGTCCTTGATTCCGACCATTTCCAAGACCGCACGGACGGGGCCGCCTGCGATAACGCCGGTACCTTCTTCGGCGGGGAGCATACGAACATGACCCTTGCCGAACTTGCCTTCGACCGCATGGGGGATCGTCGTTCCGACTATCGATACGTCGATCATGTGACGCTTTGCATCCTCAACGCCCTTGCGAACCGCTTCGGGAATTTCGACTGCCTTGCCGAGGCCTACGCCAACCTTGCCCTTTTCATTGCCTACAACCATCAATGCGGTAAAGCGGAAGTTCTTACCGCCCTTGACTACCTTTGCAACACGGTTGATCGCAACGAGACGCTCTTTGAATTCGGGGACTTCCTTTTCAAACTTTCTGTCGTTTCTCATGTCGTTCCCTCCTTAAAAATCCAAGCCCGCTTCACGCGCACCTGCCGCCAATGCCGCAACACGTCCCGTGTACAGATAGCCGCCGCGATCGTAAACGACCTTCTTTATGCCCTTTTCGAGGGCACGTTCACCTACGAGCTTCCCTACGACCTTTGCTTGCTCGGTCTTGTTCTTCCCGTTAAGCTCTTCCTTGATCTTTGCATCCAGCGTGGAAGCTGCGACCAAGGTGTTTCCGGTAATATCGTCAATTACCTGCGCATAGATATGCGAGGTGGAGCGGTACACATTAAGTCTCGGACGCTCCTGCGTTCCTACCATGTACCTACGCTGACGATGATGGCGGGCCTTACGCACCGCATTCTTATCGATTCTCTTAAACATCTTATGTCACTCCTTCCCCGATTACTTACCGGTCTTGCCTTCCTTGTGGCGCACGCGCTCGCCTTCATAGCGAATGCCCTTGCCCTTATAGGGCTCCGGCTCGCGCACCGCACGGATGTTCGCCGCTATCTGTCCAACCTTCTGCTTGTCGATTCCCTTGACGGTAATCTTGGTCGGCGCAGGCACCTCAAAGGTGATTTCATGCGGCGCTTCAAACTCCACCGGATGCGAATATCCGACGTTGAGCACGAGCTTGGTTCCCTGCAGCGTTGCCCTGTAGCCAACGCCCACAATCTCCAGCTTCTTCTCAAAGCCGTTCGTGACTCCAATCACCATGTTGTTGATTAGAGTTCTGGTCAAACCGTGCAGCGCACGGTGCTTCTTGCTGTCGCTCGGACGCTTGACGGTGAGCACACCGTCGTCCTGTTCGAGGATCATCTCCGACGACACCTGTTGTGACAATGTGCCCTTGGGGCCTTTCACCGTTACGACATGAGCATCGTCAACCGTGATTGTCACTCCCGCCGCTATTTGGACGGGAAGTTTTCCGATTCGAGACATCTTTCTTCCTCCTATTTTACCAGACGTATGCGAGCACTTCGCCGCCGACGCCGAGTTTCCTTGCTTCGCGATCGGTCATGACGCCTCTTGACGTCGAGATAATCGCTATTCCCAAGCCGCCGAGTACCTTGGGTACCTCGTCCTTGCGGGCATAAACGCGAAGTCCCGGACGGGAGATGCGCTTGATTCCCACGATGACGCGCTGCTTGTTCGCTCCGTACTTGAGTTGGATGCGGATCGTCTTTGCAACGCCCTCTTCCAAAACCTCAAAGCTCTTAATGTAGCCCTCGTCTACCAGAATCTGTGCAATCGCCAGCTTAATCGTCGAGCAGGGAACGTCTACGCTCTCGTGCTTTGCAATCAAAGCGTTGCGAATCCTTGTAAGCATATCTGCAATGGTATCTGTCATCTTCGTTTCCTCCTATTACCAGCTTGCCTTACGCACACCGGGGATCTCGCCCTTGTATGCCAACTCACGGAAGCAAATGCGGCAGATGCCATACTTGCGCAACACGGAATGGGGACGACCGCAGATACGGCAACGGGTGTAAGCGCGGGTGCTGTACTTGGGCTGCGCCTGCTGCTTTAATTTCATGCTTGTCTTTGCCATGTTATTCGGTTCCTCCTTCTTAGTCCATCACGAAGGGCATTCCAAGGAGCTGCAACAGCGTCTTTGCCTCTTCGTCGGTCTTTGCGCCCGTTACGAACACGATGTTCATTCCGCGAACCTTATCCACGTCATCGTAGTTGATTTCGGGGAAGATGAGCTGTTCCTTAACGCCCATCGCATAGTTGCCTCTGCCGTCAAAGGACTTTGCCGAAACGCCCGAAAAGTCACGGACACGGGGCAGGATGATGTTCATCAGCTTGTCGGCAAAATAGTACATCCTATCGCCTCTGAGCGTAACCTTTGCGCCGATGTTCATGCCCTCACGAACCTTAAAGTTCGCAACGGACTTCTTTGCCTTCGTGATAATCGGCTTCTGTCCTGCAATCAAGCCCAGCTCGTTGAGTGCGGACTCCAATCCCTTGGGATTGTCCTTCTCGGAGCCCAAACCCATGTTGATGATAATCTTCTCGAGCTTGGGAATCTCCATCACGTTCTTATAGTGGAACTTCTCTTTAAGAGCGGGTGCCACCTCATTAACATACTTCTCCTTCAGACGGGGAGTGCCGGTCAGAGCCTTAGCTTCTTGTGCGACCTTCTTCTTCTTCGGTGCCGCAGCAGGTGCTTCTTTTTTCGCCATTACTTATTTCCTCCTTCCGACTTAATCCATGACCTTGCCGCATTTTTTGCAAACACGGACGTTCTTGCCATCCTCGGCGGTGTGCGCAACTCTCGTCGGCTTGCCGCACTTGGGGCACTTGAGCATTACGTTGCTGACATGGATCGTGCCTTCCTTCTCTATCCTGCCGCCCGCTTCGCCCTGCCTTCTCGGCTTAACATGGGTTGTAATCATGTTTGCGCCCTGCACGACGACTCTTTCCTTCTCGGGTATTGCGGAGAGAATCTTGCCTTCCTTACCCTTGTCTTTTCCGGAGATGACGACTACTTCATCGCCCTTTTTGACATTCAACTTTTTCATGTCCTTCCTCCTTACAGTACTTCGGGTGCCAACGAGACGATCTTCATGTAATCCTTCTCGCGAAGCTCTCTTGCGACCGGCCCAAAGATGCGGGTGCCGCGGGGTTGCTTCTGGTCGTTGATGATGACCGCTGCATTGTCGTCGAAACGAATGTGCGAGCCATCCGGACGGGAGGTTTCAAACACGGTGCGAACGACGACCGCCTTGACCACGTCCTTCTTCTTGACTGCGCCGCCCGGCGACGCACTCTTGACCGATGCCACTATGACATCGCCTACGCCTGCGGACTTGCGGCGGGAGCCGCCGAGTACGCGGATGCACATGATTTCCTTTGCTCCGCTGTTGTCCGCTACTTTCAATCTTGTTTGAGGTTGAATCATTCTCTATTTCCTCCTCATTATTTCGCCTTCTCGACGATTTCCACCAAGCGCCAACGCTTGTCCTTGGAAATCGGACGGCATTCCATTATCTTCACGGTATCGCCGATGCCGCACTGGTTCTCCTCGTCATGGGCCTTGAACTTGCGGGTACGGTTTACCATCTTTCCATACAGCGGGTGGCGTACCTTGGTCTTTATTGCAACTACCACGGTCTTGTCCATCTTATCGCTGACTACCTCGCCGATACGGGTTTTACGATATCCTCTGTTTTCCATAAATCATTCCTCCTTACTCGGCGCTGCCTGCCATCTCGCGCTGATGCAAAATGGTCTTTATGCGTGCAATGTCTTTTCTGCACTCCGTAATACGGTTCGGATTGGTAATCTGACCCGTTACGGTCTGGAACCTGAGGTTAAACAACTCAGCCTTCAATTCCTTCTCCTGCTTCAGGAGCTCGTCCACAGACAACTCTCTCAACTTTTCAGCCTTCATTGTTCTGCTCCTTCCTGTTCCGCTTCTCTCTTGATGACCTTGCACTTGACGGGCAGCTTGTGGGATGCAAGCCTCAATGCCTCGCGTGCTACTTCCTCATCAACGCCGGCAATCTCGAACATAACTCTGCCGGGCTTTACAACCGCTACCCAATACTCGGGAGCGCCCTTACCGGAGCCCATTCGGGTCTCGGCAGGCTTCTTCGTTACGGGCTTGTCGGGGAATATCTTTATCCAGACCTTACCGCCGCGCTTGATGTATCTCGTCATTGCGATACGGCTTGCTTCAATCTGATTGCTGGTAATCCATGCCGGCTCCAGCGATACGAGGCCGAACTCTCCGTAGCTGACCTTGTTGCCGCGCATGGCCTTGCCGGTCATTCTGCCGCGGAACACTCTGCGCCGCTTTACTCTCTTAGGCATCAACATTGTTATTTGCCTCCTTCCTTACGCTTCGCCTTGCCCAGAACCTCACCCTTGTATATCCATACCTTGATGCCGATTCTGCCATAGGTGGTGTGCGCCTCCGCAAATCCGTAGTGGATGTCTGCGCGCATCGTTTGCAGCGGGATGGAACCGTCATGGTAGCCTTCCGTTCTTGCAATCTCGGCACCGCCGAGTCTGCCGCTGCACTTGAGCTTGATTCCCTTTACGGACTGCTTCTGCATTGAACGCTGCATCGCCTGCTTCATCGCCCTGCGGAAGCTGATTCTCTTTTCGAGCTGTGCCGCAATGTTCTCTGCCACAAGCTGTGCGTCTGCATCCGCATCACGGACTTCCATGATGTTGATGTTGACGGGCTTTCCAACCTTGGCAGCAACGTCGGCCTTGATGGCGTCGATTCCTGCGCCGCCCTTGCCGATAAGCATACCCGGGCGTGCCGTGTAGATGGAAACCGTAATCTTGCCTGCGGCTCTCTCAATCTCAATGCGGGAGATGCTCGCCTGATAATACTTTTTCTTAACAAAATCACGAATCTTGCGATCCTCTACGAGGAAGTCTGCAAAGTCCTTTTTCTGTGCGTACCAACGGGTGTTCCAATCTCTGATAACGCCTACTCGGAAGCCGTTCGGATTAACTTTCTGACCCATACTTTTCCTCCTTACTGAACCTGATCCAAGATTATCGTGATGTGGCTGGTGCGCTTCCTGATGGGAGATGCCGAGCCACGTGCTCTGGGACGATACCTTCTGAGCGTCGGTCCCTGATTTGCATAAACTTCTGCGACATAGAGTTCGTCGCGGTTCATGTTGAGGTTGTTCTCGGCGTTTGCTATCGCGGAGTTCAACAGCTTCAACACGGGTTCGCTCGCTGCCTTGGGCGTGTAAGCCAAGATTGCAGCAGCCTCTCTGACGCTCTTCCCGCGGATGGTGTCGATAACTATCTTGACCTTGCGGGATGAAATCCTTATATAGCGTGCGGTCGCATGAGGCCGCTTGTCGGCGTTCTCACGGCGTGCTATCGCTTTTTCTCTGATTCTCTTTGCCATATTTTCCTCCTCTTACCTTGCGCCGGACGATTTCTCGGAACCTCTGTGACCCCTGAATGTACGGGTCGGTGCGAACTCGCCGAGCTTATGCCCTACCATCTCGTCGGTGATGTACACCGGAACGTGCTTTCTGCCGTCATGCACTGCGATGGTGTGTCCGACAAATTCGGGGAAAATCGTGGAGGATCTCGACCAGGTCTTTACGACCGTCTTCTTGCCGCTCTCGTTCATTGCGTTCACTCTGTCATACAGACGCTCGCTGACAAACGGGCCCTTTTTAACCGATCTGCTCATCTTTCAATCTCCTTTCCTTTCCCTTACTTACCGCCGGTCCTGCGACGGACGATGAACTTGTTGCTGAGGTTCTTCTTCTTCCTCGTCTTGTAACCCATTGCAGGCTTGCCCCAAGGAGTGACCGGACCCGGTCTGCCTATCGGGGACTTGCCCTCACCACCGCCGTGGGGGTGATCGCAGGGGTTCATGACCGAACCTCGAACCGTGGGACGGATGCCCATGTGGCGCTTCCTGCCCGCCTTGCCCAGCATGATGTTCTGGTAATCGGCGTTACCGACCTGCCCTATCGTAGCCTTAGCGTTCATCGGGATGAGCCTTACTTCGCCGCTGGGCAGACGCACCTGTGCGTACTTGCCTTCCTTTGCCATCAGCTGCGCCGCATTGCCTGCGGAACGCACGAGTTGTGCGCCCTTGCCGGGCTTTAACTCGATGCAGTGAATCATCGTGCCTACGGGAATGGAGCGAATCTCCAATGCGTTTCCGACCTTGATGTCTGCGCCCTCGCCCGAAATGACGGTCTCGCCTACGTTCAAGCCCGTGGGAGCTATGATGTAACGCTTTTCGCCGTCTGCATAGTGCAGAAGTGCGATGTTTGCGGAGCGGTTGGGATCGTACTCAATCGAAAAGACCTTTGCAGGGATTCCATCCTTGTTGCGCTTGAAGTCGATGATACGATACTTGCGCTTTGCGCCGCCGCCCTGATGACGAACGGTAATCTTGCCGCTGTTGTTTCTGCCGCCCTTGTGACGGAGGTCCGTCGTTAAGGACTTTTCCGGAGTTGTGCGCGTGATTTCCTCGAATGCGGAAACCGTCATAAAGCGCTGACCCGGAGTTGTGGGGTTAATCTTACGAATAGCCATAGTCTTCCTCCTTACTGCGCAATGCCGTCGAACAGTTCGATGCCCTTGGAATCCGCAGTGAGCTGCACATACGCCTTCTTGGTCGAAGGCCTTCTGCCCTCAAAGCGTCCCTGACGCTTCATCTTGCCCAGCTTATTTACGGTGCGCACTGCCTTGACCTTGACACCGAAAATCTCTTCTACCGCCTTGCGGATTTCGACCTTGTTTGCGCCCTTGGCTACTTCAAATGTGTAGGTCTTGTGCGCAATGTGGTCGTAGCTCTTCTCCGACATAATCGGAGCAATGATGATGTCATACCCGCTTTTCATCAGCAGTACACCTCCTCGATCTTTGCAGCCGATTCCTTGGTGAGAATCAGCTTCTCATACTTCAAAATATCGTAAACGCTCAAGGTGCCTACCTGCGTGGTCGCAACGTTGGGGATGTTGGCGCTTGCACGGATTACCGCATCGTCCATATCCGAGAGAACTATCAAAGCCTTCTTGGCTTCGACTGCGTTCAAAACCTTGACCATTTCCTTAGTCTTTGCGTTCTCGAGCTTCAGTTCGTCGAACACGATGAGCTCGCTGTCCAAAACCTTTGAGGACAGGGCGGACTTCATGGCAATCCTTCTGACCTTCTTGTTGACCTGCTGGCTGTAATCGCGGGGTTTCGGTGCGAACACCACGCCGCCGTGACGCCACTGCGGGGAACGGGTCGAGCCCTGACGCGCTCTGCCGGTGCCCTTTTGTCTCCACGGCTTCTTTCCGCCGCCGCTTACTTCGCTTCTGGTCTTGGCACTCTGCGTTCCCTGACGGCAATTCGCCAAGTGGGCCACCACTACCTGATGCATGACAGCCTTGTTTACGGGCTGACCGAAGGTGTTTTCCGAAAGCTCGATCTCACCGATGACTTCGCCCTTCATATCGTACAATGCTACATTCGGCATATTTGCTTCCTCCTTACTTTACCGCGCTCTTTACAGCGACGAGCGTGCCCTTGGCGCCGGGAACGGCACCCTTGATGAGCAACAGGTTGCGCTGTGCGTCAACGCGAACTACTTCCAGATTTCTAACGGTCACATTCTCGCTGCCCATATGGCCCGGAAGCTTCTTGGTCTTGAATACTCGGCTCGGGCTTGAACATGCGCTCATGGAACCGACCCTGCGATGATAATGCGAACCGTGGGTCATGCGGCCTCTGGCTTGGTTGTGACGCTTGATTGCGCCCGCAAAGCCCTTGCCCTTGCTCTTGCCGCTGACGTCTACCTTGTCGCCCTCTGCAAACAGCTCAGCCGTCAGAACCTGTCCTACCTCGTAGGAGGCGGAATCGTCGAGCTTGAACTCTTTAAGATAGCGCATGGACTTTACGTTCGCCTTGGCGAAATGTCCCTTGCGGGGCTTGTTGGCGAGCTTTTCTCTAAGTTCGGAAAAACCTACTTGAATGGCCTCGTAGCCATCGTTGCCAACGGTTTTCTTTTGAATTACGGGGCACGGACCGGCTTCGACTACCGTTACCGGAATCATGGTACCGTCAGCCAAGAACAGCTGCGTCATACCGATCTTCTTGCCCAAAATGGCTTTCTTCATGGTGCATACCTCCGTTAATCTTACAGTTTAATCTCGATATCGACGCCTGCGGGCAGGTCCAACTTCATGAGTGCATCAACGGTCTTTGCCGAGGGCTGCAGGATGTCAATCAGACGCTTGTGGGTGCGAATCTCGAATTGCTCACGGGCATCCTTATACTTGTGCGTTGCACGAAGTATGGTTACTATCTCCTTTTCCGTGGGCAGGGGGATGGGGCCGGAAACTTCCGCGCCCGTTCTCTTGGCGGTTTCAACTATCTTTTCGGCGCTGCTGTCGATTAGATTGCTTTCATACGCTTTGAGCTTGATACGAATCTTTTGGTTTGCCATATTATTTCTCTCCTTGTAATTTTTCTTGGGCAGTACACAGAGCCGTGTGTTTCCCTTTTTCATTTTTTATACAGCCTCTCGACTGTATCTTTGGGACGGCACGACGCCGCTATTTTTGCCCCACTCGTCTTTTTTCGAGCGGTTTGGCGGGGACGAATTACCCGAATGGCAATCGGCAACCTCGTTTTCCGCCTGCGCATGGGTGTCCCCACGACGCGAACGTTAGAATGATACTATATCCGAAAAGAAAATGCAAGACTTTTTTTGAGAAAATTAAAAATTTTTTTGCCGTGAAAAGGTTGACTTTAATTATACCTTATCGGGTGTAATTTTTGGCTGTTTTGCATTATTTGCACCTTATAGGGTATAATATTGTCAATGAGTCTTGACTTTAACCCCGAAAGGGTATAAAATTTAATCGATGAAGTGATTGGAGGTATTAGGATGAACAGGATTGCCGAGTTTGTAAAGCAAAAGCGGCGGGCGGCGGGGCTGACGCAGGAGGAATTTGCGCTGCGCAGCGGGCTGGGGCTTCGCTTTGTCCGAGAGTTGGAGCAGGGCAAGCCCACCGTCCGCATGGACAAGGTGAACGTTGCCCTCGCCATGTTCGGCTGCGAGGCCGTTCCCGGAAGGATGGAGGTGAAAAGATGAGTGCTTTTCGCATTGCCTATGTATATGTGAGAAACCTCTTTGCGGGCGAGCTTAGGGAAACCGATGCGGGCTATGAATTTACCTATGACGGCGCCTACCTCCGTTTGGAGAGGCCTTCCGCCGTGTCCTTGACCCTGCCGTTACAGCGTGAAAGCTATACATCCAATGTGCTCTTCCCCTTCTTTGACGGGCTCATTCCCGAGGGCTGGCTGCTGGACGAGGTTTGTCGCAACTGGAAAATCGACTCGAAGGACAGGTTTGGACTCTTGCTTCTCGCCTGCAAGGATCCCATAGGGAATGTCAGCATTAGGGAGGAACGCTCATGAACTGTTTATGCTGCGGAAAGCCGCTCGAAGCGGACAATCACGGAAACGGCTGGCATGACAGCTGCATACGCCGCTTTTTCGGCACGGCGAAGATGCCCGACTTTGCGCTTGATACCGCTGCCTTTGAGCTTCTTGCAAGGGAGAGTACGAACAGGGGTTATACCGTTCCCGGCGTGCAAAAAAAGCTGTCACTGCACTTATCACGAGGACGCAATCCGAGGCTTACCCTCGTAAATTACCCTACGGGTTATATTTTGAAGCCGCAGGTCGAGGAGTATGAGGCTCTTCCCGAAGCCGAACAGCTTGCAATGTGCATGGCGGAAGCCGTTGGAATTTCCGTTGTCCCCCACGCCCTCGTAAAAAGCGGCGAAAACCTCGCCTACATTACAAATCGAATCGACCGCTCCTTTGAAAGGGACGGCGTGAAATTCTTGGCGATGGAGGATTTTTGCCAACTCGACCTCCGCCTGACGCAGGACAAGTACAGGGGTTCCTATGAACGCTGCGCAAAGATTGTCGAAAGGTATTCGTGTCAAAAGGGCTTGGATTTGACCGAGCTGTTTCTGCGCTTGGTGTTCTCCTTTATAATAGGTAATTCCGATATGCACCTTAAAAATCTTTCCTTGGTTGAAACCTCGGAGGGCTCGGCGGAGTACGTCCTATCTTCGGCATATGATTTGCTCCCCGTCAATGTAATCCTGCCCGAGGATACCGAACAGCTTGCACTCGCCCTGAACGGCAAAAAGACCAACCTCCGTAAAAAGGATTTTCTCGCATTTGCGAAGGCCTGCGATATCGGGGAAGCCTTAGCACAGAGGATGATTGCAAGGCTCCTTTCCATGGAAAATGAGTTTATCCGTATGTGTGAGGATTCGCTGTTGCCCCCTCAAATGAAAGCACGGTTTTCGGATTTGATTGAAGAAAGGTGTAGGGTGTTGGAGGGGTAGGCGATAGATGTTTTGGTGCGGCATGGGCGGGCGGATGATATCCGCCCCTACAGGGGGAATTGGGATGACCACACGAGATATTCGATATTGAGCGGATGATATGTGCCCGCAAAAAAATTCCGCCGAGGGTTTCGGCGGAATCGTTTTTACTTTGTGTTTTCTTTAGAACTTAAGAGCGTTGAACTTGACGCCCGGGCCCATTGTCGAGGATACGACGAGGCTCTTGATGTAGGTGCCCTTGGATGCTGCGGGCTTTGCCTTGATAATGGCGTCCATGAGCGTGGTCAGGTTCTCTTCGAGCTTGTCGGTGCCGAACGACGCCTTGCCAATCGGGCAGTGAACGATGTTGGTCTTGTCAACCCTGTACTCTACCTTACCTGCTTTAATCTCGGTAACCGCCTTGGCTACGTCCATCGTGACCGTGCCGCTCTTGGGGTTGGGCATCAAGCCCTTGGGGCCTAAGACCCTACCGATTCTGCCGACGACGCCCATCATGTCGGGGGTCGCAACGCAGACGTCGAAGCCAAACCAGTTCTCGGTCTGAATCTTCTTTACCATCTCCTCGTCGCCTACGAAGTCCGCACCTGCGTCGAGGGCTTCACGGGCCTTATCGGCCTTTGCAAAGACGAGAACCTTTACGTTCTTGCCGGTGCCGTGAGGCAGAACCACCGCGCCGCGAACCTGCTGGTCTGCGTGACGGGAGTCAACGCCCAAGCGTACCGAAACCTCGATGGTTTCATCGAACTTGGCGGTTGCCGTGCTTACTACGAGGTCAAGACCCTCTCTGGGATCATACTGCTTGCGGGTATCAATCTTTTGCTTGTTTTCGATATATTTCTTTCCGTGCTTCATTGCTCTGACCTCCTTACTCGCCTACGAGAACGCCCATGCTGCGAGCGGTTCCCTCGACCATGCTCATCGCCGCTTCAACGCTTGCCGCATTGAGATCGGGCATCTTCAGCTCGGCAATCTCCCTTACCTGTGCCTTGCTTATCGTTGCAACCTTGACCTTGTTCGGGGTGCCGCTTGCGTGTTCCAAGTTGCACGCCTTCTTTATAAGGACGGCTGCGGGCGGGGTCTTGGTGATGAAGGAGAACGAACGATCCTGATAAACCGTGATTACCACGGGGATGATAAGGCCCGCTTGCTTTGCGGTGCGCTCGTTGAACTCCTTGCAGAAGCCCATGATGTTTACGCCGTGCTGACCCAGTGCGGGGCCTACGGGCGGTGCCGGTGTTGCTTTGCCGGCGGGAATTTGCAGTTTCACATAACCTGTGATCTTCTTTGACATTGCTGTTTCCTCCTATATTTTATAGTTCGTGGTTCGGGGTGCCTCCCCTCCCACTCTATTTAAGCGGCTCTCGCCTGCTTATCCAAAATTATCTGTCCTGCTTTTTAACCTGAATGAAGTCAAGTTCCACGGGCGTTGCCCTGCCGAACATCTCGACGGAGAGCTTGACCTTCTGACGTTCGACGTCTATCTTTTCGACTCTGCCTACGAAGTTCTCAAGCGGACCGGATATGATGTCCACATCCTCGCCAACCTCGATGTTGAGAATGATAGGTATCCGCTCGACACCCATCATCGTGACCTCCTCATCGGTCAGCGGAATTGGCTTGGACCCGGGGCCTACAAAGCCCGTAACGCCTCGAGTGTTGCGAATTACGTACCATGCCCTCGGATTCATAACAAGCTCAACGGACTTGCCGCCGCCTCGCTCCTCGGGCCTGTCCTTTTCAATCGCATCCACGTTCATCTTTATCATGACGTAGCTGGGAAACACCTTGCGGGTCGTGGTCTTGCGCTTGCCGCCGGTCTGTATCTCTATAACATCTTCAGTTGGATACTTGACCTCAAGGATGATGTCCTGCAAGCCGGCGTTTTCGACGGCCTTTTCAAGATCCTCCTTGACCTTTTTCTCGTATCCCGAATAGGTATGCACTACATACCACTTGGTTTCCTGATGGCTCATCACTTATCGTCCTTTTAGCTTACTCGCCGTCTTCGACGGGTTCTGCGGTAGCTTCATCCTCGACAGGCTCTGCAGTGGCCTCGTCCTCGACAGGCTCTTCCGTAGCTTCATCCTCAACGGGCTCTGCGGTGGGCTCTGCGGTTTCCTCGGTGCTTACATTATTGTTGGTAATGCTCAAAAGCCCCTGTACGCCCTTGCCAAAGCCAAGGTCTAAGAGCCAGATGACCGTTGCCATCATCAAAACGAAGGCAATGACCGCCAAGGTATGCTTTGCCAAGTCCTTTTTGGACAACCAGCTCAGCTTCTTGACCTCGCCCCACATCTCCTTTAGATAGCGAATCGGATGGAATCTGCGTTCCTTCTTTTGCTTTTGCTTCTTCTCAACTGCCATGATTATACTCCCCGCTGTCCTTACTTGGACTCTCTGTGAATTGTGTGCTTGCGGCAGAATCTGCAATACTTGTTGAACTCAAGACGATCGGGATCGTTCTTCTTGTTCTTGAACGTATTGTAGTTCCTCTGCTTGCATTCCGTACACGCCAAGGTAATTTTTACACGCATTTTTTCAAACCTCCTACGGTATAAACATCAAAAACGAGCCCCTTTTCGGGGCGCCATAATACAGTACCACAAGGGACTCGCTTTGTCAACGAAAAATTTTGAATTTTTCAATTAATTTTTTCCGGCGACCGAAATTCCGCCGACGAGTATGCTTGGGCAGAGCACAGCCATTCCAAGCGTTGCTTTTAGGTCGCTTCCCACGGTCTTGACGGACTTCATAAACGTCAAAAAGTTTCCTGCAACCGTTATCTGATCCACCGCCTTTGACAGCTCTCCGTTTTCAACAAGCCTGCCGCTTGCCATCAGCGAAAAGTCGCCCGACACCGGATTTAAGCCTGCGTGCAGCCCCGAAATCTCGGTAATCAAAAGCCCGTTATTAAGCTCCTTTACAAGCTGTTCAAAGCTCTTTTCGCCCTTTTGGATATAGAACACCGTGGGGCCTACGCCTATGGAGCCTGCAGCCGAGCCTCTCGAAGCGTTGCCGGTCGTTTCAACGCCCGCCTTCAAAGCGGTCTTGCAGTTATGCAAAAGCGTATTCAGCTTGCCGTTTTCCACGACCTTCTTGCACTTTACCGGCGTTCCTTCGCCGTCAAACGCCCTCGGCGCAAGCGGATGGAAGGGGTCGTCCATTATCGTGATGCAGTCCGCAGCTATCCTCTCGCCCTCCTTGCCTGCCAAGAGCGACTTGCCCTTTTGGGCTTCCTCCGCTGAGAACATGCTTGAAAACGCTGCGAGCAAGTCCGCACAGGCTATGTTTTCAAGGATAATATCGTAGACTCCGGTTGCACAGGGTTCGGCATCCAACGCAAGCACAGCCTTCTCGACGGCTTCCTTGGCACAGCTTTCAACGCCGAGCGCATCCGCTCCGAGCCTAAACGCATAGGCATCCTTGACCCGCTCGCCCTTTTTAACGACGGGGCCTACAAAGCAAGCCGAATCCGAGTAGGTTCTTACGGCTTCGAGTCCCAACGTGTTGTGCAGCTCCACTATTCCGCTCTCGGTCTGTACCATGCAGCCCGAAACCCTCTGCACCAAGGGGCTGTTCTCCTTTGCCGACGTTTCCATGCGCTTGGTCAAGGCAATCTTTTCCGCATTGTCCATCTTTAGAAGAGGATTCTCGCGCTTTGCAATCTCAACATAGCTCTGCCTGCCCTGCATCGGGTGTGCATCTTCGCTCTCAACCGAGCGTGCATTGTCTATCGCCCGCTGCACCAAGCCCGCGGCATCCTCCATGCTCTCGGTATAGGCGTAGCCGTCCCTGCCCTCAAACTTTACTCGAAGGTTGAGTCCGCCCTCCTTGCTCGAAACATAGCGGTTGACCTCGCCCTCCAAGATGTCGCAGCTGAACGCCTCGCCCGAGGCATAATAGGTCTCAGCCGCCTCACAGCCCTGCTTTAAGGCTTCCTCGAACAATAAATTACGAAATTCGTTTCTTTCCATTATAATGCTCCTCCTTTGCCGCCCACCGTAAGCTCGGTGACCCTTATCCTCGGCTGTCCGACGTTGGTCGGCACCGAACCCGAAAGCGAGCCGCACATTCCCTGCGCCATCCACATTCTCGGGCCTACCCTGTCGATGCGCCTTAGAATCTGCGAACCCGTGCCTATCAGCATTGCGCCCCGCACCGGACAGTATATCTTGCCGTCCTTGACCCAATAGCCCTCGATTACCGCAAAGTTAAACTCGCCTGTCAAGGGGTTTACCGAGCCGCCGCCGAGCCTTGCAGCATACAGGCCCGTGCCCATCGTTCGCAGCATCTCCTCCTCGTCGTCCTTGCCCTCCATTATGAAGGTGTTGGTCATCCTCGAGGTCGGGGCGTAGGTGTAATCCTGCCTCCTGCTGTTCCCGCTGACGGGCATACCCATTCTTCTCGAGCCCAAAAGGTCTATGAGGTAGCCCTTCAATATGCCGTTTTCAATCAAGAGATTGTTCCTGCCCTCGGTGCCCTCGTCGTCCACCAATATCGTGCCCCATTCGCCGGGCATTGCGCCGTTGTCACAGGCGCTGACGCAGGGGGAGGCTATCTGCTGCCCCAATTTGCCGCAAAACTCCGAATTGCCGAGCCCCACCGAGGTGGCCTCAAGGCTGTGCCCGCACGCCTCGTGGAAAATGACCCCACCAAAGCCACCGTCTATGACCACGGGAACGTTGCCTGCGGGGCATTCCTTGCCGTGCAGCATAGTCACTGCGGTCTTGCCTGCTGTTACGCCCGCCTTTTCAAGGTCAATCTTATTGCGATAGACCTCAAAGCTGCCGCAGCAGCCCGGGGATTCGTAGCCGGTCTGGGCCTCGCCGTCCTTCATCGCAACCGCCTGAACGAAGCTGCGGGTTCTCGGCCTCTCGTCGGTCACATACACGCCCTCGCTGTTGCAAATTAAAATCCGCCTGACCTTGTCCATGTACCTTGCGGAAACCTGAGTAATCTCATCGGAAACCGCCTTGCACGCCGCCGTGCCCGCCCTCAAAAGCTCTATTCGCTCATCGTTGCCGATGCTTGCAAACGGAATCTTCTGCTCGACGTTATAGCTCCGCTTGGTAAACACTGCGCTCTTGCCTTCGCCCACGCCCGTGATGCCCGCTGCCGCAGCCTCCGCCGCCCTATAGATGTCCGCCTCGTTCGTGCCGGAGGTGTAGGCATAGGCACTCTTGGTGCCCAGCAAGACCCTGACGCCGACGCCGTTTGTGCGCGAGGTGGAAGCGTCCTCGACCTTGCCGTCATTCATTGAAATATTGTTCGTCGTAGTGTCCTCGACAAACAGTTCGGCAAAGTCTGCACCCGTTTTCTGCGCTATGGCAAGCGCATTTTGAATGATACTCTCTTTAAGCAACTTGTCCTCTCTTTCCGACGGCATCGCCGCCATAAAACCGTTGTTTTTATTAAACTCAAAATAGCATAAGGGGGCTGCAAAAATGCAGCCCCAAATTGTTTTACTTCCAAAACAGCCACAGGATGAAGATGAACAGGACCACGCCGCCGCCTACGATGCCCACAACGGTAAGGCCCGCAAGCACCGCATAGAAGGTTGCCCTGAGCGTTTCGCGCCTTGTAAGAGCCTCGCCCTTGGCTATCCGCTCCTGCAAGTCCGCCTTTGCCCTTTGGCGTTCCTCCTTGCGCATCCGCTTTGCATACCACGGCATCCCATCGACGTCCATTGGAACAATGGTGCGTCCGTCATCATCCTCGTAGACTTTGCGCTTCCTTGCCATTACTCGTTATCGTACAGGTGGCAGGCAACGAAGTGTCCCTCTTCAATCTCACGGGTTTCGGGTACCTCCACATCACAAAGTCCTTCTATGAACCTGCTGCAACGGGTGTGGAACTTGCAGCCCGACGGTGGGTTTGCGGGGGAAGGAATGCTGCCTTGCAGGATCACTCGGTTCATCTTTACATCGGGGTCCGGAACCGGAATTGCCGAGAACAGTGCATCCGTGTAGGGGTGGAGAGGATTTTTGAAAATCTTTTCCTTAGGCGCATACTCGACCATGTTCCCGAGGTACATGACGCCCACCGTGTCCGAAATATGCTCGACAACCGAGAGGTCGTGCGAGATGAACAGGTAGGTGTACCCGAACTGCTTTTGCAAGTCCATCAGCAGGTTGATAATCTGTGCCTGAATCGAAACGTCAAGCGCAGATACCGGCTCGTCGCAGACGATGAAGTCGGGGTTTAATGCTATCGAACGCGCTATGCAGATACGCTGGCGCTGGCCGCCCGAGAACTCGTGCGGGTAGCGGTCCTTATGGTAGGGCTGCAGGCCGCAGGCAAGCATTATCCTGTCGATATAGTCGTTGAACTCGTTTGGCGGAACTATGTTGTGTTCGCGCACCGCCTCACCGATAATCTCGGAGACGGGCAGACGAGGCGACAGGCTCGAATAGGGGTCTTGGAATATCATCTGAATCTTAGGACGCAGATGACGCATCTCCGACTTGGGCAAGGAGAATATGTCCTCGCCGTTGAACATGGCGGTTCCTGCGGTCTTTTCGGTCAACCTTAGCAGGGTCTTGCCCACCGTGGTCTTGCCGCAGCCCGACTCACCGACGAGGCCCATCGTTGTGCCCCGCTTTATCGAGAACGATACGCCGTCAACCGCACGAACGTAGCCCGTAAGCTGAGAGAACAGACCCGTCTTTATCGGGAAGTACTTGACGAGGTTTTTGACCTCCAAGACGTTCTCGGGATTATGCTCGATATCGGAGGTTTCCTCCATAGCTCTGATGCGCTCCTTGAGCTCCATCAGCTTTAGCTTTCTGCTCAGCCTCTCGCTCACCGGCGTTTCTTCGGGGAGCACTTCGTTGGTGTTCACATCATTGTTGTTCATTGCTTCCATTGGTCAGCCCTCCTTACGTTCTCGCCCTCATACAGGTAACAGGTTACCATATGGGTCGGGGTAACATATATCTCGTGCGGATATTCGCCGTTGCACTTGCCTATGCACTTTTCGCAGCGATCCTTGAAGTAGCAGTAGTCGGGCATGTTTATCGGGTTGGGAACCGTGCCCGGGATGCTGTAAAGCCGTTCTACCTTGCGGTTGACCACCGGCTTGGATGCCATAAGTCCCACGGTGTAGGGGTGGCGGGGGTCGTGGAATACCTCGCTCGCCGTGCCCTTTTCAACGATTCTGCCCGCATACATGACGACAACGTAATCCGCCATCTCGGCTATGACTCCGAGGTCGTGCGTGATGAGCATGATGCTCGAATTGATGCGATCCTTCAGATTTCTCAAAAGCTCGAGAATCTGCGCCTGAATCGTAACGTCGAGCGCCGTTGTCGGTTCGTCCGCTATGATGAGCTTTGGGTCGCAGGCAAGCGCCATGGCTATCATGACACGCTGGCGCATACCGCCCGAAAGCTCGTGCGGGTACATCATGTAAACGCCCTCGGCATTTGCGATGCCTACCATTTGAAGCATCTCCAAGGTGCGGGCCTTGACCTGCTCCTCTGTCCAATCGGGGAAGTGAAGCTCCAACACCTCGTTGAGCTGCATTCCAATCCTGAAAACGGGATTTAGACTCGTCATAGGCTCTTGGAATATCATCGATACCTTGGAGCCGCGAATCTTCTGCATCTTCTCTATCGGCGTCTTGGCAATGTTATAAACCTCGCCCTCGCCTGCGTTGAAGCGAATTTCGCCCTCGACTATCTGACCCTGCGGCCGCTGCACCAGCTGCATCAGCGACAGGGATGTGACCGACTTGCCGCAGCCCGACTCGCCGACGACGCCGACGGTCTTGCCCTGCGGAACCTCAAAGGTTACGCCGTCAACGGCCTTGACCGTACCTATATCGGTAAAGAAGTAGGTATGGAGATTGTCGAACTCGACAACGTTTTTCGGATCCTTCATGCTTGTCAGGTATTCGGAAGGATCTACATGCTTGCGCTTGCGCTGCTTTTCAATGGCGTTGGTAATCCTGCGATTCTCCCTTGAAATGCGAGCCGACTCGCGCCCTGAAATATAATTTCTGTTCTTTTTATCCTTAGCCATGTCTCACACCTACCTTTTCATCTTGGGATCGAATGCATCGCGCAGACCGTCACCCACAAAGTTGAAGCCGAGAACCGTAATCAAGATTAGGAAGCCCGCAGGTATCCAAATCCACCATGCCGTGTTCATAACGTGCATGTCGGTCGCTTGGTTGATGATGGAGCCCCATGATGCCATCGGGTACTTGACGCCGAGGCCCAAGAAGCCCAACGTTGCCTCGGTAAGGATGATTCCGCCGAGACCCATCGTTGCGTTGACTATCAGAAGCGGCATGACGTTTGGCACCAAGTGCCTGAACACCCTGCGCGTTGTGCGAATTCCCGTGGCTTCGGTTGCAACCATGAAGTCCTGCTCGCGCAGCGACAGTATCTGACCGCGGACAACACGGGCAATACCCGTCCAGCCGAGGATGCCGATTACCGCCATTAGGAACATGATTCGCGTCCACCCGTCGAAGTTCGCCTCGTCCATGAAGGCGCCGAGGATAATGACTATCGGGTAGAAGGGCAGGGAGTTGAACAGGTCAACCACACGCATCAATATCGTATCCACCCAACCTCCGAAGTATCCGGAGAAGCCGCCGACCATAACGCCGATTATCAGCTCAAAGAAGATAACGATGAAGCCGACTATCAGGGAGATTCGACCGCCGTACATGAGTCTTGTGATAACGTCCATGCCGTAGATGTCGGTTCCGAGGAGATGCTCGGAGTCCGGTGCGTTTCTGACGAGCAACAGCTGCGTCGGCTTTGAACACAGTACGTAGTAGTTCTGATTGACTATGTTAATCTGCGCTTCCCTCTCATCGCCGTACTGGTCGATAAAGGTGTACTTATATCCGTCGACGCCGGTGCGAACCGCCGCTATCGTTGCAAGCGTAAAGTCGGTCGTAAGCTCTACGCCATTCTCCGCTGCGCCCATCGTGATGTTGGACACGAGCACCGCTTCATTTCCGTCTTGGTTGATGATTCTCGTATCGTCTCCGTCGATGGCAAGCGTGTAGGTCTCGCCGTCATACTCAAAGGATTCCGTCTCGTTGGCTATCGCATCTTCTACGATGGAAACGAAGGCGATGTCGGTGTGCAGGTAATCGTACTTGGTCTCGAGCGGGTCGAAGTTGTTGATTACAACTGCAACGTTGTCGCCTGCCTCGTTATAGACCGCAGGCTCGCTGTCGACTATCATTATAGTGTAGACGCCGCCTTCAAATTCAAAGGTTGCCTCAAACGTTTCGTCCAAAGCCTCCGCCTCGGCAACCGCCGCTGCATATGCCTCGTTGAACGCCGGAGCAAAGCCCGAGATATCTTCGACGGTGCCTGCAAAGTCTACGAGCACGGTCTCTTCCGTACCGTCGGCTCCGGTCTGCGTCGTCTGAACCTGTCCGTACTGGAACGCCCTTGTGACCTCAAACAAATCGTTGCCGTTCGGGTCGGTTATCATGTAATCGCCGTCGGCGTCGCCCTTTGTCAAGGTATAGGTGGCGCCCTCAAGCTCAAAGCTCTCGTTGCCGTTTAGCACTGCCACATTGACCGCAGCATAGAAGTCGGGGTTGGCCTGCAATGCAGATGTCGTTCCTCTGAGTGCGTAGTATATCTTGTTGGTAGATATTGCAAACGGTTCGGCATCTTGAACGCTGAACACGGTTTCCATGCGGTTGATTACGTGAACGAGAATCACTTTATCGCCGTATTCAAACTCGATATCGGAGCTGTTGCTGTCTACAAAGGCCTGAATTGCTGCAATCATATCGGCATCGGCAGAACTGCCCTCTATTGCCTCAACGGTTCCGCGAACGGATTTTGCCACATCGGTGCTCATGTAGAACGCTGCCGTGGGCCCTACCGGATCGGGGTCGATAATCACTGCGGTATAGGTCATGTTATTCACGAGAAAATGAATCTCCTCGCCGAGTTCTACCGCATAGTTGCCGGACTCGTCCCTGTGATGCTGACCCATTTCATAAAGGTAAGCGCTTTCAAAGCCCGAAGGCAGGCTCTGTCCCTCCGCACGGATTATCCTCGGCATCATATTGTACTGAGCCTGAGCATAGTTCTTGGACTCCTCGGAGACCGTGGTGAACTTCTGGTCTATCTTGTAGGGGGAGAACAGCGGGCCTACAAAGGCAAACAGGAACATGGTTAAAAGGATGCAGAAACCCACGATTGCGAGCTTGTTGCGAATGAACCTTTTGAATACCATCATTGCAGGGGACAGTACCTTCACTCGGCGTGCATCGTCAAGTTTCATCTGCTCCGGCTCGTTATCACCGGTCTGCTCCGCTTTGTATAATTTGCGAATTTTCAACATGGTACCACCTCCTTAGTTGACGCGAACGCGTGGGTCTGCTACTGCGTACAGTATGTCCGCAATAATCAAACTGACCTGCGTTAGCACCATCATAAATACGGAATAGAACATTGAGAATGGGATGTCGCCCACTATCATAGCATCATAGGCTATCTTTCCTATTCCGGGGATTCCGAAAATAGTTTCCGTAATCATCGCGCCTCCGAACATGCCCGGCAGCAGATAACTCATATAGGATATCAACGGAATCAGGGTATTGCGGAATGCGTGCTTGTTAATGACCTTCTTTTCCGGGAGGCCCTTTGCACGCGCCGTGCGGATGTAATCCGCATTCAAAACTTCAAGCATGTTTGTACGGGTATAACGCATCAAACCGCCGACTGACAACATTGCCAGCGTAATTACCGGTAACACCAAGTGATATGCAACATCAACAATCTTTTCAAATGTGTTCATGTATAGGAAGGTGTTGCCGTATATGCCGACAAATGGGAATATACCCAGCTTGACGGCGAATACATAGCGTAAGAGCGTTGCCAAATAGAATGTTGGCAGCGAAATACAGGCGAGGGCAAAGACCGTTACTGCATAGTCGGTTTTGCTGTACTGCTTTCGTGCCGCAAGTATTCCAAGCGGGATACAGGTCACCATTTGGAATACGTAGGTGATGATGTTCATGAGAACCGACCACCAGATAACCTCGGCAAACTTCTGCGTAACCGGAATTGCATATGCCCAAGAGTTGCCGAAGTTGCCTCCGAGGGCATTCCAAAGCCAAATGAAGTAGCCCTTTATAATGCCGGAGTCGAGACCGTATGAATGTTCTAACTGCGCCAACGCTTCCTCGAAGTTGATTCTGCCCAGAGAACCCGCAGCGAGCTGACGCGCCATCTTTTCAACGTAAGAGGCGGGCAGGCAGCGAATGACGGTATAGACTACCATCGCTCCCATGACTATTATAAGAAGACCCAACAGGATTCTTCTAACAAGAAATTTCCACATGTATGAACCCCCTAAAGGATGACAGACTTGCTGTCAAAGATTTTTATAAGGGGTTGAGCCCACCCATGAGGTGGGCCCAACCCAAATGCCCTAATTATTATTTACTGAGTAAATGAGGTACATCTCGCTTAGTTCATTTCGAGTAGCTCGATGTCGTTCATCCAACCCCAGAATGTCGTAATATCGGGGGTAAGGGTATCGATGTTGATACGCTCGGTGCTGAACACGATGCAGTTCTGGCGCTGATATGCCGGAATTTCAACCGCCCAATCAATGATGATATCCAAGCACTGCTTGTAAACGGTCTTTCTGTAGCTCTGGTCATCAGAGTTACGGGCTGCAACGATGAGTTCGTCGAGCTGTGCATCACGGATGTGATAGTGGTTGGAATCGGAACCGCCTTCGCCAACAACGCCGGAGCTATGATAGACCTGATACATATCCGGGTCAATCGTGGAACCCCACGCTGCGCACCAGAGGTCCTGGGTGCCTGCGTCGAGTGCATCCCACAGAACGTTGGAGTCTGCCGGGTCGGTGATGGTCAGTTCGATGCCGATGGCTGCAAGAGCCTGCTGGCCGAACATCAATACGTCGTAGGACGGGTGGTCGCCTGCGCCGTCTGCCGGAATGATTACGTTAAAGGTAGTTCTTCCGCCTTCGGGTGCTGCCGTTACCATGCCGTTTTCAACGGTGTAGCCTGCTGCTTCGAACCAAGTCAATGCGCCTGCTGCTGCAGCTGCATATCTCTCTTCTGCAGTCATTTCCGCAGTGTACAGAGCGTTGCCGCTTGCATCAACGGAGAATGCTTCCTGATAGCCCTCGTCGGACGGCTGCGGTGCTGCCCAAGAGGTGTTGGAAATCGGGTACTGAATGACAGCCGCCGCATCGCCGTAGTAGGAGTCATACGCAACGTCACGGTAGACCGCGAGAACCGTTGCAAGACCCTTACGGAGAGCCTTGGATGCATCGGATGCCGGCTCGCCGCCGATGTTGACGGTGTCGGCGTTCATGCCGATGTAGCCGTAGCCGAGGTTGTCAACCATCGAGGTCGTGATGACGTCGCCGGTGACTTCGCCGTTGCTGTTGTAACCCGCAACTTCTTCGAAACGGGTCTTGCTGCCGGTGAGTTCGCCCGCATCGGCATCGCCGGTTACGAGGGAGGTTGCTACGTCAGCAGATGCAATTTCTCTGAACAGAACGTTTGCAATCTTCGGGCAGCCCTTATAGTAGTAGGGGTTTGCTTCGAAGGTGACGACCTTGTTCTCATAGGAAACGAACTTGTAGGGGCCTGCGCCCAGAGGCTGATCAATCAACGCCTGCTGCTTGCTGAGGTCGCCAAAGTCGAAACCGAACATGTTGTTCTCATAGTCATACTTCTCAACATCGCCGTAGTAGTGCAGCGGTGTGATGGACAGACCCAAGATCGAGTAGACAGCGGGTGCGCTGTAGCCGTTAACCACAACCTGTACGGTGTAGTCGTCAATCTTGGTGATACCGGAGATGTTCGGCACGCCTTGGCCGCCCATGGCTTCGTCCTGAGAGCCGTACTGGAGGATGAATGCCGAGTCAACGGTGCCATGCACGTCGGTGCCGTCGGCTGCTTCAGCTGCCCAGTATGCATCGGGGTCGCCGCCGTAGGTTGCGTATGCAATTGCATACCACTCTTCGGTGGTCGGATATACGCCGTTTGCGAGGTCGTAGGATGCGCCTGCTGCGTCATACCAGAGGCCGTCATCGGCAAAGCCGTCTGCAAAGCCCCATGCCCACATACCGAATGCTACGGAGAGTTCCGGAGTTGCAGTCAGGGTCGCTGCATCTACGCCGACCGCTGCTTCTGCATAGGAAGCCGCATAGGTCGTAACGCAGTAATCTGCAATCGCCTGCAGGTCAGCCTTCCACTCTTCAGCCATCATTGCCCAGTAGGCATTGTACTGCTCTTCGGTGTAGACTTCGTTCTCGACATAGCCCTGATCGCCTGCCGCATACATTGCTTCAACAATCGCTGCATACTTTACATAGACTTCGTCGGAGGTCTGCGTCTGATAGTTCTGCAGGCCTACGATGTCATAGGAGCTGAGCGTCGTGGAACCAACGTAGGAAGGATCCAAGTAGGTGTAGTAGGTGAAGATTACGTCGTCCGCGGTTACATGTACGCCGTCGGAGAAGTAGAGGTCTTCACGGAGAGTTGCCGTGTACGTGGTCGTGTTGGTTGCCTCGTCATAGTTGACGGACAGGTTTGCAGGACCGGTGTACAGGTAGTCGGTGCCGTTGTAGTTGACAACTTCGCCCTCAATCGCATTGAAGATGATGCCGCCCATACGGTCGGTGGTCATGAGGCCAAGCTGCGTCATGCTTGCGACGTCTTGGTCATAGCCGGTGTCCGCATAATAGGGGCTGAACTTCCCGGAGAAGGGGCTGTAGGCAACTACCAACGGAGTGTCGATTGTCGGAGCGGTCGGAAGTGCCGGTTCGGGTTCTTCCGTGGGCTCTTCCGGTTCGTCCGAGGGTTCCACTACGGGATCGTCAGACTCTTCGACCGGCGCTACCGTTGCTTCGCCTTCGGGGTCATCTTCGGTCTTGCAGGCTACTGCCATGGACAGCACCAGAGCCAAAACCAACAGAATTGCCAGAATCTTTCTCATTTTTGTCATTTTGTATTCCTCCTGTTTTTATTTTTGTCTTGTGTATGAGAATACTCGTTAATTATAAGCGATAAAAACGCTCTTGTCAATCATTTGTCGCAAAATTGTATATAAAAATAAAAATTCACATTCCTGTGCATAAATTTTCACCGTTTTTTCACGGCATCATTCGGTATCAACTCGGTCTTTAGCGATTTTAGCTTTTTGAATATGAAAAAGCTTATGCAGCTCACAATCGGCGTATTTATCGAAAAAATCGCATCCTCTATCATATATTTTTCGCCCTCGAAAATCCAAAAACAGACATAGCCTACGATGGAAGCCGCAGTGATTATGAGAAGTCCGAGCGCCGAGTGCTCCACTCTCGAAATACTGTGTGCATATTTTATGCGTTCCATGGGCTCGATTTTTCGGGGAAACGCAACACCTCCCATAATCATATATGCGAGCGGGAAGAGATTTAGCATCATTATCGCCGCAACGTAGAGCGATCTGCTCGCACTGTGCTCTATGACCATGGCAACCGCCGCCAAAGCCACAGCCGCAATTCCGAGCCAGCGAACGAGCTTTAGGGTTTTTAGCGCTTCAGCCTCGTCGTTTTGAATTTGAACGTATTTGCCGATATAGCGTATTTTCTGCTTTGCCCTGCCGTTTGCGCCCACGTAGGGTATCGTTTCGTAATCTTCCGTGTATCTGTATCGCTTGCTTACTTGCATGGTGCCTCCTTGCCTTTTCAGATTATATTATCATGATTCGCTTGATTTGAACAGCCCCAATGTGCTATATTCTTTTCATAAAATTCTAAGGAGGTCAACTCTATGTTCGATCCGCGCATCATTAAGCTCGCAAGCGGGCTTGTCAACTTCTCCTGCAAGCTGCAGAGGGGAGAAAACGTTCTTATTGAAAGCATCGGCGGCAACGACGACCTTGTCCGCGCCCTCGTAAAGGAGGTCTACCGCGCAGGCGGCAATCCCTTCCTCTGGCTCTCCGACAAGGCCTTTGACCGTGAGCTTTTAATGGGCTGCAACGAGGAGCAGCTCAAGCTCCGTGCCGAGGTGGACGCAGCCCTCATGTCCCGTATGCACGCCTACATCGGCGTCCGGGGCGGCTTTAACGCCTCGGAAACCTCCGACGTTCCTTCTGAAAAGATGAACGCCTACATGAAGCACTACTGGACGCCCGTCCACGGGCAGATTCGAGTGCCCAAGACTAAGTGGGTCATCCTCCGCTACCCCACCCCCGCCATGGCGCAGATGGCAAGCATGAGCACCGAGGCCTTTGAGGACTACTACTTCAACGTCTGCTGCCTCGACTACTCCAAGATGGACAAAGCTATGGACTCGCTCAAGGCCCTTATGGAGCGCACCGACAGGGTTAGGCTCTTGGGCCCCGACGACACCGACCTCACCTTCTCCATTAAAAACATGCCCGCAATCAAATGCGCAGGCGAACTGAACATCCCCGACGGCGAGATATACTCCGCCCCCGTGAAAAACAGCGTCAACGGCGTCATCCACTACAACACGCCCTCGATTCAGGGCGGCTTCACCTACGAAAACATCCGCCTCGTCTTTAAGGACGGCAAGATAATCGAAGCCACCGCCAACGACACAGAGCGCATCAACAAGCAGCTCGATATCGACGAGGGCGCACGCTATGTGGGCGAGTTTGCCATAGGCGTCAACCCCTACATCACCGCCCCGATGAAGGACACGCTCTTCGACGAGAAGATTTGCGGCTCTATCCACTTCACGCCCGGCTCCTGCTACGACGACTGCAACAACGGCAACCGCTCCTCGCAGCACTGGGACATTGTCCTTATCCAAACCCCCGAATACGGCGGCGGCGAGATTTACTTCGACGGCGTTCTCATCCGCAAGGACGGCAGGTTCGTCCTCCCCGAGCTAATGGGCCTCAACCCCGAGAATTTGGTGTAGGGGAAAGGGTACCCTACTTTCCTTTCGGACGCGAAAGGAAAGTAGCAAAGGAAAGCGAAAAAGGGGACAAAATAAATCCATAACATGAGGCTGAATTGCCCCGATTTGCCATGTACCGGATGGCAAATCGGGAGTTTTTCATAAAGAACGGCTACAAAGCCACGCCGTTCTATCCACCATGTGCTGCAAGCACACTTCACTCGGCGAAGCCGAACTTCTCTTGCCCTTTAGGGCAAACTTCACGTGCTGCAAGCACACTTCACTGAAAAAAGTCGCAGCTCTGCGGCGAGAAAAACTGCGGCTCTATTCACTTCACGCACGGCTCCTGCTACGACGACTGCAACAACAGGCGCCGTCACAACCTCCCCCGGGGTGTTGAGTATTACGGTTGCGGGGACGATTGGATAACTGATTGATTATTTGTTTTATTTTATTTTCTTTCTTTTCACGGGAAAAGAAAGAAACAAAGAAAAGCGTAAATGAATAAGGGAATGATAGGGGAAATGGGGCGCAAAGCCCCATTTTGCCATGTATGGATGGCAAAATGGGAGCGGGTTGGGGGCTATTGGTTTGCGGGGTAGAGGGTGGAGGCGCCGGGGTGGGTTTCGGGGTTGGTGTAGGCGTTTTTGATGTTGGTTACGCTGTTGTACATCTGTTTGCCGTAGAATCTTCGGGTGGCGGTTGCGGAGGTGATTTCAACAAAGCCCCGAAATATTATGTCGGCGTTTTGGCTGGCTTCGGAGGTTAGGTTGTCTACTATCACTGCGAAGGTTATCGTGCCGCTTTCGAGGTCGTAGTCGTAGACCTTTAGACCGGCTTCCTTGAGGGCGGTTACGAGAAGCTCGAGGTCGTCGGCGTAGGCGTTGATCCATGTGAGGCCGTCCGCTGCACAGTAGTAGGTTTGACCCTCCGTGGTGCCGGCATTTAGCAGGGTTTCGGTGGTTAGGTTGTCCTTTTGCGTAATTACATATCCGTAGGTTAGGGTGTCGCCTTCTTTGATGCCCTGTAGCTCGGAAAGGATTAGGTTTGAGCCGAAGCGTATCGCCGACCAGTCGTCCTCCGTTGCGCCCTTGCTCCTTATCCTCGCCTGTGCGCCGAGGGTTTCTACGGGCTGAATGGTGAGGGGAACAAACTCGTAGGTGGCAACGCCGCTTACAATGCCTTCCAACACAGTTATTGCCTTTATCGTGCAGCTTTGGCTTGGGGTGAGGGGCTGGGTATAGGTCGAGCCGTTTGCGGTGGTCGGGTCAGTGCCGTCGGTAGGGTCGCTTGCGATGGTCGGGTCGGTGCCGTCGGTCGTATAGATAATTTGCGCGCCCACGGCTTCGCTGCTTAGGCTTATTTCGTTGCCGTTTACCGTGAACGTGGGGGCGATGGGACTTGCTGCGCCCGTAATGGTTATAGTGGTGTTTGCGTTGAACTTGGTTAAGGTGTAGGTGTAGGTGTAACCGTCCTCGCTTATGGCTACCGAATCGAAAACCATTGCTTCGTCCGCTTCAACGGTGGGAAGCGCTCCGAGCTTGCAGCCTGCAATCGCTTTGACGGTCAGCGATATTTGATCTTTATATGCCAAGTTACTCGTCTTGCTAAGCTCCGCGGTTGCGTTTATGAGGTTGGATTGATCCAGCGTTGCAGAGGCTGCGTCAGCAAACACGGCATATACCGTGGAGTCGGCAGCGGGCATCTTGAACTCGCAGAACACGGAGGAAATTGCAAAAGCGTTGGATATTGAGAAGGGGGCGGTGGGCCTTGTGTAGGTTGTGCCGAACAGATAGAGCCCATCGGGCGCCGATTTATAGGTAACCATGTACTGTTGTCCGGCTATGCCTATGCCGTCAAGCCCATCGTAGTTCATAAGGCTTAGAGAAATGCTCCCCTCTCCGAGCGTTCTTACATCGAGTTTGTGTTGGGTAGTGCGGATAATATCGGGGCCGATGTTGTCATTATCTTGAGTATCATCGGTAATGGCACCCGCAAATATTCCGCCCATGATGGCGTACTTCCCCGCCGGAGCTTCGACTCTGTTTGTGACGGTATTAACGAACAGGCCGCCTTCTATTTTGCCGCTGACGCCGGTTGCCGAATATGTGGCATTACTCACGGTTCCTTTGACCGTCGGAGTGCCTTGGATTGTGCCGTAATTTGTGATGTAGACTTCATACACACCGTCGTTGATGGTGTTGTAATTGTAAACGCTATAAAAATTTCCGCCGTTTATCGTGCCATCGTTGTTGACAAGATTCTTAAAAGTTCCGCCGTCTATCGTGCCGGTGTTTGAAAAATAGGAGTTAAAAGTTCCGCCGCTTATCGTACCGGAGTTTGAAACAGAGTAATCAAAAGTTCCGCCGCTTATCGTGCCGGTGTTTGAAACAGAGCCGGCAAAAGTTCCGTCGCTTATCGTGCCGGAGTTTTCGACACCGTAATTAAATGTTCCGCATATTATCGTACCGGCGTTTACGACGTGGGCGTTAAAATATCCGCCGTTTATCGTGCCGGAGGCATAATTTTCTATTCTATTGCATCCTATCAGTAATTGCTCATCCCCGGTTTTCTCTAAGATGCCATAATTCTCAAAAGATTCGCAATTCCCAAAGTCTGCGAAGTCTCCCAATGTTTTTATTGCGCCTCTATTTACAATATAGAAATTCCTATGATTAACGAGGTTCGAAACTATGACATTTCCCAAAACCGTAAGGGTTCTTTTCAATATATTGCCGCTTTCATCCCTTCTGACTTCATAGGTATAGAAGCCGTCCACGGATATGTTTTCATCTTGCAAACTGCTAAGACTGAGATTCACCCATGTTTCTTCCGCCGTGGCGGTTTTGGGCGGGGCGGTCATGACAAGGCATGACATAAGGGTAAATACTAAAAACAGGGATATAATCTTTCTCATGGCTGCCTCCTCACATATATGGCACATAGTTTTGGTTTGTAGTTCTATGATACGATTTTACAGGACGGGGGGGTTGTTGTCAAGAAAAAGGTAGGTGGGTGGGCGTTTCGGCGGTGTGACGGGCGGGCGGATGATATCCGCCCCTACAGGGGGAGGGGCACGAAGGGGGGTGTTGCCCTGCTATTGCCCTGCCGGGTAGAGGGTGGAGGCGCCGGGGTGGGTTTCGGGGTTGGTGTGGG
>JAUNBP010000014.1 GCA_030526995.1 Clostridia bacterium
TTTCCTCGGGTTTTGGGGGACTTGACTTTTTGAAAGTGTCAAAGATGGGATTATACACGCAGATGACGGGTTCAGTCAACAGATAGATAATTCAAATTGCAAAATTGCATCACAGCTCACAGGCCGAGCTTGTGTATCGTATGCCGAATGTGTACGCTCATTGCGGACCTTGCGCCCTCGGCGTCCCGAGCCTTCAGAAAATCGACGATGGAGCGGTTGTCGGCTGCGACCATGCTTTTGAGCGATTTTTTGTTGTCCGAGATAAGCATAGCCTCATGCACCGCCGAATTGATTATAGGGAAGAGCCGCATGATGAACTCGTTATGCGAGGCGGTGGCTATCATCTCATGGAAGAGCTGATCGGCATCCGGCCAAGCTCCGTTGCTCTTCAAAAGCCGCTCAATCTTTTTCGCCTGCGCTTCGATGGCGTCAATCTCCTCATCGGTGGCACGTTCGCAGGCGAGCATTATGCACTGCGGCTCGAAAATGAGCCTTATCTCGTACATCTCGGACAGCCTTACCCGCTTCCGCTCCAGCGCCGCAACATCAAAGCCCTCATCCTTGGGCAGATTGCTTGCAATGAAGGTGCCGGAGCCCCTTTTGACCACCAAAAAGCCCTGCACCACAAGGCTCCTTACCGCCTCCCTAAGCGTGGCACGGCTCACCATAAATCTTGAAGCAAGCTCCATTTCGTTGGGCAGCTTCTCGCCTTCAGCCCATTCCTTTTTTACGACTATGCTGTTGTACAGCGCATCTGCGGTTCGTTCCGACAGGCTCTTCACGGTGCGTACTCCTTTTCAAAATAATATACTTTGCTCCTCGTCTTGACATATAGCAGTATATCAGATAAACTGACATCAGACAAGTGTCGATTTCTCATACAACTGTGGAGAAAGGGGCTGTAATATGATTACCGATTTTAACTCTTTGCAAAAGGATTTGCCGCTCTTTGACAAGCCAACGCTTGCGGTTGCGGCAGCACAGGACGCCTACGTCCTTTCGGCCATCCGAAGCGCTGTTAACAAGAACATGGCAAAAGCAATATTGATAGGCAGCAAGGCCGAGATAGAGAGCATAGCCGAAAAAGAAAACATTTCACTCGACGGCATCGAGATTGTCGATGTTTCCGATAAGGCAGCGGCATGTGCTGCTGCTGTTTCATTGGTGCGGCAGGGCAGGGCGCAGGCAGTCATGAAGGGACTGGTGGACACCTCGGTGTTTTTGCGTGCGGTCTTGGACAAGGAAAACGGAATAAGAAAGGCACCGCTTTTGTCCCACGTCGGAGTGTTCGAGCTTCCCTCATTCGACCGACTGATTACGGTTACCGACGCAGCACTTAACATGTACCCCAACGCAGATCAAAAGCAGAGCATATTGGAGAACGCCCGAGAGGTGCAAAATGCGCTCGGCGTCAGCAACCCGATTGCAGCCTGCGTATGCGCAATAGAGAAGTTTAACGAAAAGATGCCCCCCACCGTCGATGCTTCAGAGCTTGTAAGGCGCAATCGGGAGGGGCTTATCAAGGGTATGCGCATCATTGGGCCGCTTGCGCTCGACAATGCTCTTTTTGTCGAGTGTGCGGAACACAAGGGCATAACCGATCCGCTTGCCGGCAGGGCCGATATACTTTTAATGCCAAACATAGAGAGCGGAAACGTGCTTTATAAGAGCCTCGCCTACATAGCGGGCGCACGCAATGCGGGCGTATTGGTGGGAGCGGGCGCACCCGTGGTTCTAACGTCAAGATCGGACCACGAGGACACCAAGCTAAACTCAATCGCCCTCGCCATGCGCCTTGCACTCTATCAAAGGAGCCATCAATAATGAAGATACTCGCAATTAACCCCGGGTCAACCTCGACCAAGATAGCGGTCTATGACGACTTGAACCCCGTATTTGAAACCGTGTTGCGGCACGACGCCAAGGAGCTTGCCCTTTGCGACACCATGGACAAGGATTTGGCGTTTAGAAACAAGGTCATTGACGAGGCGATAGAAAAAAACGGCGTTGACAAGCATGAGCTTGCAGCCGTCATAGGCAGGGGCGGGCTTATGCGTCCCTTGGACGGCGGCACCTATGCCGTAAATCAGCACATGCTCGATGATTTGCGCTCGCTTAAATACGGCGATCACGCCTCCAACCTCGGCGCACACCTTGCAAAGGCGATAGCCGAGCCCCTCAAGATTCCCTCGTTCATAGCGGACCCGGTGGTAGTGGACGAGCTTTGCCCGCTTGCCCGACTTTCGGGCTGGAACGGGATTGCTCGGGTTTCCATCTTCCATGCCCTCAATCAAAAGGCGGTATCCAAGCGCTTCGCTGCCTCGCAGGGAAGGCACTACGAGGATATGAACCTCATCGTTGCGCACATGGGCGGCGGCGTCTCCGTGGGCGCACATCTGAGAGGCCGCATAATCGACGTTAACAACGGCTTGGACGGCGACGGCCCCTACTCCGCAGAACGCTGCGGCGGACTTCCGATGTCGGGACTTGTTCGCTACATCTGCGCACAGGAGGAGAAGTCCCCCGATGCGCTTATAAAAAGATTGATTAAAAACGGGGGCTTGATGGGCTATCTCGGCACCAACGACGGCAAGGAGATAAGCAAGCGGGCAACTGAGGGCGATGAAAAAGCCCGCCTCTACTACGAGGGCATGGCATATCAGATTTCAAAGGAAATAGGTTCCTGTGCAGCCGTACTCAAAGGCGAGGTTGACAACATAATCTTAACCGGAGGCTTTGCCTATGACAAGCTGTTGACGGGCTGGATAGAGGAGCGGGTTTCATTCATAGCCCCGGTCGTTGTAATGGCGGGCGAGGATGAGCTAATCGCCCTTGTCGAGGCGGCGCTTCGAGTTCTAAACGGCAAAGAGGAGGTTAAGACCTACTGATGATTACGGCGGTTACGGGGCATTACGGGAGCGGGAAAACCGAATTTGCGATAAACCTTGCGTTGAGTCTGCGGGGCGAAAAAAAGGTGTATCTTTGCGACCTCGACATAGTAAACCCCTATTTCTGCACCCGTGAGCGCAAGGAGGTTTTGACCGAAAAGGGCTTGAATGTGATAGTTTCGCTCGGAGGTATGCAGATAGACATACCCGCCCTGCCCCCCGAAATTCTCACGATGTTCGAGCCAAACGTTTTGGGCGTTATGGACGTTGGCGGCGACCCCGTGGGCGCAAGGGTCTTGGCACGGTATGAGCGGGAGTTTGCAAGGACGCCGCACGAGCTTTTATGCGTGATAAACGCCAACCGCAGGGAGACCTCGACTGCTAAAAAGGCGATAGACTATATTAGAGCGATAGAACAGAGCTGCAACATGAAGGTAACGGGGCTTGTGAACAACACGCATCTTCTGCATGAAACAACCCGTGACGAGATTGAAAAGGGAAGGCTCTTGTGCAACGAAATTTCCGCAATGACGGGCATTCCGCTCAAATACAATGCGGCGGATAAGAGGCTGATTAAGCAGGTGTCGGACATTCCACACCTGTTTTTGATGGATATATACATGAAAAAACCTTGGGAGGACGATTATGGCAGCAAGAGTGACGTTTGACAGGGACAGGTGCAAGGGCTGTGAACTTTGCATTTCGGTCTGTCCCAAACACATCGTTTCGATAGACGAAGCGAACACGAACCGCAAGGGGTATCACCCTGCGCATGTCAAGGACATGGACCAATGCACGGGCTGTGCAAGCTGTGCAAGGATATGCCCCGACTCTATCATCACGGTTTACAGGGAGGTGAAGTAGATGGCAAAGGAATTATGGAAAGGCAACGAGGCCATTGCAGAGGCTGCAATAAAGGCGGGCTGCAAGTTCTTCTTCGGCTATCCGATAACGCCGCAAAATGAGATACCCGAATACTTTTCAAAGAGGCTTCCCGAGGTCAGCGGCTGCTTTTTGCAGGCCGAGAGCGAGATAGCCGCAATCAACATGGTCTACGGAGCGGCGGGTGCGGGCTCGAGGGTTATGACCTCATCCTCCTCGCCCGGAATCAGCTTAAAGCAGGAGGGTATAACCTACATCGCCTGCGCCGAGCTTCCGGCGGTCATCGTCAACATGATGAGAGGCGGCCCCGGGCTTGGCAACATAGCCCCCTCGCAGGCGGACTACTATCAGGCGACCCGAGGCGGCGGTAACGGCGACTATCGCACGGTGGTCTTGGCTCCCGCAACGATTCAGGAGGCAACCGACCTCGTTCAAGAGGCGTTCGACATTGCCGATATGTACAGGATTCCGGTCGTCGTATTGGCGGACGGCATGATAGGACAGATGATGGAGGCGATAGAGTGGAGAACACCCAAAAAGCGTGAGCTGCCAAAAAAGACTTGGGCAACCGACGGCACCAAGCTGCAAAGGCAGCACAACATAGTCAATTCGCTGTTTATCGATGCCGGCGACTGCACCGTGCAGAATCAAAAGCTCGCAAAAAAATACGAGGCAATCGTTCAAAACGAGATAAAGTACAGCATCACGGGCGAGGAGGACCCCGAGGTCGTGTTCGTGGCTTACGGCACGATGAGCAGGGTCGCACGGGCTGCCTGCATGAGGCTCAATGAGCAGGGCATAAAGGCTTCGCTGTTCCGCCCGATCACGCTTTGGCCCTTCCCCACAGAGCAGCTTAAAGCGGAGGCTGTAAAGCCCAACGTAAAGGCTGTAATCACGGTGGAGCTCAGCATGGGCCAGATGGTTGACGATGTAAAAATCGCAGTCGAGGGCGCAAAGAAGGTCAGCTTTGTAGGCACCGGCGGCGGCATCATCCCCACACCGCAGGAAATAGAAGAAGCTGCAAAGAAAATTCTCGGGAGGTAACGGAAAATGGAAAAGATAGTTTATCAAAAGTCCAAGGGCTTAACCGATGCCGAGCTGCATTACTGCCCCGGCTGTACCCACGGCACAATTCACAAGCTGGTAGCCGAATCGCTCGAGGAATTGGGGCTTGTTGGCACAACCGTAGGCATAGCGCCTGTAGGCTGTTCGGTCTTTGCCTATAACTACTTTGCCTGCGACATGCAGGAGGCGGCGCATGGCAGGGCGCCCGCAGTGGCAACGGGCATAAAGCGCACGCACCCCGAGCTTACGGTGTTCACCTATCAGGGCGACGGCGACCTTGCCGCAATCGGAACGGCGGAGATAGTCCACAGCGCAATGCGCGGCGAGAAGATTACCACCATCTTTGTAAACAACGCAATCTACGGAATGACGGGCGGGCAGATGGCTCCCACGACACTTGTTGGGCAGAAGGCCACAACTGCTCCCTACGGCAGGCAGCAGGACCATTACGGCTCTCCGATTAGGATGTGCGAGCTCCTGTCCACGATTGACGGCACGGCATACGCCGAGCGGGTCACGGTCACGGACATCCCAAACCTGATGAAGGCAAAGCGTGCTATCAAAAAGGCGTTCACTCTTCAACAGCAGGGTGCAGGCTTCACCTTCGTTGAGGTTCTGTCCACCTGTCCCACCAACTGGGGCATGACCCCCTTAAAGGCAATCGACTGGCTCAAAAACAACATGATTCCCTATTTCCCGCTCGGCGTATATGCCGACAGAACGGAGGAAGCGAAATGACACACGAAATCATCATATCGGGCTTTGGCGGTCAGGGCGTAATGGCGATAGGAAAGACGATAGCAGAGGCGGGCATGAAGGAGGGCATGGACGTCTCGTGGCTTCCGAGCTACGGCCCCGAGATGCGCGGCGGCACTGCAAACTGCAGCGTCGTCCTCTCCAATGAACCCATCATAACCCCGCTCGTGCAAAACCCAACCGAGCTTATAGCGATGAACAAGCCCTCGCTTGTAAAGTTCGAGCCTGCGGTGGTCTCAGGCGGGCTGATTCTCGTCAACAGCTCGATAATCGAGATAAAGGCGGAGAGAACCGACGTCAGGACGGCATACGTCCCCTGCATCGATATTGCCGACGAGTTGGGCAATCTAAAGGTTGCAAACATGGTAATGCTCGGAGCCTACATAGAGGCTACGAAGGTCGTGGCGTTCGACATGATTCACGAGATGCTATCCCACATCTTCACCGGGCCCAAGGCGGCACTGGTGGGTCTTAACATCGAAGCACTTAAGCGCGGCGCAGCCTGCATAAAATAAGGAGGACAGCATGAATATTCCGATTATCCGCACCCAAAAACCCAAGGTAAAGCCACAGGATGAGAGCAAACTCGGCTTTTGCAAGAGCTTCTCGGACTATATGTTCATCATGGAGTACAACGAAAAGGACGGTTGGCACAGTCCGAGGGTTCAGCCCTACGGCCCCCTAAACATCGATCCCGCCTCGCCGGTTCTCCACTATGCACAGGAGATATTCGAAGGCTTGAAGGCCTATAGGAGGAGCGACGGAACCATAGGCCTGTTCCGCCCGCTTGAAAACGCAAGGAGGATGAACCGCAGCGCCGAGCGCATGTGCATCCCGCCTATAGACGAGGAGATTCAGCTTCAGGCCATGAAAACAATAGTCGAGGTCGAAAAGGACTGGGTTCCCAAAAGCCCGGGCACCTCGCTGTATCTAAGGCCCACCGTGATTGCAGAGGGCAACACCCTCGGCGTCCACGCTGCGGACCGCTATATCTACTTTATCATCTGTTCCCCCTCGGGCGCCTACTATGAGAGCGGCTTAAAGCCCGTCAGAATCCATATCGAGCCCAATTACGTTCGCTCGGTCAAGGGCGGCACCGGCGGTGCAAAGACCGGCGGAAACTACGCCTGCAGCCTCCGTGCAGCCGAGGACGCCAAAAAGCACGGCTTCGATCAGGTGCTCTGGCTCGACGGCAAGCGCAACCGCTACATCGAGGAAGTAGGAGCGATGAACGTAATGTTCATGATAGACGGCAAGCTCATAACCCCGCAGCTTTCGGGCAGCATCTTGGCAGGCATCACCCGCGATTCGGTGCTGCAGCTTGCAAGGGATAGGGGCATCCCCGTCGAGGAGCGCGCCATCTCGGTCTACGAGCTGATAGACGCCTACAAGGTTGGCAAGCTCACCGAAGCCTTCGGCACGGGCACGGCTGCCGTCATCTCCCCGATAGGCGAACTCGTGTTCAAGGACAACGTCCTAAACCTCGGTGAAGATATAGGCGAGGTCTCCCAATACATGTACGACACCCTAACCGGCATACAGTGCGGCAAACTCCCCGATGCCCACAACTGGACGATGGAGGTCTGCAAGGCGTAAGCCTTTATTTAGGAGCATAACGAAACGGCGGTGCAATCAGCTCGTCAAAAAACTTTGTTTTTTGCCGGATAATAACCACAGCTTGCCTGCACCGCTATGCGGTGCGGGCGGCAAGCTGAACAAGGTAACAGCCCTAAAGGGCAATCCGTTTCGGCGTACACGCCGCCGAAGCCGGAAAGAGTCAAGGGGTTTCGACCCCTTGAAATCCCCAAGGGCTTTTTCGAAAGTCTGAAACGGCGGTACGATTGCACCGCCGTTTCCAAATACATAGTGTTAAAATTACAGCTTGTACTTATCCGTGTACTCCGCAACGTACCGTTCGTACTCGGTGGTGGGTGCGAGCTTTAGGGCGTTTAGGTAACTGTGCGTGTTGAACTGCGCCTGCGAAACCTCGATTAAGTCGACTGCGATGTTGGAGCAGTGGTCGGCAACCCGCTCAAAGTTGGATATCAAATCGTTGAACACAAAGCCCAATTGAATCGTACATTCACCCCTTTGCAAGCGGTTGACGTGGCGGGCACGAAGCTCGGATTGCAAAGCGTCCACGATGTCCTCAAGCGGTTCAACACGGTTTGCAATCGCAACATCATTGTTGAAATAGGAGTTAAACGAAAGCTCCACAATCTCCTCAACGGCTGCTATCATGATTGAAAGCTCATGTTTGGCCTCGGGCGAGAAGCTCAGGTTCTTTTCCTTGATTTCACGAGCGGAATCGAGGATGTTCAGCGCATGGTCTCCGATGCGTTCAAAGTCGCCGATGACGTGCAGGAGCTGGTTGGTTCTGCGGCTTTCCTTCTCATCGAGGGATTGCTCGGACAGGCGCACGAGGTAGGTTCCGAGCTTGTCCTCGTAACGGTCGAGATGCTCCTCATCCTCAGCTATCGTATCGGCGAGCTTGTCATCCCACTTATTGAGAAGGGAGAAGGCGTTGCTCAGGGTGTCCTTGGCAAGGCGAGCCATCTTATCGGTAACGGTTCCGCACTGCTCAATCGCAAAGCCCGGGGTTGCAAGGAAGCGAGAATCCAAGAGCGTGACCGGCACGGCCTTCTCGTTGGGCTTGTCCTTGACAATCAGGTAGGCGAGTTTTGCAAGGAGGTTGCCCATAGGAAGGAGAAGGGCGGTTGCCGCAACGTTGAATATGGTGTGTATGAGTGCGATGTTGACCGCATCGAGCGGCTGACCCATGAAGGGGAAGTCAAAGATGGCGTTTGCCCCGTAGAACACGGCCATCAAAACGATGCTTCCCACGATGTTGAACATCAGGTGTACAACTGCGGTGCGCTTTGCACTGCGATTCGCTCCGATACAGGAGATTAGGGCGGTGACGCAGGTGCCGATGTTCGCACCGAGGATGATTGGAATCGCCGCACTGTAGGTAATGGCTCCGGTCACTGCAAGCGCCTGAACGATACCTATGGTGGCAGCGGAGGCTTGAATAACGCCCGTAAAGGCTGCGCCTACCAAAAGTCCCAAAATGGGATTTTGCAGGGCAACGAAGATTTCGGTGACGATATCGTTGTTTGCAAGCTGCGAGCAGGTGTCGCTCATCAGCGACATTCCGAACATCAAAACCGCAAAGCTGACAAAGGTGATGCCAAGATCTTTGCGGCGGTTCTTCTTTGAAAAGAGCAATAATGCGATGCCGATTATGGCAAGCACCGGCGAGAAGGACGAGGGCTTAAAAATTTCAACGTACCATAGGTCCGATTCCAATCCCGTGAGGGCTAAAATCCACAGCGTGATGGTGGTTCCGATATTAGCACCCATGATGATGCCCACGGCCTGTTCGAGCTTCATCATGCCCGAGTTTACAAAGCCTACGGTCATAACCGTGGTAGACGAGGAGCTTTGCACGAGGGCGGTGATGCCACAGCCCATTATCATGCCCTTTAATCTGCCGAGAATCGGGAATTGAGATTTGGATGTAGTAGCGGACTCCAGCACATTTTCCAGCTTGCCGCCCGACATTCGCTCCAAGCCGTGGCTCATCTGGTTCATGCCGAACAGGGTAAAAGTAAGACCCAACAAAAAGGTTAAAAGGCCTTCAACAAACGGACTCATAAGTTTTCCTCCCAACTTTCCTCAAAGCTAAAAAAACGCTCACTCCTATTTTGAACGATATGCCGAAAAAACGCAAGTATAATAGGGTAAAATGCAAGTAAAAATTTTTTTCGACACAAAAAGTTCTTTTTTCGAGCCTTCATTTCGAAGAATATTAACTTTGAGTTTACAACTCTGTCGCAAGGAATATAGTAAAATGATAGCGTAAGATTTTATCCGAATTTGAGGAGAAATGGATGGAGCAACAGCAAAGAAACGAGAAAACGAAGAAAAGACTTAAAAGGATGTCCATAGCATGGGGTGTTATCGGCGTTCTTTTGGTTGCGGTCTGCGCTGTTGGGCTGTACCTTAACAGTCCCGACGGACGGCGGGCGATAGAGGTCACAGGAATTTTTGCAACGAGTACGCCCGAAGTAACGCCTACGGCGACTCCCGTAATGGAGGAGGTTGCGCTGCTCTCGCTTGAAGCAACCCCAACCCCGCAGCCCGAGAAGGCGCCCGACCCCACGCCCTCACCTACGGCAACCCCCTCACCCGAACCCACGGTACACCCGTTGAACGGTGATATAATAAGAACGGGCATGGATGAGCCCATAGTTTTAGATATTCAGATTCAGCTCATGGTTTTGGAATACATGGACTTCGATCAGCCCGAAACCGAGTATTCGGAAGGCATAGAGGAGGCGATAAGCCGTTTCCAACGCTGCAACGGACTCGAGATTACCGGCAGGGTCGACGATGAAACCTTCTTAAAACTGTTCGATGAAAACGCCAAGACCTATGCCATAGCCGAGGGCGAGGTCAGCGAGGAGGTCTTTATAATAGAAGACAGACTCTCCGAGCTTGGCTATTTCTCTTTGACTCCCGACTTGGTTTACGATGAGGACACCTCCGAAGCGGTAAAGCGGTTTCGCTCAAAGAACGGACTGAGTTCATCGGAGGAAATAGATTCCGAGGCGTTTGAAGTCCTGCTCGGTGAAACGCCGATAGCAAACTTCTATGCCGTAGGCGACAAGAACGAAGAGATAGAGAACTATCAAAAGCGGCTCTATGAGTTGGGCTATCTTGCCTGCGAGCCCGACGGCGTGTTTGGAGCAATGACGCAGGCCGCCGTGAGAAGATTTCAGGATGCGCACGGCCTTGTCGTAGACGGCTGTCTCGGCAGGACTACCACCGAAACGCTCATGAGTTCGGATGCAAAGAAGTTCACGTTTAAGACCGGCATGAGTGGAGACGATGTAAAAAAGATTCAGCAGCGGCTTGCCCATTACGGTTATATGTCCTCGAGCTCCGACACGGGCTACTACGGCGATGTAACCACGGCAGCGGTCAAGGCATTCCAGTCCCGTAACGGGCTTACGAGCGACGGCGTCGTGGGCGCAAACACCATGGCAAAGCTGCTCTCCGACAGTGCAAAGAAGGCAAAGACAACCACCTCCTCGAGCAGCTCATCCGGTAGTTCGAGCAGCAGTTCGTCGAGCAGCTCAAGCAGCAGCTCTTCGAACAGCAGTTCATCGAGCGACACCGGCTCATCGGGCAGCACGATAGACTACGGCGAGGGCGTTGAAGCGTTCATCGCAATAGCCGAAAGCAAATTAGGTTCCAAGTACGTGCGAGGCGGCAAGGGGCCAAACACCTTTGACTGTTCGGGCTTCGTCTATTGGTGCTTAAATCAGGCGGGCGTGAATCAGAGCTACATGACCAGCATAGGCTGGAGAACCTGCAGCAAGTATCAGCGAATAACGAGCATGAGCGAGCTAAAGCGAGGCGACGTTTTAGTGTTCAAGGGCAGTTCCATGTCCACGGGGCACGTAGGAATCTACCTTGGCAATGGCAAGATGATTGACGCAGGCTCGGGCAAGGGCAAGGTCGTCATACGAGACAGCATAAATACGACCTACTGGACGAGTCACTTTTTGATGGCTTACCGAATTTGGGATTAAATAACGGGAGGAACAGGGAGGAATGAAAAGGGTCATTGGGGTATTGATGGCAGCGCTGTTTTTAGTCTGCTCCTTGGCGATTGCACCTAAGCAGGCGAGCGCTTTGGATGCGCTGAAAAACACCGATCCGGATAAGTATTATATCGTGCTGGACTTAAAAAACCAGTTTGTGACCGTGTATGAGAGGGATGAGGCGGGCGAATATACGATAATCGTCCGCAGATTCCTTTGTACGACCGGCAGCACCGAGCCGGAGGATCCCGAGGATCCGGAGGACATAGGCACCCCCACACCCACGGGCATATGGAAGATAGGCGGCAGGGAGCGCTTCGGCAAGTTTGCAAACTACGGCAGCGAGTATGCCCGCTATTGGGTACAGATAGTGGGAAGCGTCTACTTCCATTCGATAATGTTCAACAAGCGGGACGTCGATTCAATGCAGAGCGGAGCCTTCAAGCGGCTCGGCACCAACGTGTCGCACGGCTGCGTCCGCCTCTACGTTGAGGATGCAAAGTGGCTCTATTACTATGCCTGCCCCGGCACAACGGTTGAGGTGACCGATAGCGAACCCCGTCAGCGGGATGTGGCAAAGGCACTCAAGACCTCGCTTTCGTTCAGTGAGTACAATGCGCTGCAAAAGAATTTTTACGACGTCGAGCCTATGGAAAACCCGACCTGCATAGTGACGGTTGACGGCGCTCGGGCACGCAAGGGCTGCGGCAGGGAATATTCCAGCGTGTTCAAGGCAAGCGAGGGCGACGTTTTGGAGGTCTTGCAAATAAACGAGGCATGGATCAAGGTCAGTAACGGCAAGCGGGAGGGCTACATGATGCGGGGCCACGTCACCTTCAATGAGGACGGCACGCCCGACACGACCGAGGAAGCAAAGCTCATAAAATCCACGGTCTGGATGTACACCGAACCCAAGGTCAGCAACGATAACCGAATCTGCAAGGTTCCCACCGACACGGCAGTAAAGGTGCTGTCCGAACCCGAGGACGGCTGGGTAAAGATACAGTATCTTGACGAATTCGGCTACATAAAGTCCAATTCCCTCAGAACCGACTGGGGCAAGATATTGTAAGCTGCAATAAAAAACCTGTTTACAAATTGGGTTAAAGCGGTTATAATGTCACAAAGCGTTGACGAGGACGAGTAGAGGGAGAGGCGCAAAAAGCGAGCTGCGATTGGTGTAAGGCAGTTTGAGGCTTCCCTTGAATATCACCTTTGAGCCGAGGGCTGAATTGAGTAAGCCTATCCGCAACCCTGCGTTATAGGATAATGAGTTGGGCACAATGCCAATTAAGGTGGTACCGCGGAGAAAGATTATTCTTCGTCCTTTTACGGGACGAAGATTTTTATTTTGGAGGAAGAGATGTACAAGAAAGTATCGACAGACCTGCGCTTTACCGAGCGCGAACAGGAAGTTTTGAAGTTTTGGAAGGAGCATCGCATCTTTGAAAAGAGCGTCAAGTGGCGCGAGGGCTGCGAGCCCTACACCTTCTACGACGGCCCGCCGACGGCGAACGGCAAGCCGCACATAGGCCATGTGCTTACAAGGAGCATAAAGGATATAATCCCCCGCTACCGCTCGATGAAGGGCTACGACGTCCTTAGAAAAGCGGGCTGGGACACTCACGGGCTTCCCGTTGAGTTAGAGGTTGAAAAGCTCCTGCATTTGGACGGCAAGGAGCAGATTGAGGCGTACGGCTTGGAGCCGTTCATCGCCAAGTGCAAGGAATCCGTCTGGAAGTACAAGGGCGAGTGGGAGAGCATGTCCGACCGAGTGGGCTACTGGGCGGATATGGAAAACCCCTATGTCACCTACGACGACAACTACATCGAATCGGTCTGGTGGGCACTAAAGACGATATTCGACAAGGGGCTCTTGTACAAGGGTCATAAGATAGTTCCCTACTGCCCCCGCTGCGGAACCTCGCTGGCCTCACACGAGGTAGCCCAAGGCTATAAGGACGTTGAGGAAACCTCAGCGATTGCAAAGTTCTACTTAAAAGACGGCAGTGGCACTGCGCTCTTGGCATGGACAACGACCCCGTGGACACTGCCCTCCAACGTTGCACTCTGCGTCAATGCGAATGAGACCTACGTGCGGGTTCGCTTTGAGGAGCAGGAGTACATCTTAGCGGATGCACTCGTTCCCTCGGTGCTGTCCGAAAACGCCGAGATTTTGGATAAATTCAAGGGCGATGCCCTTATAGGCGTTGAGTATGAGCCTTTGTTCGAGCTGCCCACAAACTTTGGCAAGAAGAAGGGTTACAGAGTTGTAGCCGATGATTACGTTACCCTCACCGACGGCACGGGCATAGTCCACATTGCTCCCGCCTTCGGAGAGGACGATAACAGGGTAGGCAAGGACTGGGAGCTTCCGATTTTGCAGTTCGTCAACGCTTCGGGCCATATGTGTGGCGGTACGCCTTGGGACGACGTGTTCGTAAAGGATGCCGACAAGCTGATATTGGAGGATCTTAAGACGAGCGGAAAGCTGCTTTCGGCGCCGACCTTCACGCACAGCTATCCGTTCTGCTGGCGTTGCGACACGCCTCTGATATACTACGCCCGCGAAAGCTGGTTTGTAAAGATAACCGAGGTCAAGGATAAGCTGATGGCATTCAACCGAAGCGTCAATTGGGCGCCCGAAACCATAAAGGAAGGGCGCATGGGCAATTTCTTGGAGAACGTTATCGACTGGGCACTTTCAAGGGAGCGTTTCTGGGGCACACCGCTGCCCTTATGGGTCTGCGAGTGCGGACACGTTCATGCGATAGGGAGCAAGGAAGAGCTTAAAAGGATGAGCCACAACTGCCCCGAGGATATCGAGCTGCACAAGCCCTTTATCGACAACGTCGAAGTAATCTGCCCCGTCTGCGGCAAGGCGATGAAGCGAGAGCCCTACGTTATAGACTGCTGGTTCGATTCCGGTTCGATGCCGTTTGCGCAATGGCACTATCCGTTTGAGAACAAGGAGGAGTTCGAGCGCAGGTACCCCGCAAACTTCATAAGCGAGGCGATAGATCAGACGAGGGGTTGGTTCTACACCCTAATGGCGATTGCCACCTGCCTGTTTGACAAGGCACCGTTTGAAAACTGCGTGGTCTTGGGACTGGTCTGCGACAAGGACGGCAAGAAGATGTCCAAGCACGTCGGAAACGTAGTCGACCCCTGGGACGTTTTGAACAAGCAGGGCGCCGATGCCGTGCGCTGGTATTTCTACACCGGCTCCATGCCGTGGCTACCGTCGCGCTTCTCTATGGAGAGCGTTTCGGAGTATCAGCGCAAGTTCATGGGCACGCTTTGGAACACCTATGCCTTCTACATCCTCTATGCCGAGATAGACTCCTTCGATCCGACAAAGCACAGCCTGAAGAAGGAGAACCTCACCGTCATGGACAGGTGGGTGCTGTCAAGGCTGCACACGCTCGTAAAGAAGGTGGATACCTGCCTTGAGAGCCTCAAGATAACCGAGGCGGGCAGGGAGATAGGCAGGTTTACCGACGACCTTTCCAATTGGTACGTTCGCAGATGCCGTGAGCGCTATTGGGGCAGCGAGATGACCCCCGACAAGGAAGCCGCATACATGACCCTTTTCACGGTCTTAAAGACCCTAACGCTCGTATGTGCCCCGTTCGTCCCGTTTATTACCGAGGAAATGTATCAAAACCTTGTAAGAAGCGTGGATAAGAGCGCACCCGAGAGCGTGCATCTTTGCGATTTTCCGCACTTCGATGAGAGCTTTGTCAATGCCGAGCTTGAAAGCAACATGGACGCCGTTTTGGATATAGTAACCCTTGGCAGAAGCGCAAGAAACACTGCGAGCATGAAGGTTCGCCAGCCGCTTGCAAACATGTACGTTCAGCGTGAGCCGCTTGACGGTTCCTATGCGGAGATAATCAAGGAGGAGCTCAACCTAAAGGCAGTCAGCTTCGTCTCCGATGCCTCCGAGCTTGTAAGCTATCGGGTAAAGCCGCAGCTAAAGACCTTGGGGCCTCGCTACGGCAGGCTGCTTCCAAAGATAAACGCCCTGTTTGCCACCGATGCAAATATAGGCAACCTCATAGTCAGGGCGCACAACGAGGGCAGGGAATACTCGTTTGAGCTGGACGGAACAACTGTAACGCTTAACAAGGATGACGTCTTAGTCAGCGTCGAGCAGCGGGCAGGGCTCGTTTCCGAAAGCGACAACAACCTCACCGTCGTCTTGGATACGAACCTAAGCCCCGAGCTCATAGACGAGGGCGTGGTGAGGGAGCTTGTCAGCAAGCTGCAGACCATGCGCAAGAGTGCGGGCTTTGAGGTAGCCGACCACATCGATATAGGCTATAACGGTTCTGAATATATAAGCGATATCTTTGCCCGTTTCGATAAGGATATCATGGCGGACACGCTTGCCGAAAGCATCGGCAATACCATCTCGGGCTACGAGAAGGAGTGGAGCATCAACGGCGAGACCGTAACGCTTTCGGTGCAAAAGAGATGATAGGAACGCTCGTAAATACGGGCGCAATACTCGTAGGCGGTGCGTTGGGGCTTTTTATCAAAAAGGGATTGCCCCCACGCATCACCGACGGGGTAATGAAGGCGCTGGGTCTTGTCACGGTGTTCATCGGCGTTTCGGGTGCGATAGAGAGCCAAAACGTCATGGTAGCCGTGCTGTCCGTAGTGCTTGCAACGGTCTTGGGCGCATGGATAGACATAGACGGACGGCTGCACAGACTTTCGGAAAAGCTGAACCGCAGCAGCGAGAATACAAGATTTTCCGAGGGTTTTATGAGCGCAACCCTCTTGTTTGTAACCGGAGCCATGGCGGTCACGGGCGCAATGCAAGAGGGCATGAACGGCGATTACAGCCTGCTCTTTACAAAGGCCATAATGGACGGCATCTCCGCACTTTTGCTCTCCGCAGCGCTTGGCGCAGGGGTGCTGCTCTCGGCGGTGTCGGTGCTAATCTATCAGGGCGGCATCTCGCTGATTTCAGGGATAGCGGCGCCTGTTTTGACCGCTGCAACAATAGTTGAGATGGGCGCAGTAGGCTCAATCCTCGTCATAGGCGTGGGCTTAAACCTCTTGGGCGCAACAAAGGTCAAGGTGTTCAACTCGATATTTGCAATTCTGCTCCCGATACCCCTGCTCCTGCTCTATAATATATTCTAAACCCTTTTGGGCCATATTTGACAAAGTTCCCGACCTATGTTATGCTTAAATTGAGCTTAACAATGGCTCAAATAAAAAGTCGGGAGCAAGATATGAAACGCTTACTATCCATACTGTTATGCTGCATAATGAGCATATCAGCCTTGCCTGCGCTTGCCGAAAACGTTGAAATTGAAATCGACGGTAAAGGCGAGGGCGGTTTTTCTTATGGGGACTATTTGGGACCCGTCGAGGCCGCCAAAATAGGCGCAGAGGCACTTATAGGTGCAGGACAGGATGCGGACAGGCTTCATGAACTTTTGGCCTTAAGCCAAATTGCGCCGGCCAAAGACGCCAAAGAGGAAGAAGCCGAAGAGCCGCAACACCAAATGCGAAGCGGGGAGCAGGAGTACTGGCTTGTAAACGGCAAGAATATTTTAACCGAGACCGACCCGAGCTTCACCTTTGTCGATAACACGCTGTATCTGCACGCTGCCGAGATTAAGATTGAGTCTACCTATTTGCAAAGCGTCAAGGAAACGGGATACTCCGTTGTCATCGGGGCAGACGTATCCAAGGTTACTATGGTGGGAGTATTCAATCTTGAATATCTGATTGCAGAGGAATCTTCAAAACCTCTTTATATAGAGAAGGACAGGTATTTATCAGTCAACATGCAGCTGATAAGTTACAGAGACTTGAGCATAACCGGAGGGGGAGAAAGCAGCAGGCTTTATGTAGGGCGTGGTTGGAAGGGCATTACCTGCCATAGCGAGCTTCAAAGCTATTTCCCCGAATTTATCGAATATACCTGCGATACGTTTTGTTACGGCAAGTTAGAGCTTGCCAACATGAACTTTGATGCAAGTTCGGAGGTTATCTGTGAAGAACTGACTGTAACGGATTGCAACAGCCGTGCTTATGCGTTCTTTTCCGAAGGAGATATGACGATTAAAAACAGCTTCGCAGATGCAAAATATTATGAAACACTAAATGGCAATATCGAGCTTGTTGCTTCAAATCTTTATGTGAGGAACGGTGTAACCGTAGTAAGCGGCGATATAATTGCAACTGAAGGCAGCGGCATTCTGACATCTTCCAACGGAGCAGATTGGGGGCTCTATATGGTTGCCACCGTAGAGGGCGATATAGTCATTCGCGATTCAACGGTCAGATTGCAACAAGATGAGGATTATGCGCATGTTCTCTATGCGGGCAACGATTTGATCGTTGAAAACAGCGATATGTTCGCACCCTTTTATTTCATCGGTCACAGCTCCGATATTAAAAATGCACAGGTTACAGTAGAGGATACCGAGTTTGCTGAGAATATGGATGTATCCGATCCGAGCGTTGTGGCGTTCAAGCTGATGCCCTTGACCGATTTTTATATCCTCGACCATGATGTGGTTTTGCAGCGCAACTGTTCTATCAGCGGAAAAAAGTTGATACCCGAGGACAGGAAGATGAACTTGAATGGGCATACGCTGGACAGAACCTCCAATTTCTACTATATCAGAGAATCGAGCTTTACACCGCAGGTTCCGTACGGGGCAACTCAATTTGTAAGAACGGGCAAGCTGTATTTCGAGTCGAACAAATTGGAGTACACTATACCGAATAACTCTTATAGCTTGGGAGGCATACCGATGCCGCAGCTTACAGGCGAGCCTTCAAACGCAACGATGCCCTATGTGATTCTATCGAGTTCAAACAAGGATGTGGCCTACACCGATGAAACGGGGGTTGCCTATCTTGTGGGAACGGGAACTACGACCATCACGGCGACGGCACTCGACGGCAGCAACAAAAGAGCAAGCTATACGCTGACAGTAATGCTTCCGACGCCTGCAACGGGAGTGAGCTTCTATTATTCAAACTATGAATTGGACATATCCAGAGAGGAAAAGGAAATAAGGCTTCATGCTACCGTGTCTCCTAACAATGCAACAGTAAGCGGAGTAACCTATGTTTCAAGCGACCCGAGCATCGCAAGCGTGGATGTAAACGGTTACGTTAAGGGTTACAAGTCGGGTACGGTGACAATAACGGCATACACCAATGACGGAACGAACCTTAGCGCTTCCACACGTATCACCGTCAAGGGCGAACTCCCCAATTATAAGGAATTGTGCTTTGCCTTGTTTATGCTCCATACGGAAATTTTCGGTGACGTGAACGATGCGATCATAACCTCCGATACGGGTGCCTATCCTCCGGGAACGTTATGCTCCGACGGAACTTACGCAGCGCAGCAAGCCGAAGAAGCCTATATTGCAGCGTATAAGCTCATTGGAACAATCCCCAGACGGAGCAACCAAGCCGAAATAGATGCAGCATTGAAGCGGCTTGTGGATATTTACAGCACCTTCAAGGTCGTGCCCCCGCTCGACTTTAGGGCGTTAAACTCCGTAGTTTCAAGGGCGGACGGCTTCGACACGATAGTCGTGGGCACAAGCGAGGACGAGGTTGCATCGGGCAGCTATTTTTGCCACAGCCAAGAGGATATCGCAGAGTTTCAGGCCGCACTTGAAGATGCAAAGGAGGCATTGGTATCGGCACGGGTGCAAAACGAGATAGATGTAGCCTACAAAGCGCTCGCAGCCGCCTGTGATAAGGTCTATTTTGCGGTAGCAAGAAAGCCGGGCGACGTCGATGGCAACGGCAGCATAGAGGCTGCCGATGCTTCCAAGGTTCTACGCTTTGTCGTACATCTTGAAGCCTATTTCAGCGACAATCAAAGATTCAACGCAGACGTCGATAAAAACGGAGAAATAGCGGCTTCCGACGCCTCCAAAATCCTGCGGCATATCGTAAAACTCGAGAACATAGAGGGATAGCCCAAAAAGCCTTTTGGGGTTCTCAAGGGGTCGCAACCCCTTGACCATAACCCGGCTCCGACGGCGTGTACGTCGGAACGGATTGCCCTTTAGGGCTGTTTCCTTGTGCAGATTGCCGTCCGCAGCGCATAGCGATGCAGGCAAGCTGCGGTTAGCCTCCGGCAAAAAACAGAGTTTTTTGACGAACTGAAAGTCGCCGACAACGGCGGCTTTTTTATCGGCAAATCTCATCCTATGTCTCCGTATTGCGATTAACTCCTTTTGACACGGCAAACCGTATGTGATATACTGCATTATGAAGGAGTGCGTGTTTAAGATGTTTTTGTCGAACGAGTGGAAGGATTATGAAATTTTAGATGCGGGCAATGGAGACAAGCTCGAGCGATGGGGCAGCTTTACGCTGCTGCGCCCCGATCCGCAGGCGGTTTGGACGATGGAAAAAAGTCCCTGCGATGCGGTATATTTGCGCTCCAAAAGCGGTGGCGGGCATTGGGAGTTTGCCCGTCCGCTTCCCGAAAGCTGGCAGATAAAATACAAGGATCTCAGCTTTATCGTGCGACCCACGGGCTTTAAGCACACGGGGCTGTTCCCCGAACAGGCGACAAACTGGGATTGGATGCGCAGCAGGATAAGGGAACACGGTGCGCCCGTAAAAGTTTTGAATCTTTTTGCCTATACCGGAGGCGCAACCTGCGCTGCCCTTCGGGAGGGCGCAGAGGTCTGCCACGTTGATGCCGCAAAGGGCATAGTCGCTTGGGCAAAGGACAATGTTGCAGCCTGCAAGCTGTCCGACCGCCCCGTTCGGTACATAGTTGACGACTGCGTAAAGTTTGTAAAGCGGGAGATAAGGCGCAACAACCGCTATGATGCAATCATCATGGATCCGCCGAGCTACGGCAGGGGGCCCACGGGCGAGATGTGGAAGATAGAGGATGACCTGTTTTCACTTGTTTCGGACTGCGCAAAGCTGCTCTCCGACAAGCCCTGTTTCTTTCTTTTGAACTCCTACACCACCGGCCTTGCGCCGTCTGTTCTAAAAAATGTGCTGTCGCTTGCGCTGCCCGAGGGAGATTGCATTTCCGATGAAGTGGGGCTTCCTATAAGGCGGGGCGGTCTCTGCCTGCCCTGCGGTGCAAGCGCACGCTGGCATATGTAAATCTTTTCGGAGGTACTGTTCTTATGAAAAAGCTCTTTATTCTTTTCCTCGCTGCAACGCTGCTTTTAAGCGGCTGTGCGGTCTTGGATACTGCCCGTGAAATCGTGGCAACCGTCGAACCCACCGAGGAGCCCACTCCCGCGCCGACGACGGTTCCAACTGAGGAGCCTACGCTCGAACCTACGGCTACACCCTCTCCAACGCCTACTGCAACGCCCACACCTACTCCCACCCCCACGCCTGCCCCAACGCCTACGCCGGAGCCCACTGCAACGCCTACGCCCCTGCCCGACCCCTATGTTGTAAGCATAGAGGGTGGAGGCTTTACCTACACGAGCACGGAGTATGCCTTCGAGGTTTCGATATCGAATACGGACTGGACGTATGGACTTTCAGAGCTTGTACCGTTTGGCATCGAAACGAACGGAGCGGTATTCCGTCCGACGGATTCGCAAGGGAATGCGCTGATACGACTTCGCTGCGATATAGCGAACACGGAGCCCGATGCGCTTTTCCAATCCATGATAAATGAGATGCGTGCTACCGAGGGCTATTCGGTATCTGCGATGTACTTCGTTCCCGTTCCCAACGCCGACGGGCAGGCAACAATGTGCTACTACACCCAACAGGTTGACGAGGAAACGGTGCAGGCGATAATCGTTTTGTGGTCGGTAGGAGAAAGGTACTACACGCTTATAGCCACCTATGATGAGATTACACAGGCGGAAGTCGAGGGCGTGATTGCCCAAATAATAGAGAGCTTTGTGCCGATAGTGGAGGAATAATATGAAAAGATTTCTTATACTTCTCTTTTTACCCTTGATTTTTATGGGCTGTGGACAAACCGAAGATTTTTCAATCCTGTTGGACACTACCGAGGAGCCGATTGCAATAAATCGCACAACGAAGGAACCCGAGGAGACCGAGGAGCCGACCCCCGAGCCTACGTTTTCAATTATGAGTTCATTTGAGAGTGCGGAGGAGCCTTTGGAGCTCGAATACCCTCTAAATATCGTGAGCGCCTACCAACATCTGTCGTTTACGCTTTCCGAGGAGGGCTGGCTGATAGGCGATTCGGCTTGGGCAGAGGCACAGGAGCTTTCGAGCGAGTTCATGTATCTTCGCCACAACGAGGATCAAGAGAGCCTGTTTGGAATAATTAGCTACGAGTATGAGGGCAATATGGATGAAAACCTGCAAAACAAGGCGGCGGAGGTGCTTGAAAATGCACCGAACAATAGCTTTGAGGATATTGCAGGAAAGACCGTCAGCGCAAAGTGGAACGAATACGAGCTCAACGCATATACCTGCTATAACATCTTTTGGTATGAGGGGCAGCGACTATATCGCATCTCCGCAGTAGCGACTGCCGACACAAGAGCTTCAACCGAGGCGCTGATAATGAACGTCCTCGACACCTTTGCGGTCTATGACGAGTGAGATAAAAATTCTATATGAGGACAACCACCTGCTGGTGGTAGAAAAGCCCGTCAACATGCCGGTGCAGGGCGATGCGAGCCAAGATGAGGACTTGCTCACGCTTTTGAAGGCGTATGTCAAGGAAAAGTATAAAAAGCCCGGCGAGGTCTATCTCGGGCTTGTACACAGGCTTGACCGTCCCGTAGGCGGAGTCATGGTCTTTGCAAGGACCTCCAAGGCAGCGGCACGGCTTACCGAACAGTTCAAGTCCCGCAAGGCGAAAAAACGCTATATAGCCATCGCAGACGGCATATCCAAGCCAAAGGATGACCTTACAGATTGGCTCGTAAAGGACGAAAAAACCTTTTCATCCCATGTTGCGGATGAGAACACGAAGGATGCAAAGATAGCAAGGCTGAGCTATTGTACCTTGGCACGGGCGGAAGGACGTTCGCTTGTGGATGTTGAACTTTTCACGGGACGCCCGCACCAGATTCGGGTTCAGCTTGCAAATGCGGGACTGCCGATAGTGGGGGATCAACGCTATCACCCCAACGCTCGGGTGGGCACGCAGATTCGGCTTTGGTCCTATGCACTCACAATCCTGCATCCGACTCAGAATGAACCCATGACCTTTTACTCAATTCCCCCGTGGAACGAATTTACAACCCAGCTTCGCTATCTGCCTGCGTTCTCGGTATGCAGTGCGATATACGAGGACGAGGGCATCCTTGTCGTCGATAAGCACAAGGGAGCCGAGGTTACCGAGGAGCTTTTATCGGAACTGAACTCGATACATTCACCGCTTTTTGCGGTTCATCGGCTCGATGCAAATACCGAGGGCGTATGCGTCTTTGCCAAGAATGAACTGCGACATGACGAGCTTTCGGAGCTTTTTTATCATCATAAGGTCAAGAAGATATACCACGCCATCTTGGTGGGCGAAGACCTCCCAAACGAGGGCAGGCTTGTGAATTACGCCAAAAAGGAAGGCGAGGGCATGGTGCTTTGCAAAAAGGAGGAGGCGGGTGCGTTGAGAATGGAGCTTGCCTATAAGATATTGCAAAGGAGAGAGGGCCTGAGCAAGGCGGAAATTGAGCTTATAACGGGCAGAACGCATCAGATTAGGGTGCAGTTTGCAGCGATAAACCATCCGATTTTGGGCTGTGACCGTTACGGCGACTATGCGGAGAATAGAAAGCGACGCTGCAAAACCCAGCAGCTTCTTTCCAAGCGGCTCACGATTGAGGGGCGGACGTTTGAGAGCTTGAAGGAGCTTTGCCTATGAGCCTTGAGCGAACAGAATTATTGTTTGGAGCGGAGGCGATGGAGCGGCTGAAGGCGGCGCTCGTCGTCGTCGTTGGCATAGGCGGCGTGGGCGGTCATGCCGCAGAGAGCCTTGCAAGAAGCGGGGTCGGAAGATTGATTTTGATAGACGGGGACGAGGTTGAAAGCAGCAATCTCAACCGCCAAATCTTCGCCTCAAAGGACTTTATAGGCATGGCAAAGACCGAAGCCGCCAAGCAAAGGCTGAATCAGGTGAGCGATGCCGAGATTACGGGCCTAAAGGCAGTGCTTACGGCAAAGAACGTTTCAAACCTCATCCCCAAGAACGCAAACTTTGTCATAGATGCGATAGATGACTTAAACGGCAAGGTTTCCATCATAGAATATTGCAAGCGAAACGATATTCCGTTCATAAGCTGTCTCGGCGCGGGCAACCGCACGGATCCCACCGCATTCACGGTAACCGATATAGAAAAGACCGAATATTGCCCGCTTGCAAGAAAACTCAGAAAAGAGTTGAGAAGGCTGGACATTCGGGGTGTTTCTGTGGTATTCTCAAAGGAGAAACCCTCGCTGAATGAAGCTCGGCGTGTCGGCAGCTTTGCGCCCGTAACGGGCACATGCGGACTTGTTGCTGCAGCATGGGCTTGCAAAAAAATTATTAATTCGGAGGTAAGGACATGAACGCATTGGAAAGGTATCATCTCTGGCTCGGCAGCCCGCTTGTCGATGAAAACACCAAGACGGAGCTGTATGCAATCAAGGATGACATGAACGAGATAGTGGAGCGATTTTATACCGGACTGTCGTTCGGCACGGCGGGGCTTCGGGGCGTCATCGGTGCAGGCGACAACCGCATGAACGTTTACAACGTGAGGAGGGCAACCGAGGGGCTTTCACGCTACTTAAAGGAGCTTTCAGACAAGCCGATAAGCGTATGCATCGCCTACGACAGCCGCAGATTCTCCGACCTGTTTGCAAGGGAGAGCGCCTGCGTGCTTGCGGCGCATAACATCAAGGTCTATTTGTATTCAACCCTGCACTCGGTGCCTCAGCTTTCGTTTACGATAAGGCATCTGGGTTGTGCTGCGGGTATAGTCATAACCGCAAGTCACAATCCGCCGAAGTACAACGGATATAAGGTTTACTGGTCGCACGGCGGCCAAGTGGCACCCAAGGAGGCGGATGCGATAACCGAGAAGATAAAAGCCGTCCCCGACTTTGAAACCGCCTATATCGACTATGTAACCGCAGTCAAGGAAGGCAGAATAGTTTTAATCGGGGAGGATGTGGACGAGGCGTATTATGCTGCAACGCAGAGCCTGTTGCTCCAGCCTGAACTTGTAAGGCGCAAAGGAAAGTATCTAAAGCTCGTCTACACCCCGCTCCACGGCAGCGGAAATGTGCCTGTGCGAACCCTGCTCAACAGGATAGGCATCAGCAGCGTTTCGGTGGTGCGAGAGCAGGAAAACCCCGATTGCACCTTCCCAACCGTCACCGCTCCAAACCCTGAGGACCCTGCAACATTCACGCTTGCAAAGAGGCTTGCCAATAAAAACGGCGCAACCGTGATACTTGCCACCGACCCCGACTCCGACCGCCTCGGCGTTGCGGTAAAAAAGACCGACGGCGAGTGGGCGGTTCTGACGGGCAATCAGATAGCGGGCATTCTGCTGCATTCTCTGCTTTGCGGATATCAATCGACGGGGAGGCTTCCCAAGGACGGGTTGGTTGTAAAGTCGCTCGTTTCCACCCGCCTTGCCGATGCGATTTGCAAGAAATTCAACGTTGAGATAGTCGAGGTGCTTACGGGCTTCCGCTTCATTTCGGAGCAGATAGATTATTGTGAGCGCACCCATGAGCGCACTTTCCTGTTTGGCTTTGAGGAGAGCTATGGCTTTTTGGCGGGCGGCTTTGCTCGAGACAAGGACGCAATCTGCGCTTCAATGCTGATAGCGGAGGCGTGCGTCGTCTATAAGGAGAGGGGTATGACCCTCTACGATGCACTCATGGAGATTTACAAGACCTATGGCTACTTCAAGGAGAAGGTCACCTCCTACACCTTAGAGGGCAAGGCGGGCACCGAGAAGATTCAAGCCGCCATGGTAAGCCTTCGCAACGATCCTCCAAAGCAGGTGGGTGGGACTTCGGTTGTAAGGACAGAGGACTATCTAAAGACCGAGCTGACCAAGCTACCTCCCTCCAACGTTTTGCGCTATTCGCTTGAAAACGGCGCATGGATAGCGGTGCGGCCGAGCGGAACCGAGCCCAAGTTAAAGCTCTATATCGGAGGAAACGCAGCCACCGAAGCCGAGGTAGACGCCCTTTTGTCAACCCTGTTCAACGATATGAACGCCCGCTTGGAAACCCTGTTGAACAAGTAGGAAGAAGCTCTAACTTATTCCTTGTAGCTTCAAGCCCAACCCCTGTGCCGAGCGAGCCTAAATCGGCTCGTTTCGCATAAGCGCGGCTAATTAAAATGGTGCAAATAGGGAATTGCCAAACCTCGAAAAAACCTTTATAATTACACTGTCGGGATGTGGCGCAACGATGAAGTTGCAAGCGGTCACGACGGAATAACAAAGCTGGCGGGCAACAGGATGAATGTTTTGGTTATCGATGCGCAGGGCGGAGGAATCGGAAGGCAGCTTATTGCTGCTATAAAGCAGGAGGTGTCGGGTGCGGTTATAACCGCCGTAGGAACGAACAGTGCAGCGACCTCGGCAATGCTTAAAGCGGGCGCAGACCACGCTGCAACCGGTGAGAATGCGGTCATCGTGGGAAGCAAGAGGGCGGACGTAATCGCAGGGCCTATCGGGATAGTGATTGCAGACTCGTTACTTGGCGAAATAACCCCCAAAATGGCGGTTGCGATAGGTCAGAGCGGGGCAAAACGAATCCTCATCCCCATATATCACTGCGATAACATCGTAGTAGGCGTCTCGGACACCTCGGTGGCCACGCTTGTGCAAGACGCCGTTTCGGAGATAAAAGCCCTTGCAAAGACCGCAAGGCCCTGACAACCAAGCATTGATATTATAAATTCGCACGAAGCGAATTTGAAAGCGCAGAAGCGCAGAAACTTTTTTGACATTTGATTACGAAGGTATGCTTTGAAGGCATTCGACTTTTCTGAAGAAGGGTCGTGTGCTTTTTTTGCACAATCAAAACAGGGAGACGGTTATGGACGAAAAGAGCTTGTATCTCAAAACCAAGCGAAAAAAGGTTGCGGTGATAGCCATCATGGCGGCAGCGGTCGTGGTTTTGGCGTTTATTTGCTGGTTTGTGGGATCCTCCGGCATGTCGCTGAACGAGGGACTTAAAGCGCTCTTTGGCAGGGGCACGGTAAACAATATGAGAATAATCTGGAACATTCGCCTGCCCCGTGTGCTCGCAGCTTTAATCGCCGGTGCAGGGCTGTCGGTTTCGGGGCTGATAATGCAGACTGCGCTCAACAACTCCATGGCGTCGCCGTCCACACTCGGCGTTTCCAATGCTGCGGTGTTCGGAGCAAACCTGTCGATTATCGCATTTGCAGGCGGCTTCCTTTCGACGGGAAACAACGTGAACAGCTATACGGTCGGAGCCAATCCCTACGCAACCTCCACTATGGCATTTCTGTTTGCAGTCCTCTCGATTCTTTTGATATTGGGACTGTGCAGGATAAGAACCTTTTCCCCGAACGTCGTGGTGCTTGCGGGAATTGCAATGGGCTCGGTGTGGACGGCGGGAACTACGATTTTGCAGTTTTACGCAACGGACGTGGGGCTTTCGGCGGCGGTCATATGGAACTTTGGAGATTTGGGCAGGGCAACTTACAGAACCGATTTAATCATGTTTGCAGTAGTGGCCTTGGGCAGTCTTTATTTCATGCTGATGTCTTGGCGGTACAACGCCCTGCTGAGCGGGGATGCAACGGCAAAGACCCTCGGTATAAACGTAGGAAGGCTGAGGTTTTTCTCGCTGCTTATCGCATCCATGATTACGGCAGTATGCGTCTCATTTTTAGGTGTGATTGGCTTTGTCGGCATCATCTGCCCCCACATAGTAAAAAAACTGATGGGGCAGGACCACCGATATGCAACGCCGGCTTCCATGCTTAGCGGAAGTTTGCTGCTGCTTTTGGCGGATACCTTATCGAGGAGCATAGGCAGCGGGTCTGCACTGCCTGTAGGTGCGATTACAACGCTGCTCGGCGCCCCGTTTTTCGTCTCGATAATCTTCTCCAAGAGGGGGGCTTCAAATGCTGAAGGTTGAAAATTTGACATTTAGATACGGCAGGCGTTCGGCTCCCGTTTTGCAGGGCGTGAACATGGAACTCAAGGCGGGGGAGGTGGGCATCCTCCTCGGCAAAAACGGGTCGGGAAAGACAACGCTGTTCAAAAACATTCTCGGCATATGCTCCCCAAGCGGTGGGCGCATACTCTTTGACGGCGAACAGCTCTTGAGAATCCCACTAAAAAAACGGGCTGGAAAGATAGCCTACGTCCCACAGGACGTACAATTCGGCGCTTTGAGCGTTTTTGATTCCGTGCTGCTTAGCCGCATATCCCGTTTTGGTTTGGCAGCGGGCAGGGAGGACTATGAGGTGGTCGAGCGGGTTCTTGCGGATATGCAGCTTTTGCAGTATGCCGCAAGGAGCGTTGAAAAGCTGTCCGGCGGCGAGCGGCAGAAGGTCGCAATCGCAAGGGCTCTATCGCAGGAGCCGAGACTTATAATCTTTGACGAGCCAACCGGAAACTTGGATATAGCCAACGAGCAGCTGATAACGGAAGAGGCAAGGCGGCTTGCGCGGGAGAGAAACATAGGCATATTAAGCTCGTTGCACGACCTAAATCAGGCATTGAGTTTTGGCGATCGCTTCTTCTTTATGAAGGACGGTGTGATTAAATACAGCGGAGGCGAGGAACAGTTCACAGAGGCCGTTATCAACGATATTTTTGACAGCAAAGTCAGGATTATAGAACACGAAGGTGAAAAAATTATCTTAGGAGGAAACCGATGAAAAAGAAGAAATGGATTGCGCTGCTTGTGGCAGCAATGATGCTAATTTCGCTCTGCGCCTGTAAGGGTCAAGGGGAGCAGGAGGGGGAGACGGTCGTCACCGACATGATAGGCAGGGAGGTAACGATAGTCTCGGGCAGCTATCAGCGGGTCGTATGCATAGGTGCAGGTGCGCTGCGCATGTACAGCTACATAGGCGATATTGGACTGCTTTGTGGAGTGGAGGATATCGACAACACCTCGCTTTCGGAACGTCCGCAGATGTTTGACGGCACGGCAAGGCCATATGTAATCGCCTTTGAACAAGAGCTTTCATCCTTGGCGTCCTGCGGAGTGGGTGGGCCCAATGCCCAGTCGGCAGAGGCGGAGAAGATACTCGCCTGCAACCCCGACATCGTAATTTCGGAATACGAGGACGTTGAGCGGGAGGATGCCCTGCAAGAGCAGCTCGGAGTTCCCGTCATAACGCTGAGATCGGGCGAAAACGGCGTGTTCGACGAGGCGTTCGCCCAATCTCTAACCCTGCTCGGAACCATCTTCAATGAGGAGGTAAAAGCTGAAACGCTTATATCCTTTATCGAGACGGAGCGTGCCGAAATTCAAAGAAGGACGGCATCGGTGGCGGAAGAGGATAAGCCAAACGTCTACATTTGCGGCCTCGGCAACTGGGGTACAACCAACCATCTGTGGACGGCGCAAAACTACATCGGCTTTTCGATTGCCAACGTCAATAACGTCATAGAAGGCCTTGCCGCAGACGGAATCCAGCCCATAGAGGAGGAAAAATTCGTTGCCATAGGCGGGGATACGGATATCATGATTATAGACGCAGCGGCGATAAAGAACATTCAACCGCTTTATCTACAGGATAACTCGATGTTTGCAGGCAACAAGGCGTGGCAGGAAGGGGAGGTCTACCTACAAATGGCATATAACGCCTATTATACCAACTACGAGATTGCTTTGATGAACACATGGTTCATTGCAAAGACCGTCTACCCCGAGCTGTTCGAGGACGTCGATTTGACTGCCAAGATGAACGAGATAACGAAGGCTTTTTTAGGACAGGAGCTGGCAGATGAGATATTCTCTTACCCCAACAGCTTCGGCGGCTACCAAAAAATCGATCCTTTAACCTTTTTCAACGGTTAAACCCTAAAATTGCAGCAGGCTCCAAAAGCTCGGGGCCTGTTTTGTTGTGTTCACATAAGCAGAGCTAATGATATATGCTTGAAAAAAAGGATTGATGAACCTGCCAAGAGTTTGTATTATATAGACAGGCGAACAAGGGTTAAACGGCGGCTAAAGCAATCGATAAAAAAGAAAGCATTGATAGGTAAGCGAATAAAATTTGGGACGAGAAAGGAAAAACGATGAAAAAACTTCTGAGCACATTAGTTTTGATAGCGATTGTGCTGCTCGCTTTATCGGGCTGCACAGATAACGGACGGCAGGAGGTGGCACAGGCTACGCAGACTGCGCCAAGCCAAACTCCCGAGGAGCAGGTGGAAACGCAGGAGGTTATTACGGCTTTAGAAACGGCACAAGCCGTAGCGGAAACGGCCGAGCCGTCACAGGAGGATGGGGTTTTTTATGACGCCTTGATTACAAACGGCGGTGCGGAGATTCCCTTTTCCTCACTCGAATACCGCACGGAGGACGAGGCAGCCTCCGTCGTTTACTTCATTTCCGACATAACAGCGGAGTCGATGGTGGAGATTTATAACGCTCTTAATTGGACTGCCGAGGGAAGGGTAGCCGTCAAGCTGTCCACCGGCGAGCCTCCGTCCTCAAATTACCTAAGACCTGAGCTCATTGCGGGCGTTGTTCGGCTTGTAAACGGTACGATAGTCGAGTGCAACACCGCTTACGGAGGGTCGAGGGCATCCACGGCAATGCATTATCAGGTTGCGGAGGATCACGGCTTTACGGCAATTGCCGACTTTCAAATACAGGACGAGAACGGCTCCATGACGCTTGAGGTCGAGGGCGGCACGGTGCTTTCGGAGAACTATGTGGGCGCAGCGTTTGCTGATTATGACAGCTACCTCGTTTTGAGCCATTTCAAAGGCCACTCCATGGCAGGCTTCGGTGGTGTAATCAAGAATATTTCGATAGGACTTGCCTCATCCGAGGGCAAGAGTTGGATACACTCGGGCGGAACGAGCCTTAACAACCCGTGGGGCGGCAGTCAGAACGCCTTTTGCGAGGCAATGGGCGATGCTGCAAAGGCTGTGTCGGACCATCTTGGATATGGGGAACGTATAGTTTATGTCAACGTGATGAACAGGCTTTCAATAGATTGCGACTGCGACGGGAACCCATCAGAGCCCGACATGCACGACATCGGCATCTTGGCGTCCTCCGATCCGGTGGCCCTCGACCAAGCCTGCATCGACCTCGTGTGGGTATCGGAAGGCAACGAGTCCTTTGTAAATCGGGTTACAAACAGGAACGGCCTGCACACGCTTGAAAATGCAGAGGCAATTGGTCTTGGCAGCCGCCATTACAGGCTCATCGTCCTCGGCTGAAGGATAACATCATAATTCGATAACCACAACGGAAAGGAGGTGAGGCAAGTGGACCTTATCCGCCGAGAGGCAGTCTACCTTTGGTATTACTTTACGATTCAGTTCGAGCAGATATTTCCCTATTGGGTCTTGGGAATGCTAATCGGTTCAGCCATATCAGTGTTCTTAAAGGAGCGCCTGCATGGGGTGTTTCGCTCCTTGGGCGAAAAGAAGCTCGGCATATTTGGAATCTTTATTGCCTCACTTTTGGGTATAGCCTCGCCGCTTTGCATGTACGGGACTATTCCAATCGCCGCCTCATTCTCCAAAAGCGGGATAAAGGACGACTGGCTGGCTGCATTCATGATGTCCTCAATTCTGTTAAATCCCCAACTTATAATTTACAGCGCAGCGCTCGGAACGGCGGCCCTCATCGTTCGCATAAGCTCCTGCTTCATAGGAGGCGTGACGGCGGGGTTGTTGGTGAGGATATTTTATAAGAAGAAGCCTTTTTTCAATTTTGGCGGCTTCGATGAGGTTAAGGGTAGGGACACCGACCCAAACCTCTTCCTGCGTTATTTGAAAAACCTTTGGAGAAACATCAGGGCAACGGGGCTGTACTTCTTAGTTGGCATCGTTTTGTCGGTGCTGTTTCAAAGATATGTTCCAACTGAGATAATGACCGAAGTATTCGGGGGAAACGAGGCATGGGGAGTGCTGATGGCAGCCACGATAGGCGTTCCACTCTACGCCTGCGGTGGCGGTACGATACCGCTTTTGCAAGGATGGCTGTGGGACGGAATGAGCCTCGGCAGCGCTGCGGCGTTCATGCTTACAGGCCCTGCAACCAAGATTACCAATCTCGGAGCCCTTAAAATCGTGTTGGGAATAAAGCGTTTTGCCCTCTACATAGCCCTTGTGGTGCTGTTTGCCCTTGCAACGGGACTTGTAGTAAACCTTATACTTTAGAAAGGCAAACTGTCGAACCATCATTGCCTTAAACAGATTTATACGTTCATTCATTGACAGTTTCGACATCAAACTGTATAATGGACTGGAAACCATAAGGAGGAACAAAATGAAGAAAACAAGAACGATTTTGGCGCTTGTAATGGTAATTGCTTTGATGGCAACAGCTTTAATGCCCTCAATTGCAATTAGCAACACAACCGCAGACCGAGCCAAGGGCAGCACAAGAACCCTTGGTGAACAGAACGACGAAACTTCAGCCCAATCTCATGAAGCGAGACTGCATAAAGATAATGCGTCGCGCTTTATTGATTTAACGCTGGATGCAGAAGAACAGGTAACCGCAATCGTCATTTTAGAGGATGATGCAGCGGTCAGGGCAACCACGGATGTTAACAGTCAAGAGGCACAGGCCATTCGCGCAAGGCTGCTTGACAAGCAGGAAACATTTTTGGACAGCCTAAATTTCGATGCAGAGTTGAATTTCAACTACACGGTTCTTTTGAACGGTGTTTCGATTACGACTGCGTTTGGAAATCTTGAGACGCTCGAACAAATGAAGGGCGTAAAGGCAGTCTATATTGCCAATCAGTACAGCATACCGGAAACGACTCCGCAGATGGAATATGCCAACGAAATGACGGGTGCGGCAGCGATGCAGACCCTCGGCTTTGATGGTGACGGAATCCTTGTTGCGGTGCTCGACACGGGTCTCAACACTACCCACGAGGCGTTTGAGGTATATGGAAACATCGACAATCCCGCCCTTGAGAGTGCCGATTTGGCTGATATCGATACCAATGGAAGCGGAGCCTATCTGTCCGAAAAGGTTCCGTTCGCATATGATTACGCAGACGACGACAACGACGTAACCGACCATGACGGACACGGAACCCACGTTTCGGGCACGGCGGTGGGCTATGTTGAAGCTGAGGACGGAGCGATAACCTTCTCCGGCGCAGCTCCTGCTGCACAGCTCCTTTCGATGAAGATATTTGCAGATGAGGAAGGCTTTACGGACTCCGGCATCTACTTTGCCGCCTTAGAGGATGCGCTGCTTCTCGGCGCAGACGTTGTAAATATGTCGATAGGCTCCCCGGGTGGATTCACCTACGATTCCGAGCTTGAGGACGAGGTGTTCGGCAACATCTATCAAACCCTCGAAGAAGCGGGAGTTATCCTTAACGTTTCTGCTGGCAACGAGTACAGCATGGCATATGCCAATCTGTCCTTTGCGGGCCTGTACTATGGAGTAGAGATGATACCCGCATGGTACACCGACTACGGTACGGTGGGCTCTCCCTCGACCTATGAGGGCAACCTCTCCATAGCGAGCATTGAAAACGTAGCCTATCCACAGCACACGATTACCGTAGGCGAGGAGATGATAGGTTATACCGATTCCTCGTATGATCAGTCCTTTATTGCGACTTTTGCAGGTCAGGAACTGGACTATGTGATGGTCCCGAATTTAGGGGCAGCCGAAGATTATAATGGCATTGACGTTACGGGCAAGGTCGCAGTTGTCAGCAGAGGCGATTTGACCTTCTCGGAAAAGCTCGAAAATGCCTATAACGCAGGCGCAATAGCGATGATTTGCTACAACAACACGGCAGGAAACATGGGCATGAGCATTGAATATTACTCAATGCCTGCCGTTTTCGTAACTCAGGCTGCGGGTGCGATTTTAGCAGAAGGCAACGGCAAACTGACTGTCGATTCCGAAATGACGAACATGGATAGCGACACCGCCTACCTTATGAGCGAATTCTCGGGCTGGGGCGTCACCTCCGACCTGAAGCTCAAGCCCCAACTGACGGCGCCGGGCGGCTACATCTATTCGTCGGTCAATACGGGAGACAGCGCTTACGATGTTTACAGCGGAACCTCGATGGCAGCCCCGAACTCAACGGGAACCTTCGCCGCAATGCTTCAGGCGATAAGGGCTGAGTATACTGACCTTTCCAAGGCGGAACAGGCAGCTTTGATTGAGAACCGTGTGCTTTCCACTGCAACACTTATTGTGGATGCCGACGGCAACCTCTACTCCCCGAGAAAGCAGGGCACGGGACTTATAAATGCAACGGGTGCCATTGATTCCCCGATATACATTGATCAACCCATCGTAGAACTCTACGACGATCCCGAAAAAGCGGGCGTGTACACGTTTGATGTTGAAATCGTGAACGACAGCGAAGAAGACCTCGACTACACGGTGGATTCACACATTCTAACCGACCTTGCAGAAGAGCTCGGTGAGGACGGAACCTACAATGCGCTTACCTCGAGGGAACTTGACAGCGCCGTCGAACTCAGGGCCATGGTCAATTTGTATATGCTGGGAGACGCTAACCTTGACTCGGAGGTCGATTCCGCCGACGCAGCGGAGATTTTGAGGCATACGGTTCAGCTGATAACCCTCAGCGAGGAAGCAGAGTACAAGGGTGACGTCACGCAGGACGGCAACACCAACTCCGCTGACGCAGCAGAAATTCTGCGCTACGTAGTAGAGCTCGTAGCTGAACTTCCGATGCACACTGAAGAGGGTGTCGTTGAAGGGAACGTGATTACAATCCCTGCAAACGACAGCTTGAGCCTTAAGGTCAAGATTACCCTTTCCGATGCGGACAAGACCTACCTTGCAGGCTTTGAAAACGGCGCATTTGTCGAAGGCTTTATCTGCCTTACGAGCGAAGAAGAGGGCGTCGCAGACGTTCACTCGACCTTCATGGGCTACTACGGCAACTGGCTTGACGGACAGATTCTCGAAACCTACGACTTCCGCGATGTTGCCCCGCTGGAGGCAGAATTGGTACTGACCATCGATGATGAAACGGGTCTTTCCTATGCCGATCTCGGCTATACCGCTGATATGTTCATAGAAATGATTGCAGGTTACAACGAGGGCTGGGCTTACAGCAGCATCTATGAGTTTGCAGATCACTTGGGCGCCAATCCAATGGATTACATCGAGGGATACAACGAGGATTGCATTGCAATCTCAAACGAGAACAGCACGAGCCTGTACTATTGGGATATGATCTTGACCTACCCGATGCAGCTACGCAATGCGGCGCACCTCATAATGATGGTATCCGACTCGGAAACCGGTGAGATATACTATGTCGATGACACTCCCAATCTGCCTAAGGCAGCATATAGTGAGTATGGCTACTATGAGGCATCAGGTTACTTTGAGTGGGACGGCACCGACGCCGAAGGAAACTACCTTGAAAGTGGAACGACCGTGGATGTAGAATACTACGCATGGCTCGACTATGATGCCGAGGCACAGGATAAGTACGAGGCGCTCAACGGAGATTACTCACAGCTGAGCGCGGACTACCTGGTATGGGATTTTGCCGTAATGGTGGACACTACCTCTCCGACGGTAACAGTTAAGAGCTGGGATCCCGACAGCGGTGAGCTCGTTATAGAAGCGGCCGATGAAAACTACTTAGCATACGTTGGCGTAAGCACCGAGGACTGGGATGAGATAGAAGGCTACGTCTATGCGGACGAAACAAGAGGAACCTCGCAAGAAGTCACCTTCGACCTCAGCGAAGTTCTTGACGAAACGGTGTATGTTTCGGCTATGGACTACGCTACCAACTGGCCGGATTGGACCTTCAATTTGACAACGGGAGATCTGACCTTGAACGAGCTTGTCCCGCCGGTGGAATACGACACGATAAATAGCGTTCGCCATGACATCGAAGACGGGATCTTGGGCGAAACCTACACGGTTGAAGGTTGCGTAACCCTCATCGACGGAAGGAATGTATACATTCAGACCCCCGATTATGATTACAGCGACTATGACGACTATTACGGAATCTGCCTCTACTTTGCAGAAGCGCCCACCGAGATATACGAGGGCGATGTAATAGTAGCTACTGGGCAATCCGCGACGCACAGAGGACTTCCCGAGCTTACCAACGTCACTTTGGACGATATTACCTACATGAACGAAGGCTACTGGGACTATTACTGGCCATGGAATTATGTTTCGGTAGCGGAGCTTACGGAATACATGGATACGTTGATTTGCACCCCCATAGGTTACGGTATGGATGCAGACGGCAACGATGATGTCAGCCTCGGACTTACCATAGTTTCGGTTACACCGAACGGCACAGGATACTACAATATGGTTCTTACCGATGGCACCAATGAAGTGACGCTGTACAAGTGCGTAACCCCGGCTGATGGAATCGACGCATTCCAGCCCGGCGCAGTCATAGGTGGCTATCTCGTAGTGGGCTGCTTTGACACCGTCCAGCTTCGCTGCTCGATTCCCGAGGACATTTGGGTATTGCAGGAAGCAACGACCGACCCCACACCTTCCGAACCTCCGACAACGGAGGGACTGCCCTACTTCACCAACGCTTTGACAAGCAACGGTGTGACCATCTATGCGGGGCAGACAACGGAAACCTTGCTTAGCAGCGGCGAGGCTAACCCCATTGAAATCACGGCAGATACCGATCACCTTGCAGCAACTCCGTTCCACGGTGTAGGCTCGTTCTCAGCCGAGAACTATTCCTATGTGTACTTCACGGCTGACCTTACCGATTACAGTGGCTTAAAGCTGACGGGAACCCTGAACGGAAACGGCAGGGTACCCACGCAGTTTGCGGCGGAATATGCGATAGGCGAGGGCGAGTACGTTTCCCTCGGAAACATTGCAATCGAACACGAAGCAGGCACGGCACCCGCAGAGGATGCGGTATTCTCCTTTGACGTTCCCGCAGCCTGCGACGGACAGAGCGCAGTAACCTTCCGCCTCAGACAGGCGACATCCTCGACAAGCAATGCAGCAGGTTCTTCAACCTCGGATTCGGGCTCTTTGAAGATATACGGCTTTGGCTTGACCGACGAAGAAACGACCGACCCCACGCCCGTAGAACCTACGCCCGT
>JAUNBP010000068.1 GCA_030526995.1 Clostridia bacterium
CCCTCCCCGTTATGCTGCTCCTAAATAATCATGGTGCTAAATCCTAAAGACGGGCATCGCAAGTCAAAAAAGGTGGAAAGTCACAAAACTTTCCACTTTTTGCTTGCATTCTTCCCCCTTTGCGGGTATAATACAAACATAATGGGGGAGAAGAGGGCAATTCCCTTCTCCTCACTCAAAAAAAGGAGTTTGAATATGAAGCAATATGTTGAATCGCTGGGCATAATCGCCCCCAAAGCAGTCTATCGCAACTTAACGCCTGCGCAGCTCGTTGAGCACGCCCTGCGCCGCAAAGAGGGCAAGCTCACCAACACCGGTGCGCTCGTCGTCACTACCGGAAAGTACACCGGCAGATCCCCCGACGACCGTTTCGTCGTCGACTACCCCTCCATCCATGATGATATCGATTGGGGCAAGATAAACGTTCCCATCTCGCCCGAGAGGTTCGATGCCATCTATGGCAAGATGATGGCATATTTGCAGGGCAGGGACATCTTCATCTTCGACGGCTTTGCGGGCGCAGACGAGACCTATCATTTGCCCGTTCGGATTGTAAACGAGCTTGCAAGCCAGAACCTGTTCATCCACCAGCTTCTTTTAAGGCCGACCAAGGAGCAGCTCGATTCCTTCGTTCCGGGCTTTACAATCATTGCAGCCCCGGGCTTTAAGTGCGTTCCCGAGGTTGACGGCACCCATTCCGAGGCAGCCATCCTCGTCAACTTTGAAAAGAAGATGGTCATAATTGCCGGCAGCCAGTATGCGGGCGAGATTAAAAAGTCCATTTTCTCGGTCATGAACTACATCCTCCCCAAGCAGGGCGTATTCACGATGCACTGCTCGGCAAACATTGGCGACAACAACGACTCAGCCCTGTTCTTCGGACTTTCCGGCACCGGCAAGACCACGCTTTCCGCAGACCCCAATCGTATGCTCATCGGTGACGATGAACACGGCTGGTCGGATAAGGGCATCTTCAACATCGAGGGCGGCTGCTATGCCAAGTGCATCAACCTCTCCCGCGAGAACGAGCCGTTCATCTGGGACGCAATCAAGTTTGGCGCCCTCGTTGAAAACGTCATAATGGACGATGAGACCCGTGAGCTCGACTTTGACGACAAGACCCTCACCGAGAACACCCGTGTGGGCTATCCCGTGGACTTCATTCCCAATGCAGCGATTCCGGGCGTGGGCGAGCATCCCAAGACCGTCATCTTCCTCACCGCAGACGCCTTCGGCGTGTTGCCTCCCATCAGCAAGCTCGACAAGAATCAGGCGATGTACCACTTTGTAAGCGGCTACACCTCCAAGCTCGCAGGCACAGAGAGGGGCATAATAGAACCGCAGACGACGTTCTCCACCTGCTTTGGCGCACCGTTTTTGCCGCTGCACCCCTCGCTCTATGCCGAAATGCTCGGCAAGAAGATTGAGGAGCACGACTCCAACGTCTACCTCGTCAACACCGGCTGGGCGGGCGGAAAGTACGGCGTAGGCAGCCGCATGAAGCTCAAGTACACCCGTGCAATGGTCACGGCAGCCCTAAACGGCGAGCTTGAAAAGGGCGAATACGACCTCGACCCCTACTTCAACGTTCTCGTGCCCCGCACCTGCCCCAACGTCCCCGATGAGTTTTTGCATCAGCGTGACCTCTGGGCGGACAAGGCGGAGTATGAAAAGACCGCAAAGGACTTGGCGGCAAGGTTTAGAAAGAACTTTGAAAAGTACGACCATATGCCGAAGAACATCGTAGACGCCGGCCCGCAGGGCTAAGCATAAGGGTCTCGTTTCAACATTAAATAAACCCTCGTGGCGGTTCAATGTAGGGGCGGATATCGTCCGCCCGCCGACCACAACGCAAAACTGAAACACATGGGGTTTAACGTTATCGGGCGTATGGAAATGTACATACGCCCTCTTTTTAAGGGACGCACAAGGGAAGCTGTTGGGGGAAACATCTATGAAGATTGCCATTACGGGCGGTTCGGGACACATGGGGCAGGCTTTTTTGGAAGAGCTCAACGCCTCCTTTGATACCGCAGACAGCATAACCGTCCTATGCCACAGGGATAGGATAAGCAAAAGGAGCTATCCAAACATTGCGCACAAGCTGCACTTCGTGTTCGGAGACATCTCCAACGCCGAGGTCTGCCGAAAACTTATAGAGGACTGCGACGTCGTCTTTCATATCTGTGCATTGATTCCTCCCGCTTCGGACTCCCACCCTCAGGCTGCAATTTCCTGCAACGAGAGGGGCACGAAGCTGCTTATAAAGGCCATGGAGGGCGCGAAAAAGCAGCCTGCGCTCGTGGATGTATCCACGGTTGCGCTGTACGGCAACCGCACGGGCAGCCACAGCTACGGCAGGGTGGGCGACCCGCTGCTGCCAAGCCCGTTCGATATCTACGCTATAACAAAGCTGCGTGCAGAATACGCCGTCTTGCAGTCCAAGGTTGAAAAATGGGTCGTGCTTCGGCAGACGGCGCTCTTCCATCCCGACTTTTTATCCGACAACCTGCATGACGGGCTCATGTTTCACACCTGCTTCGACGCTCCCCTCGAATGGGTTACGGCGAAGGACAGCGGCAGGCTGCTTTTACATCTTTTGCAGGGCATGAAAAGCGGCGAGCTTGCGGAGGATTTTTGGAAAAAGGTGTACAATATCGGCGGTGGAAGCGGGATGCGCATGTACGGCTATCAAACCTATGAGCAGGGGCTTAACATCATCGGCGGCGGGGTAAGGGACTTTTTCAAGCCGCATTACAACGCCACCCGCAACTTCCACGGGATGTGGTTTTCCGACAGCGACGATTTGAACAGCATTTTGAACTTTCGCACCCAGTCCGCCGAGGACTATTGGCAGGAGTTTTACAGGCAGCATCCCCTTTACCGCTGCGGCAGGGCGCTGCCCAAGGGACTTATAGGACTCTTTGCGATAAAGCGCCTGCTAAACACGCCCAACTCCCCCTACTATTGGGCAAAGAACGGCGATGTGGCAAGGCTTACCGCCTACTTTGGCGGAAGGAAGGCTTATGACGCCCTGCAAAAAAGGGGCTGGGAGGACTTTCCCCTGCCCGAAAATATTCCCGATTTTGTCCCGATGAAGCGGGAGGAGCGTATTCTTGCCTACGGCTACGATATCGAAAAGGATGACGCCCTGATTACCGCAGACGATATAAAGACCGTGGCGGAGGCGCACGGCGGAAAGTGCTTAACTGTGGAGCGGTTTTGTGGCGATATGTATGAAAACCTGCTCTGGCGCACGGCAGGCGGCAGGGAGTTTTGGGCCACCGCCTTCACGGTTTTGCGGGCGGGGCATTGGTATAACGCCGCATACGAGCAAAACCTTTGGGAGTTTGACGCGCTTGCAAAGACGGACAGCATCCTTGCCCGCATCTGGTACGACAGCCACGACAGGGGCGAGAACAACCTTTACTTTTTCGACGAGAATTTCAAGGCGCATATCAAGACCTCCGATTGAGGCCTTGGCGGGAGAAGGGTATTGATGACGGAGACGGAACTGCACAAGCTAAAACAGCAAAGGGTAGGCATCTACTATTTTTCGGCTACCGAAAACACCGCAAAGGTAGCCCGTCTTTATCGGGACGCCTTGGGCGGCTTTTTCAAATCCTGCGAGCTTATAAGGCTGCCGCTTGCAGAGGATGGCGCTATGTCCTCTTCCGAATACGACCTTATCGGCATAGGCTACCCCGTCCACGCCTTCAACGCCCCCGAGTTGGTATTGCGCTTTGCCTCCTCCCTCCCTATGCAGGAAAACGGGCGGCGGGTTTTCCTGTTCAAGACCTCGGGGGAGCCGATGATACTGAACAGGGCGTCCTCCCTAAAGCTCAAAAAGATATTGAAGCGAAAGCATTACATAGTCACAAACGAGTATAGCTATTGTATGCCCTACAACATCATCTTCAAGCACACTGACGGGGAGGCCTATCGTATGTGGCAGACGGCGCAGGCACTTGTAGCCCTTGACACAAGGGAGATTGCGGAGGGCAAGCCCCGAAGGGAAGGGAAGCTGTTCTTGGGCGGGCTCTTCGCCTTTATAATGAGGATAGAGCACTTCGGCGCAAGGCTTAACGGGCGCTTCTTTGCCGTAAAGGGGGCTTGCACCCTCTGTGGCAGGTGCGTAAAGAACTGCCCCATGGGCAACATTTCCATTAAGGACGGCAAGATAGTTTTTGGCAAGAACTGCGCCATGTGTATGCGCTGCAGCTTCTTCTGCCCAAAAAACTGCATTAAAATAGGGCTGTTCGATAAATGGCGGGTCAACGGCGAATATTCCTTTGCCGAGAGTTACGATATGAAGTCCCCCCACGAAAAATACTGCAAAAGGGCATATCGGCGTTACTTTGCCGAAGCAAAGAAGCGTATAGAAGAGGGCGCAAAAAACTAAGCGCCCCTTTCATAATCATAGACATAATTCATTTTTGCCGCCTGCGGTTATTCTCGGTCCTCCCTTATCGTAAACACCTGCGGCAAATCAAATATCTCCTCCTTCAAAAAGGTCGGATAAAAATACTCCCCTTTCAAACGCTCAAATTTCAACCATTCAAAATCATGCCTGTGCCGCCCTTCAAACAGGGTGAACCTATCGCCTTTTTCAAGCAAATTCGTGTGCGAAACATCCATCAGAAAATAGATGCACAGCTCATGGTAATTCAGCTTGTCGACATCCTCCTTGAAAAAGGCCTGACTTAACCACAGCGGGCGAACGATATTCGGTGTGATATTCAATTCCTCCTTAACCTCGCGGATAACGGCTTCTTCCGCCGTTTCACCCAAGGTTACACGCCCGCCGGGAAGATAAAAGTACGGCGAACGCTCATCGTGCATCGCCAAAATCCTACCATCGGAAATTATCACGGCACAAACCCTGTAATTAAACTTCTCACTCTCAAAGCTATAAGATATATCCACTTTCCCTCACCTCAAATTCAAGGTTAAATATCCGCCCGCCTATGCCCCGCCAAAACGAAATACCCTTTACGGCCACCCCCCGTAGGGGCAGATATCATCCGCCCGCCATGCCCCACCAATACGAATTACCCTTTACGACCGTCACCTTCCGTAGGGGCGGATATCATTCCACATACAGTTCGGGTATTTACGCCCTCTGTCCGCCACCTTCCGTAGGGGCGGATATCATCCGCCCGCCGCCTTCCCCGAATAACTTTCCGCCTCATGTGCAACCTGTTTAAGAAGCGTGCGTAACCGCACAATTTCACATTCATCCGTAATTCCGCAAGGACGGTAGAGCCGCCTGTTTATTTCAACCATCATTGAAGAGCAGACAATCGAGCCGTCGTTGAGTGCGGCGTTGGGCACAAAGCTCCCTTGATAGGGAACGTTGTGAGAAACCGAATAGCCCGCCTTTCTGAATATATCGTCAACGAGTTGAACGAAGCCCCTGCCGCAGTACTTTTCCTCATAGCCCAAGCAAATATCCGAAAAGGGGGCAGTTTCATTACAGTTGACAACAATATCGTCGGAAAAACTGTGCAGGTCTATCAAAAACAAGCCCTTGCGATAACGCTCGGCAAGCCCGTCCATCTGTCGGTGATGCGCCCAATAATATTTTTCCGTAGCCTCCTTAAGCTGCGGGGTGACCACCTTTATAACGGTGCCGTCGTAGACCTTTTCATAGCAAAAGCCCATCCCAAACTTTTCCATGGGCTCGCCCTCTCCGATAAAGCGCTCCACATCACATAACAGGCGACTGACATTAAAACAAACGCTCTCGTACCCTAAGGGCACCATCTTTTGAACGTCGTTGTCCCGCATCTTCTCCTGATAAAAGTTAAACACCTCCATCGGAACGCAAACCGAACTCATCAATTCCGAAGGCATGGCAGTCCCGTCATGCGGAACATGAAATATCACCTTTTGCATAATCACTCCTCTGTCATTTGTTTCAGCATATCATACTAAATCTTAAAAATCAATTATTCATTCTTTATCAGCGCAAGCGACTTCATGCGCCGTAAGAAGTATCGCCTGCGGCGAAGTGAAGTTTTGCACTTTCAGCGCAAAGTGAAGCAAAGTGTTCCGCATTCTCGTACCGAAACGTGCGGCTTTGCCGCACACTTCACGCACGGAGCGCACTTCACTGCCGAAGGCAGCTTCACGTTCCGTGCAGCGGAACACTTCGTTGAAAAAAGCAC
>JAUNBP010000069.1 GCA_030526995.1 Clostridia bacterium
CCAGCGCCTACGACGCCTGCGCCGACAGCACCGGCTTCGGGCTATATCTACGGCGACGCCGACGGCAACGGGCGAGTGGAGGCGGCGGATGCGGCGGCGATACTGCGCTATGTGGTGCAAATCGGGGAATTGACCGAGCTCGGCAGGATTCAGGGCGACGTTGCCCCCGCTTTCGACGGAAAGCCCGATTCCTCGGATGCTGCGGCTGTGCTGCGGCGGGTTGTGCAGCTGATAACCATCTTCCCGATAGAAGAACAGTAAACTTGCTTGGATAGCAAATCAGGCTTGCCACAAACGGCAAGCCTTGTTCGTCAAAAACCATGTTTTGACAGACTAACCCCGCCTTGAAAACTCAAGGCGGGGTTTTTAGTAAGCGGGATTTTACTTTTCGACTATGCCCGTTTTGGGGAAGGAGAGGGCTATGCCGTTTTGGGCAAGCGCCGCTTTGGTGTCGGTTTGAAGGGCATAGTAGGCGTCCCAGTAGTCGGAGGTGCGGCACCAGCTTCGCTGCGTATAGACTGCGCAACCGCCCCTAAGCTCGGAGAGGGTGCAGAGCGGCTCGGGCGTTTCAAGCACGAGGGAGCAGCCTTTGGAGCATTCGGTGAGCACCGAAATGACCTTCTTTTGGTCGGCGCTTATATCGACTTCAAAGTTCAAATCAACACGGCGCAGCTCCTTTGCCGTAACGTTTATGAGGGCGGAGTTGGATATGGAGGCGTTTGGAAACACGACCTTGCGGTTGTCAAAGGTTATCGCCGTAGTGTAGAACACGCCTATCTCCTCAACGGTGCCCTCGTAGCTGCCGTTTATGATGTAATCGCCCACGTGGAAGGGGTGGAAGAGCAGTATCATAAGCCCGCCCGCAAAGTTCGAAAGCGAGCCCTGAAGCGCAAGGCCTATCGCCAGCCCGCAGCTTCCCAAAACTGCAACGATGGACGCCGTGGGCACGCCCCATATCGTGATTGAGATGATGATAACGAGTGCATAGAGCAGGATGCTCAGCGCACTTTTGAAGAACGATTTTATATCGGGGTTCTTGTTAAAGACCTTGCTTGAGAGCTTTTTTGTGAGCCACTTTACGAGCCTAAGCCCGATGAGCAGGACGATAAGCCCTATTACAATCCTGCCGCCGGTCGTGATTATCCACTGGCTTATGGCAGTCCAAAGGTTTTCCCAAAAGTTTTCCATAAGGTTCCTCCTTTATCAGTCGAACGGGGAAACTACGATGTTTTCGTCAAACATCTTAATATATGCCGTGTAGCGGGGATGATCCCTCCAGCCGCCTGCGGTTGCGCCCTTGTCCCTAAAGTCTATGGTAGCGTTGGGAAAGGCGGCGATGAGGCGGTCCTGATCCTCTTGGCTTACCAGCAGGGTGTTGGTTCGCATCCAAATTCGTTCGAGGTTATCGCAGCTGAAGAGCGGCTCAATGTTTTCTATGGGATTAAAGCCAAAGTTCACATCCACCAGCGTGTCCATGTTCTCGATTGGGCTCAGGTCGGTAATGCTGTTTTTGAATATCTCCAGATACATCAGCTTTTCGAGCTTGGCTATCGAGGAAATGTCTGAAATCCTATTGTCCGCCAATATCAAAACCTTTAGGTTTGTAAGCCCCTCTAAAAACGAGAGGTCGGAGATGTGGTTATGCCCGAGGTCGAGGGCTACAAGCTCGGTGCAGTAGCGAAGGGGATCCACGTGCTCGCTCGTGAGCGGAAAATCCGGCGGATCGTACTGCTTTGTCGAAAATGCCACCATATCGGTTCGGACACTCCATCTGTTGTAGCGGAGGACAACCGTCCAAACCACCTTGATGTTATCGGTCTGCTCGCGAAGAGAGGCAAGCTCCTCATTGGACAGGCTGCAAAAGGAGAGGTTCACGCTTGCGGCGTTTTCAAACAGCGAAAGCGCATTTTGAAGCTCCGAAAGGTCACTAACCTCAATATAGCTCAGGTCTATTTCACCCTCGTCCGCAGTGCAGAGCGTCCTTCCGTAAAACTCAAACGTCCAAAGGATGCTGATGTTCGGGCATTGCCTTTTGACCTCAGCAACCTCCTCTATCGTGTAGGGGGAATTCCCCAAGTCCAAGCTCTCCGTGCCGTAGGGTACGCTTATGTTGCCCACAACTACGGGGGTGGGGGTGGGAGTTGCGGTGGGCTCCACAGTGGGCGTCGGCGTTGGCGTTGGGGCAGCCGTAAGCTCCGCCGTGGGCGTTGCCGTGGGGGCAGGGCTTGGGCTTGTAACCTCGACGCTTTGCGACTTGCAGGCGGTCAAAAGGGCGCACAGCAGCAAAACGGCTAAGATTCTTTTCACTTTTTCTTCCTCCTGACGATGAATACAACGACTGCCGCAGCACAGGCCGCCGCAATTGCAACTATGATAAGGGTTCCGCCGGTCGCAGCCTCCTCCTCTTCCAAGGCGGGCGCCAATGTGGGCTCGGGCGACGCTTTCACCTCGGGCGTGGGCGTTTGTGTGGGTTCGGGCGTGGGCGTGGGCGAAGGGGTTGCCGTGGGTTCGGGCGTGGGCGTTACATAGGAATTTAGCGTTTGGGTATCGATGCCGCTTAAAATATCCGAATTGTCCGCACCCTCAACCTCGATTATCGCCAAAAAGCGCAGCTCCCTTTCAACGCTAAAGCGGTAGACCCGCTGCGAATCCTGCAAAAGATAGGCGTCGGAGGCAAGTTCAAATTCCGCCTCGCTCGCCGTAAAGACAAGCCCGCCCTCGGCGCTCAACCGATAGAGCTTGTCGGGCTTTTCCTCGAGAGCTTCCACCGCCTGCACCGCCATTTCGGCTGCAACCCTCGAGGTGGGGGTCTCGTTTGCCTCGCTCGAATCGAGGGTTATGACTATACGGGGGGCATAGGTTTCGATAACCGTTGCAAGCAGCCTTGGGTTTGCGCCCGACTTCCAACGGGATGAGACGCCGTTGTACGGCGCACCCTCCTCCCGCGAAAAGTTCATAAACAGGGGATAGCGGTCTATGCCCAAGGCGGAAAGCGAACACAGCGCTTCCTCGATGCGGTCGCGGTTCATCTCCCTAAGATAGCAAAGCTGAATGTCAAGCTCATAGATAAGCCCGTACCTTGCAAGCAAAACGCCCAGCTCAAGGCTTTCCTCCCCGGCTTCCGACAGGATTATAAGGATGTCGCAGGGCGAGCTGTCGAGCGCAAAAGGCAGGGCAGCATCTGCGGAAACGGAGCGGAGCGTGGATACTTTCATCTCCCGCTTGCAGGTGAACCTTATGCCCGCACAGCCCTCATAATAGTATTTTTCCATAAGCATCTGCGGGCTGCAGTCCTCGGAGAAGATAAGCTCTCCGCCCTCGTTTAGGTACTCCACCGTCACGCTTTCGGGGAGCTGCTGCCACTCTATAAGGGCGGCACGGTTGTTGCCGTTTAGCATCAGCGTAACCGAAGCGTTGAGGGTCGCATAGGTTTTTATGTCGTCGTCCTGCAGGTACTGTGCCTTGTGCTCGCTGCCCTCGGGCATGATGAGTTCATCCCCGCCGTCCTCGGCAAACGCAAGGGTTGGCAGGAGCAGGAGAATTATTAGGATTGGAATCAAAAATCTTTTCATAAGCCTTAATATCGGTTACCGTCGTTTAGGATGGGCTCGTCCTCGGAGGGCACGAGTTCGGAATAGCCCCACATCAGCGAGTCGGGCCAGCCACGCTGATAGTCGGCGCTGTCAACCCTGCCGTCATGGTAGTTCAGATGCTCACCCATGAACACCATGCCGGCCGAACAGCCGCCGTCAAGGTTGTAGGCTGTTGTACAACCCTCGGCTACAAACAGGTCTCGAAACTCCGAAAGCGGCATTCCGTAGCTGTAACCGCTCTGCCTGCCGTCTACGACGATAGCAACAAAGTGCCCCTGCTCGATCATGCCTACGCCGCAGCGTGGGTTGGTGCGATTAAGCCTGTGCTTTGACAGCTCCTCGTTGAGCACGCCGTCCTCGATGAGCCAAGGCCCAAAGGAGGTCGTGTTTCTTATCCCCATCTCCAAAAAATCCTGCGCACGGCATTCGCCCCGAGTGAAAATTTCCATAGTCATATCGTCCCGAAACGCCAGCACGTCAGCGCCCGTGTAGTTGGAATAGACCCTGCCGTTACGAATCAGCGCACCCTTTAAGTCCTGTTCCAACTGTATCAAATTGTCGCCGGTTATCGCAAGCACCGCCTTTTCCCGCCGAGCCAGAACCCACGGTGCAGCGGTAGTCACCCCGTTTTGCGCCTTGCTGGCAAAGCCCATCCTAAAGCTGTCGTAGTTGCGCATATAGATGTGCGCAACATAGTAAACAACCGGCTGTTCTTTGCCGTAGGTATCCAAAATTGTTTCGTTATGCCGCTCTATAAAGATGCCCAGCGAATCGTTGCGGTACTCCCAGTAGCCGTTTTCGACATCGACCACGACTATCTCCTCGCCGTCGGAAAACCTGTCCTCCGTTGCCTCTGCCCTTGTGTTATGTGCAGAAAACGGGGGCAAGAGCAGCAGAAACGAGAGAATCAAGGCAAGCGCCGCCTTGCGCCTTTTGCGCAGCACAACGAACGCCGTTACAACCACGGCTGCAGCGGCAAGGGCAATCCCCGCTATGGCATAAGCGGACATTCCGCCGCCCTCATTATCGTCCTCGACGCTTGCGGCAACGGGGGCAACCGTAGGAGCAGGCGTGGGTTCGGGGCTTGCCGTAGGCGTAGGTGTGGGCGTTGCCGTAGGTGTAGGCGTTGGGGTAGCGGTAGGCTCGGGCGTAAAGGCGTTTTCAAAGACCTCGGTTTCGGTTACGCCCTCAGCCGAATAGGCGAGTCCAAAGTCCGCTATGCTGTACGGCCCTTCGCCGTCTCGAACGGCATAGCCGAACACCTGCTGAGAAACATGCTCACGGTAAGCCCTCCTTGCAACCTCGAAGGCGGTCAGCCCGTCAAAGGCGGACAGGGCGGCACGGGTGTCAAGCGTAATCTGATTTTCGGGATAGAGATGTATGTAGCACTTGCGAACCTGAAAGGTTCCGTACTCCTGCACCGATTCCAAATCGTAGGTGGGGTCGGCTGCCTTTTGGCAGGCTTCGAGCGTTGCATAGGCGACCTCGATGTGCTGCCAATGCCCGTATTCACCCTCCAAGTCGTGCGTAAAAACTACCTCGGGTTTGCGCTGCCGAAACAGCCTGACAAGGTAGGTTACCAAGTCCTCCCTTAAAAACTCGGCGGCATACTTTTCGGCATCCTGCTGATGGATATCCCGAAAGTTTGCAAACAGCGGGTAGTTGTCAAGTCCCATAACCCCACAGCCGTTATGCGCCTCCACCGTGCGCCATGCCTGCCCCTCTCGGTTGGTCATGTATAAAATCGTGCCCGTGTAGCCCTGCTCCGCCCCGAATATCGGGACTATCGCACCCATGAACAGGGCGTCGTCGTCGGGATGGGTTGCAATCAGCAAATAGTCCAAATCCTCGGGCGTGTCGGAAAAGCCGTAGCCAAAGGGCTTGGGCAGCGTCCCCGCCCCAAAAACCTTTAGCGTTCCTATGGCTGTCCCCGTTTCACAGTCGAGCCGAAACGCTTTAGCCCCATCGGGCAGCGTAAAGTCAAAGCCCATCTGCCCCTGAACGTAGGTCTTGGAGGAAAGGGTCTCGCCCTGCTCGTCCAAAAACGAAACCGTCATCTCGGCCTTGCGCTCCCTAAACATCAAACAGACCTGCTGCGCCGCAACCTCCCCGTCCCAGCTCACGACTATTGCATCGTTTTCAAGCATGACATAGGCGGTTTCAAGCTCGTTATCGTAAAGCCTCGACAGGGCGCCCTCCCCGCCCAAGGCGGAATAGACGCACGAGCGGGACAGATGCGCAGCATCCACCTCCGCCTCATCCGCCAAAACATGACCTGTCGGCAGCAGCAGCAAACAAAGTATTGCTATAAATAAACTCTTTAGACCCTCTCTCATTTAATCCCCGTAAAAGCAGATAGTTAATGTATTATAACACCCCCGCCCCACCCCTGTCAACGCAATATAATTCGCAGGTTCTTTTCCTCTTTCCGTGAAAAGTTAAGTAAAGAGTGGTGGGCAGTCAAG
>JAUNBP010000001.1 GCA_030526995.1 Clostridia bacterium
TATCTCTTTTTCCCCTACTTTTTCCCTCGTTGCACTTGATATGATAACGCAGGCGTAAAGAAAAGTACAAAATAAATCCCAAAACCTAAAAACCCCTAACCCCCCGTAACTATAGCAACGGTAGCGGAGCAGCCGAACCGCTGGGCGCCGGCGGCTTGGAGCTCACGCACGGTCTGGGCGGTCTTAATCCCGCCGTCAATCTTGATGCCGATTCTGCTGCCGAGCTGTTTTCTTACAAAGGCGACGTCCTCGGGAACGGCTTTTTTGCCCGTTAAAGCATTGCTAATCTTCATAAAAGGGGCCTTGCTCTTTTCAATGACTTCGAGGATGTGCTTCTTCTCGTCGTCGGAGTACAGCCCCTGCTCATAGATGGCCTTGCAGACGGCACGGTTGCCGGCGACGTTCAGCATCTCGCAGAGGTCACGATAGACAACGTCCCATTGCCCACTCTTGGCTGCAACGATATTAAGGGAGAGGTCGAGCTCCCTTGCTCCGCTTTGGATGCAGTAGCGTATCTCGGCGCACTTGCTCTGCAAGGAGGCAGCCCCATGGGGGAAGCCCACGGGCGCACTTACAAGGACGTTGCTTCCCGCAACGTAGCGAGCGGCTGCGGTTACGAAGTACGGCGTTACGCAGATTGCAGCAAAGCCATAGCGAACGGCGTCGGCACAGCCCTCATGAATCTTTTTGTCGTTGGTATCGGGGTTTAGCAGCGAGTGCTCCAAAACGCCCGCAAGCTCCGAGTGGACGGCTGCTGCAGGGTTGCAGGTGCAGCTTTCGCCCTTGTTTGGCTTTTCGTTCGATAGCGCAAGGCGAACCTTCTCCCTAACGAGCGAGGCGATAAGTTCTTCGTTCATAGCGGCTCCTTTTGCCAAGGTCAGCGGGTTTCCCCGTCAAAGGTATAGTGATCCAAGACCCCGCACACGGTCACATTGGATATGACTTCGTTGTCGTTTAGCAGCATCTTTGCGGCGCCCCCGTCAACGTTGACGAGGACGACATCGCCTATGCCCGCATCGACGGCGTCAAAGGCAATCTGCCGTGCGCCCTGGGGGTTTCCAAACTGATCGATATACTGGACGATAAGGAATTTCTTTCCGTAATGCGTCCGTTCTTTGACCGTAGAAACAACGTTGCCTACGACCTTGGCTATCCTCATGATAGGGTCTATGCCATCGTGGGCAGAATGCCCTCAACATCGTCATGAGGACGAGGAATGACATGAACGCCGTAGAGCTCGCCCACGACCTTTGCCGCTGCGCCGCCGGCTTCAACGGCTGCCTTGACGGCACCGACGTCGCCCCGCACCATTACGGTAACGAGTCCGCTGCCAATCTGTTCCTTGCCGATGAGGTGAACGTTTGCCGCCTTGACCATGGCGTCGGCTGCTTCGATGGCCCCGATAAGTCCTCTTGTTTCAACCATTCCGAGTGCTTGCTTTTCCATTTTTATTCCTCCGTTAGTATTTCATTATAGTCGTCGATAAATCCGGTGATTGCCGCATCACAGGGGCAGATGTGTTTGCGAAAGAGCAAGGCAGCCTCCTTTGAGCCCACGAGGGTTACAAAGTCGTCAATGCCCGCCTGACGTGTAGCATCGGCTGCGACGATGAGGTTTTTATCAACGCCGTTTTCGATAACTCGAACGAGGAGGAGCTTAATGCCCTCCAAGTTCTCATCCTTGATTGAGGCTACAACGGTTCCTTCAACCCTGCCCGTGTACATGGATTACTCCTGTACCTGCGGAATGATGCCTTCCACATCCGAGTGGGGACGGGGGATTACATGCGCTCCGTAGAGCTCGCCTACACGGCTTGCCGCTGCGCTTCCGGCTTCAACCGCCGCCTTGACTGCGCCAACATCGCCCCGCACCATTACGGTAACGAGCCCGCTGCCAATCTGCTGCTTTCCTGCAAGGCGCACGTTTGCCGCCTTGACCATCGCATCGGCAGCCTCGATAGCGCCGATAAGTCCTCTTGTTTCAACCATTCCGAGTGCTTCTTTCATGTTCTTATCTCCTTTTATTGTTAAATTTTGCATTACATCAATGCTTGTATTAAGTCAGGATGCGGCGACGGAATTACAACCGACCTTGCCAGCATACCCATAACTTCCTCATTGTTTTCGACGGCTGAGACCGCCGAGCGCACGGCTGCAACCTCGCCCGTCAAAAGGACGAAGGACTTGCCGCCCATACCCCTGCCAAGCCGAACTTCAATCAGCTCTATCTCGGCAGCCTTGACCGCAGTATCCGCAGACTGAACGGCAGCGGAGAGGGAAAAGGTTTCGATTATCCCTATGGCGGCAACGTTTTCAATCGGCGTTGCGGCGCTCATGGCAACTATTACCTTCTCGTGGACGTTGGGGATTACAAAGCTGTCAACCAAGCAGTCCGCAGCCGTCTCCCTGCCCGCCTCTACCGAGTGGCGAACCGCAGCAACATCTCCGTTTACGCAGACAATGTACTTGCCCGCACAGATGACCTGAGCCGTGGTGAGGTTCACCTCGGCGGACTTTAGCATCGCATCCCCTGCCTCAATGCCTACGGGAATCGATATTGTTTCAACCATACCTAATGCGTACATAGTTAAGCCTCCAATTCAATGCTGTCGGCGGAAATTTTCACAACCCTTCCCGAAATGGAGGCGTGAATGTTTGCACCCAGCGCCTTTTCGGGAATCATTGCAATCAAATCGCCCTCGCTGACCATGCTGCCCTCCTGAACTATGGGCTCGGAGGGTGCGCCTATGTGTTGACGCAGGGGTATAACCACACGGTTAACCCTCAAAGCGGGACTTATGGGCGCAGGAACGTCATATTTTTTCAGGCCCATCCTCGCAATCAGGCGGGAGACGGGAACCTTCTTTGTATCGATGGCGGGATCGGGGGAAATCTCCGTCTCCGCAACGGGCTTTAAGCCCTGATTGGCAAACTCGGCCTTGAGCTCCGCCATAATGGAAGCGGGGTCGAGCCCGAAGTTGCAGGCATAATTGGTGCAAAGTCCGCAGGAGCAGCAGGCGAGAACCGAGTTGGGATCGCCTATCAGCTTCCCGTCGCCGTAGGCCGCGGCACGCATGGCCTTGTGCGGCTGAACGTGAAGCCCAAGCGCATTGCGGGGGCAGAGCTGGGTGCATTGGCTGCACTGACAGCAGACGGCCCTTGCAAGCGTAATCTGCCTTGAGAGCGACCCACTGCGCTTTTGAACGTAGCCATGCCCCTTGGGCAGCAGGATAAGCCCGCCCGTGGTCTTGGTTATGGGAAGGTGCGGGTTGGAAACTATCCTGCCCATGCAGGGCCCGCCCACCAAGAGGACGTAATCGTTGATGTCGCCCCTAATGCCCGCCCACTCCAAGAGGGTGTAGGCATCCGTGCCTATCGGAACCTCGTAGGTTGCGGGGTTATTGACCTCGCCCGAGACCGTAACGTACTTGCATGTTACGGGCACGCCGCCGTAGGCAAGGGCTACGTTGAGCAGGGAGCCCACGTTGCAAACCACAACCCCGACGTCGGCGGGCAGCTTGCCTGTCGGAACCACGCGCTTTGTAACCTCGTATATCAAGGACTTTTCGTCGCCTGCGGGGTAGTAGCTCTTCATCTCATGCAGGCGGATGGAGGGAAAGTTTTTAAGTGCAGCCTTGATGGCGGCAACAGCACCGTGGTAGTGGGACTTTGTGGCAATAACGCCCGATTTTGCGCCCACGGCTTCCATGGCAAGCTCAAGACCTCTGAGAATCCTTTCGGCTTCCCTTTCCATGAGCTGTTGGTCGACTCTAAGTATGGGTTCGCACTCGGCACCGTTTGCAATGACTATCTCAGCCTTGCAATTCAGCTTGACATGGGTCGGAAACCCCGCACCGCCTGCGCCGACAACGCCCGCATCCTTTATTCTATTGAAAATGGTGTTGTTTGCCATTATCAATTCTCCCAAATCATACTATTCTGAAATCACCGTACAGCACGCACCTGCGGAAGCGGGTGAACGAGCGTGCGCTCGTTAGGCCCTCGCCCGTGGGCGTTGCAATCGTAAGCGTGGGGTAGCCCTCGCCGCCAAAGCCGAGCCCGGCGTAGGAGGGAGCGTTTTTAACGAAGATGGTCGTGTTCATCTTCCGTGCAGCCTTGCTCATGTTCTTGACGTTGGTAGAGTGTATGAGTGCGCTGTGCTTGCAGCCGTGTTCGGCCTTAAAGGCCTCGTCAACGGCTTGGTCTATATCCCGAACTCGGGCGCAGCCGAGGACCGGCATCAGCATCTCGGTCTCGATGAAGGGGTGCCCTATCGGAACCTCTGCAATTATGATTCGGGGCTCGCCCGTAAAGGGTACGCCCGCATCCCTTAGGATTACAGATGCGTTGCGCCCAACGTACTTGCGGTTTATAACGTGCTTGCCGTTCTTTTCAATCAGAGTAGTTTTTACAACCTTGTCTATGTCGTTGCCGTAGATACGGAAGGCCCCCTCGTTTTCCATGAGCTTCATAAGCTCGTCAAAGATATTGTCAAACGCAAAGACCTCCTTTTCGGCTACGCAGAGAACGTTGTTGTCAAAGCCGCAGCCGTCAACGATGTGCTTTGCCGCATCCTTCAAAATGGCGGTGTCGTCAACTATCACCGGGGGATTGCCGGGGCCCGCCGCTATGACCTTTTTCGTGGTTTTCATTGCAGCAGCCACGACCGCCTCGCCGCCGGTTATGGAGAGCAGGGGGATGTCGGGATGATTCATAATGATGTTGCCCGTCTCCAAGGTCGGTTCCTTGACCGTGGTTATCAGGGAGGAGGGGCCGCCCGCAGAGACTATGGCCTCGTTCAAAATGCGGATGGTCTCCTGACAGCAGCGTTTTGCAGCGGGGTGGGGGTTGAACACCACGGCGTTGCCGCCCGCTATCATAGAGATTGCGTTGTTGATAACCGTAGAGGTCGGGTTTGTCGACGGGGTGATGGAGCCGATAACTCCAAACGGCGCCTGTTCAATGAGCGTCATGCCGTTATCGCCCGTAAAGGCACGGGGCTGCAAGTCCTCAATGCCCGGGGTGTGGTTGGACGCCAAGAGGTTTTTTTGAATCTTGTGCGCCACGTGGCCGTAGCCGGTCTCATCGCGAGCCATGATTGCGAGCTTTTCTGCGTTGTCACGGCCCGCCCTGCGCATGGCGTCAATGAGTTCGCCCCGCTTTTGCAGGCTTAGCTCCACAAGCTCCTCTTGAGCTGCCTTGGCGTTTTCCACCGCTTCCTCGGCGGTGTCGCAAAGGTAGTTGCGCCCGCCACAGTAGCACCTGCCCGTGTTGGCACTCAGGCTGCGTGTAATTTCATCGGATATTCTCTTGATTTCATCATTAGTCAGAGCCATTTACTTACTCCTTTGACGGAAATTTCTCAAAAATTCGTTTACCCTTCCAATCGATGTGATCGATTATCGCAACGATGGAATTGTCGGCAGGCTTGTTCTCGGTCTTGGAGGTCTGGCGCGCCGAGCTTCCGGCAACGCACATAACGACCTCGCCCTCGCCTGCGCCCACGGTGTCTATGCAGACTACGGGCTGCCCCTTTTCGGTGAAGGTGTCGAGATCGATGGGCATTACTATCAAGAGCTTCAGCCCCTCTAACTTGTCGGACTTGGTTGTACTGACTACGGTTCCGTGAACTCTGCCTATTATCATACTATTCTCCTAACGTCTTTCTGTCAATTCCATGCCGAGCTGCCTTGCACGGTCACGGGCAAGGGGCGTCAGCAGGGTATCCTTATCGAGCAGAAGCTGCGTCTGCCCCAATTTGTGGGCTTCTATAACGTCGGCCTCCGAGAGCATTCGCTTTTTGGAAGGCTCGGGCATAGCCCCTCGGTTGGTCTTTTGATTTATCGCACCGGACAGGGCGTACAGGGGCGCCTCCTTGTCGGGAACGATGTTGCCGAATATGCGTCTGCCCTCTACTTTTGCGGGGGCTTCGGGCATGAGATAGTGGGTCTTATTCATCTTTTCAATCCTGCATATCGCATTTTCGGGCAGCGCACAGGCGTTGGCCTCCTCAACATCGATATGCGCCTCCAAAATATGAGCCTCGCCGCAGCGAACCTGAACGTTGTCAAAGACCGTTGCCCGCTTGCCCTCTACAAAGAGCCGCACCGCATCGCCGTTTTTAAGCCCGTAGAGCTTTGCCTGCGAGGTGGAGAGGTGGAGGTGCCTCGCTGCAACTATCACGCCTTTGGACAGGGTGACTGAGCCCTTTTCCGTGGAAATAACTCCGCAAGGCGTGCCCTCGATATCGCCCGACATGCGAATGACGGGTGGGAGTCCGAGCTTGATGCAGTCGGAGGTTGAAAGCTCTATCTGGGTTTCGCTCCTTATGGGCCCAACGACCCGCAGCGTGAGCGAGCCCTTGGAGGTCTTAAAGGTCACCTGCTGATTCGACGCAAACTGATTGGGCTGCTTTAAGTCCCTCAGCTTGGTGAGTTCAAAGTCCTTGCCAAACAGGGCTTGAGCGTGCTCCTTGGACAGGTGAATATGGCGGTTGGAGGAGGCTGTGGGCACGAAAAACACGCCCTTTTTTGCAAACTCCTCGCAAACGAAATCTTCGACTATTCGCCTTATCCTCGTCTCGTCCATAACGGCCTTCCCCTAATCTATCAATACAGAACCTTGCGAAGCACGGCGTTGCCGGTGGGACAGGAGGTTCCGCCGTTTTTGCAGGCGCCGCAGTTAATGCAGGCCTTGGCGGTCGTGTCGCCCTCGACAATGTTCTTCGAGGAGCTTGCGCCTATCCTCGAGGCTCCCGCCGCTATCATGGCCTCGGCATCCGCCTTGGTGCGAACGCCGCCGGAGGCCTTAACTCCCATCGACGCACCTACGGTTGCCCGCATCAGGCGAATATCCTCCACGGTTGCGCCGCCGGTCGAAAAGCCCGTGCTGGTCTTTACAAAGTCCGCACCTGCGAGCTTGGATACTTGGCAGGCCTTAACCTTCTCCTCGTCGGTGAGAAGGCAGCACTCGATTATAACTTTCAAAAGTGCCTTGCCCTTGCAGGCGGCGACTACGGCTTGAATATCTTTGAGAACGAGGTCCCACTCGCCGCTCTTTGCAGCACCGATATTCATCACCATATCGACCTCCTTCGCACCGGCCGCTATGCAGGCTGCAGCCTCTGCAGCCTTAACCGCAGGCACGGTAGCCCCCAAGGGAAAACCCACAACGACGCAGGGGTTCACGCTCGTCCCCCTAAGCTGTTCGGCAACATAGCCCACCCAGCTCGGATTGACGCAAACGCTTGCGGTGTTGTACTTCTTCGCCTCGTCACAAACACGCTTGATATCGGCACGGGTAGCCTCCGGCTTTAACAAGGTGTGGTCAATGTACTTTGCAAGGTTTGCAGAGCCGCCTGCGGCGCACGGTTCCGTGCCGCCCGACACCTGCTGCATAACTTCCTTGACGATGCGGGATATCAATTGTTCCATCTGTTGATTGTCCATTATTCCTGCCTCCATAATACAAATAAAAGGTCTGATTCTCTACGGAACCATAATACGACATGACTTATCGAAAGTCAACTTTAATGAGCGTATTTGAACAAATGTTCAAAGGTTTTTCATTGGTCTGCCCTACTCGAAGGTTAACACATTATCGCCGTCGTTCCACAGCCGTTCCATATTGTAATAGGAACGCTCCTCGGGGTGGAAGAGGTGAACGAGGATAAAGCCGTAGTCCAAGACTATCCAGCGTCCCTCGGCATAGCCCTCCTTGCGCTTGATTTCAAGGTTGAGCTCGGCGGACTTCTCCTCCAACTCATCGCAGAGCGCCTTGACCTGCGGCACCGCACGGCCGCTTGCAATCACAAACCAGTCCGCAACTATGGTCTTATCCCCCACATGAATGGCAATGACGTCCATCGCCTTCTTATCGATAAGGACGCCGCACAGCTTTTTAACGCTTTCCTCGCCAAATCTATTCTCCATCGATACCTCCTAAATCTTTGTAAGCACGAAGCGTTGCAGGATGCAAGGCCCCGCCCTTCCTTTTAATATACCAAATAGTTCGCTTTAGCGCAAGCAAAATCGCCCCATCGAGCGTCGATTCTGCACGAATTTTATCAACTCCGTCGAAATTTCTCGAAGGCTCTATCATATCGGCAAGGTAGATTATCTTATCGAGCGTGCTCATACCCGCATCACCGGTGGTATGCAGCTCGATTGCACGCAAAATTTCGGGGTCGCAAACGCCAAAGTCCCGCCTTGCAATCATGGCCCCCGCCTTGGCATGGAGAACCATGGAAAACCTCGCCTCGCCCTTTGTCAGCTCCATCAGCTCAAAAAACGGAAGCTCCTTGGCACAGTCGTGAAGCAGGGCAGCGGTCAGGGCCTTTTGGGGGTCGGCGCCGTACCTTTTGGCAAGGCTTACGGCGGTTTTCATAACCCCGACGGTGTGATCGAACTTCTTGGGGGAGAGCCTTTCATAAAGCAGCTTCAACCTCCGCTTGTGTTCAGGGGAGGAGTATAACCCGTTTTCGTAGATGTAATTTTCAACCCTTAAGGGAACCATATCGCATATCGGCTCTGCGGCTGCAACGCTCTGCCGAACCTGCGTTGAGGAAAGCTCGGCAACCGGGGGGAGCAGGATTACTTTGGATCCGAGCCTGCGCTCAATCTCCAAAGCCGACTCGTCCTCCAAGCCCTGCATACCGCTGCGCCTGATGCAAACGAGGCTGCAATACGAGAGGATTCTCTCGGGCTCACGCCATGACAGAAAGGTTCTCAGCATATCGCTGCCAATGATAAAAAAGATATCCGTGCAGGGATGCTCATTCTTGAACTGTTCGAGCGTGTCGGCGGTGTAGCTGTGCCCGCCCCGAATAAGCTCCATGTCGTTTGCGACAAAGCCGTCCAAGCCCTCCGTGGCAAGCTGCACCATCCTAAGCCGCTGTTCGGCACTCGCCCCGTCGGGAACAGCCTTGTGCGGGGGGATGTGATCCACCATAAAGTGAACCTCAAAGAGCTTCAGAGCTGATTTTGCAAGCTCAGCCATCTGCATGTGTCCGTTATGAATGGGGTTGAAGGTACCGCCCAAAATTCCAATTCGCATTTTTTGTTCCATTATGTCATTATAGTATAGTTTACCCCAAAAGGGCAAGAATCAAATTATGGAACGAGCCTATTTCAAGCAAAAAATGTCGGGAGGCAAGGGTGCAGTATCGAGGGCGGTCGATGCCGTATTTTTGAGGGCGATACTCTTTGCCCTGCTGTACCTGCTGCTCCCAAAAAGCACAAACAGGCTCGCCGTTGCCATCCTCTTGGGCATAGCCCTTTGCATAGTGCTGCAACTCATAGCAAACGCAAGGCTTAAAAGGTTTATCGCAAGGGAAAGCCTCTCGATAAAAAACGAGATAAGGCGGGAAAGGCTGCTGATAATGCCCTACGATGAGCTTCGCGCCCTCATAGGCGAGGACAAGGCGCTTATCCAAAAGGCGGAGCCCATCACCCCAAACGACCTGCTTGAGACCATAAAAAGCCCTGCTACGGTCTGCTATGCAACCGCAGATTACACCCCGCAGGCCAAAACGCTTGCACAGAGGCTAAACCCAAGCCTAAAGCTCTTGGACGTCTGCGAGGCGGTGGATATTCAAATTTCCGACAGCGAACTGTCACACTATATTAAAAGCAAGATGCTCCTAAAAAAACAGCAGCGGCGCATCGGGGCGAGACTCTCCGCCATCGGCACATGGAAGTTCCTGCTCTTGGGCGCACTCATTACAACCCTCTCCTTTTTCACAAGGTACGCCGTCTACTACCGCCTGCTTGCAAGCGCAGCCTTCATAGCCTTTGCAGTCCTGTCCCCGTACAGGCGCAGCCTTATTAATTCGTCAAAAATGTAAAATCTTAATTTTTTCTTAAAGCCCTCTTGACATTGCAACATAGGTGTATTAGTATGCATAGTACAGCAGGAGGTGATTCTATGCTTTCGATTGACCGACAATCGCAAACGCCCATATACGAGCAGATAGTTTCGCAGGCGGAAACCCTGATAGAGACGGGTTACTTTGCCTCGGACGAGCCGTTGCCATCGGTTCGCACCCTGTCAAAGGAGCTTGCGATAAACCCCAACACCATACAAAAGGCATATTCGGAGCTTGAAAGGCGCAAGCTCTGCTACACGGTTCCGGGCAGCGGCAGGTTCATAAGCTCGGAGGCGGCGCAGATAATTCGAGAGAGCCGCAGGCAGCATTTGCCGGAATTTAGGCGGCTTGCCCGCATGATGAAGCAGGCCGGGGTCTCGCTTGAAGAATTGCTTGAAATCGTCAAGACCGCATACGAAGGAGGAAACGACCATGATTAGGGCAGAGAAGGTTGCAAAGAAGTTCGGAGATTTTTACGCATTAAAGGATTTGAGCTGCGAGATTCAGCAGGGCAGCATCTACGGGCTTGTCGGCGCAAACGGCGCAGGCAAGAGCACGCTACTTCGGCTCATCTCGGGCGTGTACAAGGCGGACGAGGGCAGGATACTCATAGACGGCGAGCCCGTCTACAACAACCCCGAGGTCAAGGGCAGGATAGCCTTCGTGGCCGACGATGTGTTCTTCCTGCCGCACAGCGATTTAATGCGGATGAAAAAGCTGCATCAATCGGCATATCCGAGCTTCGACGAAGGCTACTTTTTCGAGCTTTGCAACAGATTCAAGCTCGACAGAAACAAGAGCCTTAGCGCCTTTTCAAAGGGTATGAGAAGGCAGGCGGCGCTTATCTTGGCGCTTGCGTCAAGACCCTCGATACTCTTGATGGACGAGACCTTCGACGGCTTGGACCCGATAATGCGAAACCTAATTAAGACCATAATCTATGAGACGATGGTGGACAGGAGCATGACCGTCGTGCTTTCAAGCCATTCGCTTAGGGAGCTTGAGGACACCTGCGACCAGCTTTCGCTGCTTTACAAGGGCGGCATAGTTTTTGAGAGCGACGTTCAAAACCTCAAAACGAGGATGTTCAAGGTTCAGATTGCGTTCTCAGAGCCGTTCGACGGGAGCAGGTTTCAAGGCTTTGAGCTTATAAACTACGTGCAGCACGGCCGTGTTGCAAACTTCATCCTAAAGGGCGATAGGGAGGAGGCAAGGGCAAAGCTCGATGCAATGCAGCCCCTGCTCTTGGAGCTTTTGCCGCTCTCGCTTGAGGAGGTTTTCGTTCACGAGATGGACGCCTTGGGCTATGAGTTTTCATCGGAAATGAAGGAGGGCGTATAGCATGAAAACGGCAATCAATAAAAAGATATTCAAGGAGCAGTTCAGACGGCTAAGGCTTCCCATGCTGATAATCGCAGTAGCCTTTGTCGCCTGTCAGATAGGCGATGCGTTCAAGCTCCCAACGAGGCTGACGATAGAATCCATCGAAGGGATAGTGCCCATACTGTTCGCCTTTCCCTATGTTGCGGGCTTTATCGCAGCCCTCAGCGTCTTTTCGGTGTACAACAAGCGCAGCTCCTGCGACTTCTATTTGGCAATCCCCGTAAAGCGCACAACGCTGTTTCTAACCTCAACCCTCGCCGTTGCCGCATGGACGGCGATTGGCATTGCAGCCTCCATTCTGTTTGCGGCAGTGCTCAACCTGTTCGGCGGCTTCCACATAGTTCAGCTTGCGCAGTATGCGGTGCTGTTCTGCGTGCTCTTCATCTCAACGATGCTCGTGTATGCGATGTGCTCTATAGGCTGCATCGTTACGGGGCGGCTCTTTTCCAACATCGTAATGTCGCAGGTGGTTTTGTGGCTGCCGAGGTTCTTCCTGCTGATTATCTTTGCCTTTGCTCAGAGTAACGTCAGCGGCTTTGTAAAATTCAGCTTTGAACCGCTAAACCCCACGGGCCAGCTTGCTTGCGGACTTTTGCTTGCCCCGCTTCAGATGGGCTCGTCGAATGGGATGCTGCTCTCGCTTTGGCCCTACATCTACAGCCTCATTTTACTCGTAGCGGCGCTTGCCGTAGGCTGCATTTTGTTCAATCGCAGAAGGGCGGAGCTTGCCGAGACGAGTGCAAGCACGCCGAGGGTGCAAAACATTCAGGCAGCGATTACTCTCCTGTTCGCTTGGATGATATTGGTGACCTACTTTGTAGAGCTCAACTTTGAAGTATCGGCGCTCATAAGCACCTCCGTGCTGGTATTCGTCTGGTTTTTGATATATCAAAGCGTGTGCAAGCGCAGCCTTGTCAAGGCCTTAAAGTCGATAGGCTGGTACTTTGTTTCGGCGGCGGTAGGCACGGCGCTGGTATTGGGCGCAAGGGCGGCGGTGGAACTTCTCAACAATGTAGAGGTGGATGCCAACGATATCAAGGGCATATATGTTGAAGGCTATTCAAGGGAAAACCTCGCTTTCGGCTACACGGATTTCGACAACGATTACTATGAAAACTATGTTATGCGCGAGGTGAACCAGTCGAACGAGATAACGAACAAAATCGTTGCCGAGGCGTTAGAGCCTGTGGATACGAAAAGCATATACTATGTTACCTATCAAAAGGAGGTTCGGATTGAACTCAATTCCGGCGTCACTCTGTATCGAAGAATAGTTATATCCGAGGGAGATAAGGCGAGGTGGGAGGCGTCCTTGCAGGACAATCAGCAATACCAAAATGCCTTGGTAGCGGCTCCCGACATGGATAGGAACCAAGCCTATTACTTTGAAAGGCTGAACGGAGCCTCCTACGAGCAGCTGGAAGCCGTCTACGCAGCCGCCATGGAGGAAAACTATGCAGAGTATGGGAGCGACAGATCCAATGTGGACATCCTTATTTCAAAGGGCTATTACGGATTAAGACCCTATTTGGAGAGCATAGAAATAACGGTACAAAACACCCCCAATGCACTCAATGAGTACACAAAGATTAGGAACGGGGAAATATTCGAGGCGTTCAAGACCTTAAAGGAACCCATATACCGACTTGAGATTCTGCTCCCCGAGCAGGGCTTGGAAATAGAGGTTTGGGGCATCAAGGAGTTTGAGATATGGGACTCCAAAACGGAAAAGGAGGTAACCTTTGAGGCAACGGAACAGGCCTATTTCGAGCTTATGGAGCAGCTTTGCAGCCTCAAGGATTCCGCCCTTACGGGGGAGGTGAACCTCATAGTTCGAGTAATAGGAGAGATGGACTATTATTACGAGGAATACCCCTACGATACATATGAAGGCGGACTCTATGCGTATAACATCATAGTGGATAACGCATACACCCGAGCCTCCGATAACGGAGAGATTCGGCTCTGCCTAAGCGCAGACGAGGAAGAGATAGACGCCCTCCTAACCCTGATAAACACCCTCCCGCAAAAGGACTGGGACTCATAATTGCGATAAAAAGCGGCGCACTCCAACCTCCTTAAAGTGCGCCGCTTTGCCGTATATGGATTTATTTTAGCCTATCGGTCGGATAGAGATGTTGCCGCTCGTGGACTCCGTTTTATAGGAGTTTTTGCCACTGCCAACCTCAATGCGATTGCGCTCGTAGACTGCCGCAAAGCCACAGTCAAAGCTCCCTGAGGTCGTGTCATATTCCAATACAAACTCGCTGTCGGACGGAAGCTCTATTTCAATTTCGCCGGAGGTGGTTTCAAGCTCCATAGAGGTGGGCGTCGAAGTCAAGCTCAGACGTATCGAGCCCGAGGTCGAGGATGCAATTAAGCTGTTGCAGCCCACGCCGTCCCCGTTGGCCATGCCCAGCTTGCCCGAGGCGGATTCCATGGACAGCGCTCCCATATCGCCCGAAACGGCGATTGCGCCCGAGCTCGATTCAATCGAGGTTCTGTTTGCATCGGAGGTCGAGCTTACCGTAATCTCACCCGACGAGCTTGACGCATCCAATTCGGCATAGCCCCCCAAATAGTCTATCTCCCCCGACGAGCTTTCAAGCTCAACGAGTCTTGCGTTTACGTTCTCCACCGCAATGGTGGCGCTCGAAGCCTCAATGTTCAGGCGGTCAAGCTCATTTGGAACCATGACCGTGAGCTTCTTATGAAGTCCCCTTGAAAGGCTTATATCTTTCTGACAATACTGAATGTAGAGCGTGCCCGAGTCAATGCCGTACCGTAGGGCTTGCTCCTGCGAAAGAGGCGTTTCCTCAAAGGCTATAACGGAGCCGTCATAGCTTATCACCTCTACCGAGCCGTCGATCCATTCGATATCGAGGGCGGTTATCCCATAGGCCGCAACCTCGTATTTTCCGCTCTCGAGGTATTCGTTGTCCCAGTCCCTGTATTCGTTGGACAGGCCTATCGTGCCGCACGAGCCAAAATTCAGATTCGTGCTTGAAAGCACCTCGAGCGGATTCGCCCTAAATATCAGTGAAATTGCAGCGATAAGCACGAGCCCCGCAAGCACAAGACAGAGTGCAATTATAAGTCCCTTTTTCATTCCCTTATCTCCTTCTTAACAAATATAGCCTTAATTTTTTTAATCGCGGCTGCCGTGCCCCGAACAAGCCACTTGGGAATATCCTTCACCAAAAGCAGCAGCGCAATGCCTGCGCCAATGGCCACCAGCCCTGCGCCAAGAACCAAAAGCTGCGAGATATCCCCCGATACAGCCCTGTATATGCCAAGCCCCGCAAAACACAGCCCGCCTATAAGAAGGGCGGCAACGGCGGCAAACAGCGAGATTACGACAGCCCACGCCGCTATGTAGAGCGAAACGGCAATTGCAACAAGGCAGAGCCCAACGGGCACCCATATGGGCGAGCTTAAGGCTGCAAGCGTAACGGTCAGCCCCGTTTTGCCGCCCTTCGGCCTTGCATAGGACTTGATAAGCGTCATCATCGGCTGGTCCATGCCTATCTCGGCAGCAACCTCCTTGGGCGTACCGAGGGAGGCAACGGCCTCCTCCTCGCTCATGCCGTCCTCAATCTTATCGTCTATGAGCTCGCCGTAGTAGCTCACACTCGAATCCACCTCGCTTTGCGGCAGCCAACTAAGCTCCTCCGTAAGCTCGAACAAAAAGTTAGTCTTATTCATCCCCAATTTCCTCCTCCATAAAGTCATACATCGAATCCACCATAGCCCTGCTCTTCAAAAAATCCCTCGCATTGCATCGCCCCGCCTCGGTAATCCTGTACATCTTGCGAAGCCTGCCGTTGTGCTCCTCGGAATAGACGTTCAAGCTCCCCGAAGATTCCAAACGTCGCAGGATAGGATAGAGCGTGGACTCGGAAATCTCAATGCAGCACGATAAATCCTTTATTATCTTGTACCCGTAGGACTCCCTTCTGTACAGTGCCGCCAGCACGCACATCTCCAAAAAGCCCCGCTTCACCTGTGCATCGAGCATAGCCTCATCTCCTTTCGGACAATACTATACAACGCACAGTATTATGTGTCAAGAGGTATTTGAAATTTTTTTCAAAAAAAATTTCACCCCTAAAAAACCCATTGCAACAATAGGGGAGGGGTTCAATTCAATTTCAAACGGCGTCTTAGGAATGTATGTCCTTTCTGCAGTAATGCGCATAGCCCGCAATTATCAGAACGAGGGCGTATGCCGTGCCAAGCAGCACCAAGCCCGCATTCAGCCCGCCGCTTGCAACTATATCCGCACCCTCGGTGTAGCCAAACGGCGTGATGTACTTTAGGAATTTTGCGCTGTCGGTTATGTTGCCGATGATGTTCAAAAAATACATAAGCACGGCAAGCCCAAGCCCAAGACCCAAGCTCCCTCTGCGCAAAAAGGAGGAGAGCCCAAAGCAAATTCCGGCAATTTCAAGCTGCATAATAAGGTAGGCGAGGTGGAGGAGACCTATCTCCTTCCACGGGACGGCTTCACCGATAGCCGCAACCGAAGCTACGGAAAGCAGCCACACGATGACATTCATCGCAACAAGCTGAACCGCCACCGCTGCCAATTTTTCGCTGACGATGAGGAAGCGGCTGACGGGATGCGAGAGCAAAAACTCCGCCGTGCGCTCCTTCTCCTCCTTGGTAAGGGCGGATATGGCAATCAGCGCCGCAAAGAACGCCCCGCCGAGGCCCAATACATTGCTGCATTCGATGGCATAAAAGCCCACCAAGGTTCCAAAGTTGAGCCTGTCCATCCCAAAGGCTTCGGTGAACGAGCCCATAGAGGCGAACAGTTCGCTTACCGCATCCATTTCCCCCTGCATTTCGGGGAACATGAACACGCAGATTATCAAAAGGGAGGCGATGCAGGCCGTCCATATTATAAAGGCCTTCAGGCCCCGCTTCAATTCGTGCTTGATAATGGTCATCTTGCCTCACCTCCGTTGGTATAGTAGTGCATAAAGATTTCCTCAAGGTCGGGCTCGGCTATGGTCAGGTCACCGATATGCTCGGCGGAAAGCGCCCTTATAAGCTCATTGACGTCCCCGCCGTACAAAAAGCTCACGCCCTCGCTCAAAGGCTGCACATCTCGCACGCCCGAAAGAGCGGAGAGGTTGAATTTGCCCCTGACCTTGACCCGCTTTGCGCTCGTCTTTGAAAGGTTTTCAACGCAATCGCAGGCGATGAGCCTTCCCTCTCGGATTATGGCGGCACGGTTGCAGTTGTGCTGAATCTCCGAAAGCACATGGGAGGAGAGGAACACCGTAGCGCCCGCCCTGTTGCGCTCATGAAGAATCTCAAAGAATTCCCACTGCATCAGCGGGTCGAGCCCGCTCGTCGGCTCATCGAGAATTAAAAGCTCGGGCAGGTGTTGCAGGGCGCAGACGATGCCCACCTTCTTTCGATTGCCAAAGGACAGTTCCTCCACCTTTCGCGAGGGGTCGAGCTGTAGCCGCTCACAGAGCTTTTTTGCCTCCTTCGAGCAGTCCTTCTTGCGCAAAGCGGCGGAAAAACTCAATATCTCGGCAACCCTCATCCCATTGTAGAACACCGCCTCCGAGGGCATATAGCCCACCCTGCTTAAAATATCGTTCCTATCCTTTATTATATCCCTTTCGAGTATCGAAGCGCTTCCAAAGGTAGGGCTTATAAGCCCGAGCAGGGTTCGGATGGTGGTGCTCTTTCCCGAGCCGTTCGGCCCGATAAAGCCGAAAAAGTCACCCCTCTCAACAACGAGGTCGAGGTCTTTTATACCACACACCTTCCCATAGAATTTTGTCAGCTTTTCCGTTCGTATTGCGTTCATCCCGTTCCTCCTTAAAAAACTCGTCCCATTGACTGTTTCAATCCCTGCCATTATAATACGGTTAACGGATTTTTGGTAGACAAAATTTGAAAGATAAGCAGGCAGGGGGAGATGAGTTGATTATATACAGGGAGCTGCACGAAAAAGAGGTTGAGCTTGACCTTTTTACAGACTTCGACCGAACGCAGGCTGTAACCGAATGCTGGAGGAAAACGGAGGGGAAATGGGAGATTCGCAGCGTTCCGTTCATCGACAACTGGACCGAGGCAGAATACCGTGAAGTGGTAAGGTATCTAAAAAACTAATCCGCAGCAACGGCTATGCAGTCGGCGCATTCTATAACGGGCAGCTAAAGGGCTTTGCCGCAGTGGAGCCCGAACCGTTCGGAAAGAAGGCACGATACATGGTTTTGTCGAATATCCATGTGTCGCAGGATATGCGGGGACGGGGAATCGGAAGAGCCTTGTTCGGCATGGCAAAGACTTGGGCAAGGGAGCATTGCGCTGAAAAGCTCTACATATCGGCACATTCCGCCGTGGAAAGTCAAGCGTTTTATAAGGCGATGGGCTGTGTGGAGGCCGTCGAGTACAACGAAGCACTTGCAGCTAAGGAACCCTGCGACTGTCAGCTGGAGTGCGCACTGTGAGTGCAGCGGTTTTAACGAGCTAAGGAGGCAAAGATGGTAAAGATAGAAAGCTATATGCAGGAGCTCATAGGAAAGCTCCAAGAAAAGTTTGCAGAGAGACTCTTATATGTGGGCCTTCAGGGAAGCTACCTTCGCAGGGAGGAAACCGAGAACAGCGACATCGATGTGATGGTAGTTATCGAGGGGCTCTGCGTTGCGGATTTGGACGCATACCGCAATATAATAGGCTCCATGGACGAGCCCGACAAGGCTTGCGGCTTTATTTGCAGCGGTTTGGACCTTGCAAATTGGAACCCCTTGGAGATATCCAACCTGATACACGGCACGAAGGACTGCTTTGGGAAGCTGCGCCCGCTCGTTCCCGCCTACACCGAGCAGGACATGAAAAACTACATAAAGATTAGCCTCAACAACCTCTATCACGAGCTTTGCCACCGCTATATCCATGCCGACCGCAACACGAACCTTTCGCAGCTGCCCTGCTGTTATAAGGGAGTGTTCTTTATCCTGCAAAACCTCCATCATCTAAGGTATGGGGACTTCATACCCTCGCAGGCGGAGCTTTTGACGCTGCTTTCGGGCAGGGACAGGGCGGTGTTGGAGCGAGCCGCACGCTTAGGCGAGGGCGGCGAATATGACTTTCAAGACAGCTTTGAGCTTTTGTTTTGCTGGTGCCAAGATACCCTGATTAAACTGTCAAATTAAAAGGAGAACATTATGAAATTAGACGGATTCGGACTGTTTGTAAACGACATGGGGAAAATGATTCGCTTCTACCGAGATGTACTCGGCTTTGAAATTCGAGAGGCGGAGGACGCCTCCAACGTGTACCTTGTCAAGGACGACACGCTGTTTCTGCTGTACGGCAGGGAGGACTTTGAGAGGATGACGCATAGGAAGTACGAATATGTAAGGGGGCTTAACGGCCACTTTGAGATTGCACTCTATGTGGACAGCTTCGATGAGGTGGACAAGATGTATGAGCGTGTTATCCAAAACGGCGCCGCCTCGGTGCTTGCGCCCGAAACGGAACCGTGGGGACAGAGAACCTGCTACATTTCGGACCCCGAGGGCAACCTCATAGAGATAGGCTCCTTCAACAAGCCGTTCAGAAGCTAATAAAACGGCTTAGGCAGGGTTTATAAAAGTCGGAAACCGCAATGAAACTTCAAAAGGCTAATCCAAGGCTTGCTTTTTGCGCCCATAATCCACCCATAAGTGCGAACCCTGTTGTTTTTTGTCGAAAAACATGGTATCATTGCTTAAAAGAGGAGGGATTGAGATGAAAAAGTTAGCTTTGTTTGCACTGATGATTTTGTTGCTGTTCTCCGTTGCTTGCGCAAAGGAAGCGCAGGAGGCGGCACTGCCAACGGAAAGCCCCTATGTTACGGCGCCTCCGACTGCCGTTCCGACGGCTACCCCCGATCCTATTCCCGCACCCATGATTACCGACGAATGGTACACAAACAAGATAAACAAGACCGTGGGCTATGTTATGCAATACGGGAATTGCCCCGACGAATACGAGGCGAGGCTGCGGGTTGCAAACATGTATCTCGACCCCAACAGCAAGATGATAGCCCTAACCTACGACGGAGCCGCAAACCAGTATGCGGTTCAAATCATGGACATCTTAGAGCAGCACAATGCCCGTGCAACCTTTTTCATATCGGGAACCGAGTATGAGAGCTGCAAGGACGTGATTGGCAGAATGCTTGCGCTCGGCTGCGAGGTGGGCAGCCATTCCGTCACGCATCCGGATTTTCGGGACTTGAATCAGGACCAGATGCGCACCGAGATTAGCTACTGCGTAGATCAAATGAAGGCCATCTTCGACTACGATGTAACCACCTTCCGCCCGCCCTACGGCAGCTACAACGATGACGTCAAGGCGGTATGCAAGGAGATGGGCATTAAAATAATCATGTGGTTCCGCTCCTCGCACGACTCCCACAGCGATTACACCGCCGACATGATATACGAGCGGGTGATGCTCGAGATAGACGAGAACGACCATGAGCTTGCGGGCGCAACGATACTTTTCCACCTAAACGATGCCAAGACCGTGGAGGCAACCGCAAGGTTCATCCCCGACCTCATAGCACAGGGCTATACCTTTGTAACCTGCGAGGAGCTTTTCAAACTCTCACCCGACGGCTACAACCCGGGCGGAGTGTACAGATACCAGTAAACCGCAGAGGAACGGAGCGAAGCAATGTACTATCACGCATCCCCGATTCCCAATTTGAAAAGGCTCATCCCGCACGTATCCAATCACGGGACGCCGCTTGTTTATCTCTCCTCCCCTCAAAGCCCGCCCGATTACCTGACCTTTTTTAGAGCAAAGTTCCCGTTTCTGTCACGGTAAGATATATTTCTTTTTCGGCTTGTAATTTCAAACGGATAGTGTATAATGTTGTCAAAATAAAGTAGAGTAGGCATTGTGCGTTAAGTGGTATCGGATGGGAAGTTGCCGATACACGAAAAGCGAGGCTTGCGGTACAATGCTGCGTCCGCTACTTCATCATGGGAGCAACAGCTCTTTTTTGAAGTGCCGACAGGGAGAAACAATGAAGAAATTTTCCGTACGGTACCTTGCAATCTCAGGCATCCTGATTGCGATTAGTATTATTTTGGCGTCCAACTATTGCACCTTTTACATCACTCCGGCAGTCCGAATCAGCTTTAGGGACATCCCCATAATCTTTGCAAGCATCTATTGCGGGCCCTTGGTGGGTGCGCTTGCGGGGCTTTGCGCCGACCTTATAGGGACCTTAGTCTCCGGCTTCGGTTTCTATCCGCTCATCACCGTTTCGGCGGTCTTAGTGGGGCTCATCCCCGGGCTTGTGAGCAGGTTTTTGTTCAAGCGCAGCCCGAAGAGTTTTGTCTCGGTAGCGGCGGGCGTGTTCTTATCAAACATCCTTGCCAACATGGGCTGGACGACGTTCAGCCTTCACTTGCTCTACGCCAGACCCGTTATGGAACTGCTTTTAATTCGCATACCGCAATACCTCATCATGGCAATCGCAGAGTCCTACCTTATCTTTGCGCTCTTGAAGGTCACCTCGAGGCTCGACTACACCAAGATGAGCTACGAGCAGACCGTAGAATACATTCACACGATAACCCAAAGGGGCAGCAAGTTGGGGCTTGTTAGGATAAGCGAGCTGCTAAAGCTCTTGCACAACCCCGAAAAAAAGCTCAAGTTCGTGCATGTAGCCGGCACGAACGGCAAGGGCTCCACCGCCGCAATGTCGGCGTCCGTATTGAGGGCAGCGGGCTACAAGGTGGGCCTGTTCGTCTCGCCCTACGTCGTGCGGTTCAACGAGAGGATGCAGATAGACGGCGAATACATCCCCGACTCGGAGCTTGCAAGGATAGTCTCCCGCATACGCCCGCTTGCAGAGAGCATGAAGGTGCCGCCTACCGAATTTGAGCTGATAACCGCAACCGCCTTTCAGTATTTTCACGAACACTCCTGCGACATCGTAGTGCTGGAGGTGGGCTTAGGCGGGGAGTTCGATTCCACCAACGTGATAGAAACGCCCGAGGTTGCAACGATTACGGCGATAGGCTTGGATCACACCAAGATACTCGGAGACACCGTAGAGCTCGTTGCAAAGGCAAAGGCGGGGATAATCAAGGACAACGGAACCGTCGTGTTCTACGGCGAGGACAGGGCGGCTTTGCCAATCATAGAGGAGGCTTGCAAGCAGCACAACTCAAGGCTGATCCTGCCCGACTTTGGAAGGCTGCAGCGCATAAGCTGCGATATACACGGGCAGACGCTCTGCTACAAGGATTATAAAAACCTCCGTTTATCGCTTGCGGGAACCTATCAGATTTACAATGCGGCGGTGGTTTTGGAAACCGTAGCAGCGCTTAGAGATGGGGGCTGGAAAATTTCCGACAAGGCGGTATATGAGGGCATGGGCAGCACCTTATGGCCCGCTCGATTTGAGATAATGAGCGAAAAGCCGCTGTTCATAGTCGACGGCGGGCACAACCCCATGGGCGTTCGGGGCACGATGGACACCGCAAACACGCTGTTCCCCGATAAAAAGTTCAAGCTGATAGTCGGCATGATGGCGGACAAGGACGTCTCCTCCATACTCGATTTAATCCTGCCAAAGGCCAAAAGGGTCTATACGGCAGCCCCCGACAATCCCCGCTCCATGCCTGCAGATGAGCTTGCAAAACAGATTCAAGGTCGGGGCTTTCAGGCTACGGCCTGCAATTCCGTTGAGGAAGCAACCCGAATTGCCTTGCATGAGGCGGAAGAATCGGATATCATATTGGCAACAGGTTCGTTGTACATGGCGGAGGCCGTGCGCAACACGATAGAGACAATAAAAAAGGAGCAACAAAATGCCTGAAATTCTAAAGGGTACGGAAGTAGCAAAGGCCTTGAGAGCCGAGCTTGAGGTTGAGGCGCAAACGCTAAAAGCAAGGGGCGTTCAGCCCTGCGGCTGTCTGATAAGGGTGGGCGAGCGCGCCGATGACATACAGTATGAAAACGGGGCTGCGGCTACCTTTGAAAAGCTCGGGATAAGGGTTGAAAAGCGCAGCTTTGCAAGCGACGTAAGTCAGGACGAGCTCATTTTTGCCATCGACAAAATAAATGCAGACCCCCTGATACACGGGGTGCTTATTTTCCAGCCGCTGCCAAACCACTTGGACGCAAGGGCTATCCGAAACCGCCTTCTGCCCTGCAAGGACGTTGACGGCATGACCGACCTTTCGACAATCGGGGTTTACAGAAACGAACCGATAGGCTATGCCCCCTGCACCGCACAGGCCTGCATTGAGCTTTTGGACCATTACAAGATAGATGTTGCGGGCAAGAACGCAGTAGTCATCGGAAGGAGCAACATCGTAGGAAAGCCCCTGTCCCTGCTGCTGCTCCACAGAAACGCCACGGTGACCCTCTGCCATTCCAAAACCCGCAACCTAAGGGAGGTCTGCAAGGCAGCCGACATCCTGTTTGCAGCCATAGGGCGGGCAAGGATGATAGATTCGGACTATGTAAGCAGCGGCCAAACCGTCATAGACGTGGGCATAAACGTGCTAAAGGACGGCACCGTCTGTGGGGACGTAAACTTCGATTCGGTAGCCCCCATAGTCGCAAGGCTTACGCCTGTTCCGAGGGGAGTTGGAAGCATTACAACCACGGTCTTGGCAAAGAACATTCTATCCGCAGCAGGGAGGACGCTATGAACAAAATTCGCATTTTGGCACTCGATATAGATGATACGATAGTCGATTCAACGTTCGTCTTGAAGGAGCGAACGATAGCCGCAATACGGGCAGCCCACGCTTCGGGCGTGAAGGTCGTGCTGTGTACCGGACGGGGCATAATCGCCTCAAAGGGCGTAAGGGATACCTTGAACGTATCGGAGCTGTCCGTCTGCTTCGGAGGCTCCCTCGTCGTTCGCGAGTCGGACGGAAAGGTCTTGCACAGCGTCTACATGAGCCCCGAGGACGTGAGCCTATCCATGAACGCCGCCTTTTCAATAGGCCTGCATTCGCAGCTCTATCAGGGCGACTACGTTGTGATTCGAGAGGAGAACGAATTTACAAGGCGATATACAAAGGTGCTTGCCCTGCCGTTTATCGAGGTGCCCGATATACTCGAACGCCGTTATAACGAGGTGCCCAAGGTCTTGGTGTACTCCCCGCCCGAGCATGAGAGGGAGAACCTTGAAAAACTTCGCAGGTTGCTGCCGAGCCATCTCCACCTTCTCACCTCCAAGCCGGGCTTTATCGAGATAGGCGCAAAGGAGTCCACAAAGGGCAGGGCGCTGCAATGGATAGCCGACTACTGGGGCGTTTCTTCGGACGAGGTGGTGGCGATAGGCGACAACACCTTGGACATGGACATGATAGAATGGGCAGGCATAGGCTGCTGCGTCGATAACGGCAACCCAATGGTCAAGGAGAGGGCGGACATGGTGATTCCCTCCTGCTCGGATGAGGGAGTGGCATGGTTTATCGAGAACTTTATTCTATAACCGTTATCCTGTTGTAAAATTCGGGCGTGTACTCAAAGCTCGCAGAACTCTTATCCTGCAAAAACACGTTTGTAAGACCGAGAAGAGCGCACCTGTCTATGCAGGTTTGATATTCCCTATCGGTTATCTTTCGATTCAGCGGCGGCTCCGCCACGGAGGGCAGGGGGGTGTACTGCCTCATAAGCGAGAGATAAGCCGAGCTTTTGAACCGCATACATATCTCACCGAGCAGCTCCTTGGTATCAAAGGTGCAGGCGGGCAGCACCAAATGCCTTATCAAAACCCCCTTTGTCGCAAGCCCGTTTTTATCGAGCCGGAGATTCCCAACCTGACGGTACATCTCCTCTATAGCAGCAATAGCAACCTCGAAATAGTCGGCAGCCTTGGAATACCTCTGCGACAGGACGGAACTTTTGTATTTCAAGTCGGGCAGGTAGATATCGATAAGCCCGTCAAGCTGCAAAAGGGCGGCTTGGCTCACATATGAATTGGTGTTGAAAACGAAGGGGAGGGCTACGCCGATATCCCTTGCAAGGACTATCGATTCGGCAATCACGGGTATGTGCGGGGTGGGCGTTACAAGGTTTATGTTATGCGCCCCGAGCCTTTGAAGCTCAAGGTAGGCGTTTGCAAGGCGTACAGCGTCAAACGGCTCGCCCATGTTCCCGCTTTGCAGGCAGTGATTCTGACAAAACACGCATTTGAGGTTGCAGCCCGAAAAAAAGACGGTTCCCGAGCCCCTGCTTCCGCTTATCGGAGGCTCCTCAAAGCGGTGCAGCCCGATTCGGGCAACCTTGGGAACGGAAGAACAACCGCAGAACCCGTTTTGGATGCTGCGGTCTGTAAGACAGTTTCTTGGGCAAAGCGAGCAGGGCATCATTATCCGAATACACGCCTTCCACAGACGAAGTTTCGGTTCCAGTACTTGGTATCGTCGGACGAGAACGAGCTTCTGACCACCTCGCCCGCCGAGGAGGAAGCGTGGATGAACCTGCCGCTGCCGATATATATGCCGGTATGGTTGACGTCGGAGGAGGAGTCGCTCTTAAAGAACACGAGATCGCCCGCCTGCAAATCGTCGATGGATTCTATCAGCGTCCACGAGGACTTTTGCGAAAAACTCTTTGCGCTCAAACGGCTCGTGCTGACCCCGCAGCTGCGAAGGCAATAGTACACGAGGCCCGAACAGTCGAAGGTATTGGGGCCCTCATCGCCCCAAACATATTTCTTGCCCATCTGGGCGTTTGCACAGGAGATTAGCCCGCTTGCGCTCGACGAGTAGGAGCCGGTACCGCCCGAACTTCCCGATGCGGGCGTTGCGGTGGCGGCGGCTGTCTCATCGATTACGGGGATGCCCGAGGAGGCCGTGGGCGTAGTTTCGGAGGCCGCGGTGGGCGTGGGCGTCCCGCTGCCCGAAGTTGCGGCAGGCGTGGGCGTTTTGCTGCCCGAGGATGAGGCTGCAGACGGGGCAGTGGTGCGGGTGGAGGTTCTGGGTGTTGGCGAGGGCGTGGGGGAGGGCGTCACCTCGTCATATTGAACGAGCTGCTGCGCCTCCGAGGAGAACAGAACCTGCCAGTCCTCAAAGGTGAATATCCCGCTTGCCTCCAAGGAGTTGTTGAGCTGAAACATCATTACGGCCTCCTCCGTCTTGGGACCGTAGTAGCCGCTCAGCCTGTCGGAATAGTAGCCGAGTTCGCTGAGCCTCGATTGAATGCTCCTAATATCCGAACCGGTGTCAAACAGCTTGACCTGATAGGTGGGTGCATCGTCGGAAAAGAGAACGTCCTGCAAGGCGCTGTCTGCAATGCCGTTCATCTCAAGCCCCAAGGAACGCTGGAAGAGACAGACCGCAGCCTCGGTGGCCTCGTTAAAGACCGTGGAGGGCTCGTCGGAATCGATGTAACCGAGTTCCGTAAGCCGTTCCAAAAGGGCAGCCACGGCGGTATTGTCATCGCCTATCATAAGGGTGAAATACTGTGATACCGCAATGGCGTCCATAGGCTCGGAGGTGGCATAGACCTCAAAGGTCGCAGTGGGCGAGGGTGCGGCGGTCTCGATAACGGGTGTCGGGGTCGGAAGCTCAGCCGAAATGGGCTCGGCGGCAACCTCGGGGATGTTGGCACGAGCGTACAAGGACAAACCGAGCAAGCAGCCAAAGACTAAGACTATCGAAATACAGGTCAGCAGCATGGTCTTGCTCACAAGCGAGGGGCTCTTGGTTTTGCTCTTTTTCTCTCTCATAGCATTATTATACAATAACCATCCTGCCACATTATGAAGTTTTTGTCAATATTTTGGAGTATTTTCGCAGAAGAAAACGCTGTCCTATTGCGGAAATTATAGAGTTTTTTGCATAGGCTTCACACGTTGCGGCATTGCTTAAAAGGTGATATAATGATAAAAAACAATTCGGAGGTTTCCATGTCGTATAAAGATTTATCGGGATTTCCGCTCGGACTAAACTTTTCCGTGTCAGGCGATGACCCCCAAACAAGGCGAGACTGCTGGGAAAAAGCGCTCAGGTATGCGGCACGTCCCGAGTTTGAGGGCATAATCCTGTTCGATTTATACCTTCCGCCCATAAGCAGCGAGGGGGCGCAGTACGTCTGTATCCTCCACACCAAGGACATAGTTCAGGGCAGGGCGGTCTACGAGCTGCTAAAAAAATACGAGCTTATCCATACCTATCTAAAAACGGAGTCCCCGATACTTCAGGAGAACACGCTGGAGCTGTACTTTGATAAATCGAGGTGCTTGGGCAAGATTATAAAGGGCGGCGCAATTGAAAGAAACGAGCTTGAGGACAACCCCCTGCCCGAAAATGTGGCAAAGGACGAGCTAAAGAATCGAAGCGGCAAGGTTTTGATAGCAGCTCAAAGCTGCGGCGAGCTTTCGGCACACGGGGCCGTTGCGCTCATGGCAGGGGAGATCTACGAAAAGTCCGAAAAGCACCTTGCCCTGCTCCCGATATGCGGGGGTGAGGCGGGCACGGTCGAAACCCTTGCAGGCAGGCAGAGGGCGAGGCTTGTGTACTGCAAAATTCACAATGCGAAGATGGAGAAGATAAGGGGCAGGTATGCGGTCCTGCCCAATAAGAAGGTCGTTATCGACTGCTCGGACCTGCTTACAGGCATCGAAGACTTTGATTCAAGCAGCGATGACGGGGAGCTGACCTCCTACGGGGCAGGCGAGCTGATTGCCCACGCCTTGGATTCGGGCTACTGCGACCTTTCGATTGTTATAAACGAGACGGCGGCACCCTTTGACGGGGGCATAGGCCTGCTCTCGGCACTGGGCTTTCAATTCTTTGACGAGAACTCCGAGCCGACCGATAAGCTCATCCGTGCCCGCTCCTTTAACGGGGATAAGCGGCATCTTAGGCTGTCCGAGGCGAAGATTACGGTGCTGTACTCAAGCCCGCTTCGGCTCTCACAGGCGGTAATTGGGGGAAACAAGTCCCCTAAAATTGCGGAAGCTCTCAACCGGCTGACGGCACTGCACCCCTATTGTGCAGAATTGGCAGGCTCGGGCTGTGCAGGCGGCATAGGCTACGCCTGTGCGGCGTTTTTGCAGGCGGAGCTTAAAAACTCGGCAAACGCCATTCTCGATTGGATGAAATTCGACGAGTTAAAGAGGAACGCCAACGCCCTAATCCTCGTAACGAATGAGATGGATTCGGAGGTCTTAACGGGCGAGGGCGCAGCGCTTGAAGCCCTAAAGAGGGCAGCGGATGCCAAAATTCCCGCCTTCGTTATGGCAAGAGCGTTTTCAAAGCAGACGGAGGACTTTCTGCTGTCCCGAAGGATAAGGCTCCATACCCTTGACAAGGACTCCGAGGCGGAGAGCATAGAGGCGTGCATGAGCGGCATCCTGTCGAATTTGAACCGATAAAAACGCCTTGCACGGCTTATAAAAACGTGATATTATTAGAAGATAATTAAAAACTGGAGGTACTACCCATGCGCATGGTCGATTTGATTGAAAAGAAAGTTCAAGGCTTGGAACTGACGGAGGAAGAAATTAAATACATAGTAGATGAATTTGTAAACGGCGATATGCCCGATTATCAAATGTCTGCATTCATGATGGCGGTCGTATTCAACGGCATGACCGAAAAGGAGACCGCAGACCTTACTATGGCAATGATGTATTCGGGAGATATAATTGACCTTTCGGATATCAAGGGCATAAAGGTTGACAAGCATTCCACCGGCGGCGTCGGAGACACGACGACCTTGGTGGTTGCCCCCCTCGTTGCGGCGTGCGGAGGCTCGGTAGCTAAGATGTCGGGACGTGGACTCGGGCACACCGGCGGCACCTTGGACAAGCTCGAATCCATCCCCGGGGTGAACATTGAGCAGCCCATGGAGAGGTTCAAAGAGATAGTAAACAACATAGGTGTTGCGGTAATAGGTCAAACGGGCAACCTCGTGCCCGCTGACAAAAAGATGTACGCCCTTCGAGACGTAACCGGCACGGTGGGCAGCATACCGCTGATTGCCACCAGCATCATGAGCAAAAAGCTCGCAGCCGGCTCCGATGCAATCGTTTTGGACGTCAAGACGGGCTCGGGCGCATTCATGCAAACCGTGGAGGACGCCCAAAAGCTGGCGCATCTCATGGTTCAGATAGGACAGCTTGTAAACAGGCAGTGCGTTGCGGTTATCACCGACATGAATCAGCCGCTCGGCATGGCTATAGGCAACGCCTTGGAGGTCAGAGAGGCGGTGGAGCTGCTCTCGGGCAAGATAGAAAAGGGCGACCCGCTTTATGAGGTTTGTATGCTCCTCGGCACGCACATGCTGATACTCAGCAAGATAGCCACAAGCGAGGAGGAGGCCCGCAAAAAGCTCGAAGAGGCGCTGTACAGCGGTGCAGGCCTTAAAAAGTTGCAGCAGATGATAGCAGCCGAGGGCGGGGATGCCTCCTACATCTGTTTGGAGCGCATCGATGAGCTCTGCAATGTTCGCCGCAAGCTCGAGATATATCCCAGCGAAAAGGGCTACATAAGCTCCATTCGTGCGGAGCGCATAGGCACCGCAGCGCAGATGCTCGGCGCAGGCAGGGCGACCAAGGAGGATAAGATAGACCCCGCCGTAGGTCTTGTTATGAACAAGCGGCTCGGGGACGAGGTTTCGCCCGACACCCCGCTTTGCACCATGTACGTAAACGACGACACGGCGCTTGAAGCCGCAATAAATACCTTCCGTTCCGCAATCGAGATATCGCAGAATAAGCCCGAATATCGCCCGATGATTTACGATATAGTAAGGGAATAGATGAAACAGCTCATTGCCATCGACGGATACAGCCTGATGTACAGGGCTCACTATGCGCTTGCGGATATGACCACAAGGAACGGTGAGCCTACGGGCGCATTGCACGGCTTTTGCGCCATGCTCTTAAAGCTCATAGAGCGCAAGCCGGATTATATCGTCGTGGCGTTCGACACCCATGGCGCAACCTTTCGGCACGAGAGGTATGCGGACTACAAGGCGGGAAGAAAGCCCATGCCCGAGGAGCTCAGAACGCAGATTCCAAAGATTAAGGAGCTGCTTTCAATCATGGGAATCAAGATTTGCGAGCTGGCGGGCTATGAGGCGGACGATATTCTCGGAACCATAGCGGGCCTGTGCGAGGAGCAGGGCATTGAAACGCTGCTCGTGACCGGCGATAGAGACGTTTTGCAGCTGATTACCGACAGAACGCAGGTGCTCTTGACCAAGAGGGGCATCACCGACACGGTTCTGTTCGATAAGGCAGCGTTAAACGAAAAGTACGGGCTGACCCCTGCACAGATGATAGACTTAAAGGCACTCATGGGCGACTCCTCCGACAACATCCCGGGCGTTGCTGGCGTGGGCGAAAAGACCGCACAAAAGCTCATCACTCAGTACGGTTCGCTCGAAGGCGTATATTCGCACATGGATGAGATTACGGGCAAGCTGCACGAGCGGCTAAAGGAGCATAAGGCGGAGGCGGAGCTTAGCTATTGGCTCGGCAAAATCGACAATAAAACCCCGCTTGCTCTTAAAATCTCCGACTGCCTGTTCGACCCTCAAGCTATGTCAAAGGCGAGACCCCGCCTTCTCGAGCTCGAGCTTAGAAGCATAGCCTCCAAGCTCCCCGAGTCCGAAAAAATCGAGGCGGAAAAGGCACAGACGGAACGAAAACTTATAGAGATAAACGAGCTTTCGGAGCTAAAGCTGCTCGTAGAGCAGAACGCAGCTGCAAAAGCCATTGCAATATTGATAAGCGACAGGGTGTTCTTTGCCTTTAACGACGAGGTTGGCTATCTTCTAACCTCGGGCGAAACGCTTTTCGACACCCAATTCGATATCGAAACCGTATTACGAGAGCTTTTGCCCATACTGTCCAAGGCTCGAATTTTGACCTACGACGGCAAGAACATCCTTCATGCCTGTTCGGGCATAGAGCTAAAGATTGACTTCGATGCGATGATAGCCGACTACCTGCTCCATTCAAACCGTCCGAGCAGCAGCGTAAAAACGCTGTTCCAAGACGTATTGGGTACTGAGCAGGTAAATGCAGCCTGCCTGTTCGATATGGAGCGGGAGCTTATCGGCGGGCTTGAAAAGGCGGGCCTGATATCGCTCTATAAGGACATGGAGCTGCCCCTGATGTACATACTGTATCGGATGGAGAGGCAGGGGGTTCACATCGACGTTTCGGTGCTGTCCGAGCTTCACGAAGCCTTCACCAAGAAGCTGGAAGGCCTGTCCTCGCAAATATTTGAGCTTGCAGGGGAGAGGTTCAACATACTCTCCACAAAGCAGCTTGCGCACATCCTGTTCGACAAGCTCAAGCTCCCCCCGCAAAGAAAGACCAAGAGCGGGTACTCCACGGATTCCGACGTGTTGGAAGCCCTGCTCGGTATGCATGAGATAGTCCAACCCGTGCTGGATTACCGCTTTTACAGCAAGCTCGACAGCACCTTTGTTGACGGCTTGGAAAAGTGCATCAAAAAGGACGGAAAGATTCACACGCATTACCAACAATGCGTTACGGCAACCGGAAGGCTGTCAAGCACCGACCCCAACCTGCAAAACATCCCCGTAAAGACCGGCGAGGGCAGGGAGATAAGAAAGGCGTTCGTCCCCAATAAGGGGAACGTGCTTATCGGTGCGGACTACTCCCAGATTGAGCTGCGGCTGCTTGCGCATATCAGTGGCGATGAGGGCCTCATCCGCTCCTTCCAAAACAACGAGGACATCCACAAAAGAACCGCCTCCGAGGTGTTCCACGTCCCGTTTGAGGAGGTTTCTTCGGAGCAGCGCAGTGCGGCAAAGGCGGTGAATTTCGGAATAATCTACGGGATAAGCGACTTCGGACTTGCCAAAAACCTCGGCATCCCCGTAAAGCAGGCGGGGCAGTACATAGGCCGCTACCTCGATATGTACCCGCAGGTTAAACAATACATGGGCAGGGCGGTTGAAAAGGCAAAGGACTGCGGCTACGCCTCCACGATATTCGGGAGGATAAGACCCATCCCCGAACTCAGACACAGCAACTACAACATCCGCTCCTTCGGTGAGCGCATAGCCATGAACATGCCTATTCAGGGCAGCGCAGCGGATATAATGAAGCTGTCCATGATAAAGGTCAGCGAGCGCATGAGGGCGGAACGGCTCGAGGCGAGGCTGATTTTACAGGTGCACGACGAATTGATAGTGGATTGCCCGCTCAACGAGGCGCAGACGGTGGCAAAAATCCTCACCGAATGCATGGAAAACGCCTATACTTTGAGCGTGCCGCTTATCGCAGAGGCGAAGATTGGCTCAAACTGGTACGAGATGAAATGAAACGGCAGGTAATAGGCATTACAGGGGGCATAGGCAGCGGCAAGAGTACCGCAGCGGAGAGGCTTCGGCTCTTAGGAGCAACGGTGCTCAATGCGGACGAGACCGTCACCGAGCTTTACGAGGGCTCCGAGCCGCTGAAAATTGAGCTTGTAAAGGCGTTTGGCAAGGAGGCGGTCATAGAGGGCGGCGTCAACAGGGGTTTTATCTCAAGGCTCGTGTTCGAGGATGAACTCAACCTAAAGAGGCTTAACTCCATAGTGCATCCCCTCGTTCAAAAGCGCATGGAGGAAAGGACGGCGGAGGCGCAAGGCGTTATAGTTTGGGACGTTCCGCTGCTGTTCGAGCTTGGAATGGATGCTTCCGTTGACGTAACGGTTGTGGTAGTTGCCGACAGGCAGGAGCGCATCGGGCGGGTTATGAAGCGGAGCGGGCTGAGCTTTTGCGAGGTTGAAAAGCGCATAAGGGCGCAGCTGAGCGACTTTCAGCGCATAAGACTTGCCGATTACGTATGCATAAACAACGGCGATAGGGAGAGCCTGTATCGCCAAATCGAAAGGATATACAGGGACATTAGGGGCAAAAACCAACTATGAAGAAGAGAACAACGGTAATAATTGTGGTTTGCATAGCTGTGATAATTGGGATGCTTGCGATATTATTCATCGCAGCCCCCGCAGTTATGAAAATGAGATACAAACTCGACTACGAGGAAACGATTGCAGCCTGCGCCGAGGAGTTCGGGCTTGAACCCGCCATGGTCTGTGCGGTCATCCACACCGAGAGCAAGTTCAAAAGCGATGCCGTAAGTCATGCGGGCGCAGTAGGTTTAATGCAGATAATGCCTGCAACCGGCGCAGAGATTGCAGACGGACTATCCTTTGAGAACTTCGATGAGAGCGTCCTTCAAGACCCCAAGACCAACATCCGCTTCGGCTGCTACTATTTGTCACGGCTCATAGAAAGGTTCGACGGCAACATCAGGGTGGCGCTTGCCGCCTACAATGCAGGGCCCGCAAGGGCGGAGGAATGGGAGCGGCAGTACGGCTTGGACGAGGAGGGCGGCATCAAATACATTCCGTATCCGGAAACCGACAACTATGTAGGAAGGGTCATGCGGGCATACGACGTCTACGATATGCTCTATTCCGACAGATGGGATTGACGGTATGATTGAACTGATTATTGCCGTAGCAGTGCTTGCAGCGGACATGATAACCAAGTATTTGGCAGCTACCTACTGGCTAACGCCCGTAACGCTGATTTCGGGCGTCGTTCAGCTTACATACGTTGAAAACGTCGGGGCTGCATGGGGAATGCTCGGCGGCGCAAGGCTGTTTTTCATCGTTATAACCGTGATATTCTGCGGGCTCATAATAGCAGCCTACGTTCGCAACCGCAATTCGATGCTGCGATATTCAAAGGTGGTGCTGGCGCTTGTCTTCAGCGGAGCCTTGGGCAACCTCATCGACAGGATAATCTTCGGCTACGTCAGGGATATGATTCAGCCCCTGTTCATAGATTTTCCGGTTTTCAACATCGCAGACAGTGCGATAGTGATAGGAACTATACTATTGATTATCGAGGTTCTGTTTATGAAAAACAACCTCTTCCATGTGATTGAAGAGGACCTTAAAACTCTAAAAAGGAAAAAGAAAAAGGATGAGTGAAAAGATTTCTCTGACCGTGTCACAAGGCGGAGAAAGGCTTGACAAGTACATATCCAATCACACGGACTTTTCCAGAGCTCGGGCGCAGACCCTGATATCTTGCGGCAGCGTTTGGGTAAACGGAAAAGAAGCCAAAAAGAACACCGTATTAAACCTCGGGGACATAATTTCAATCGAATATGAAGAGGAGACAGGCCCCGTCTTTGCTGCCGAGCAGATACCGCTCGATATAGTTTACGAGGACGAGGATATTTGCGTCGTCAACAAGCCGCAGGGCATGGTAGTGCATCCCGCTGCGGGCAACTTCAGCGGCACGCTGGTAAACGCCCTCATGGCACACTTTGACAAGCTCTCGGACTTGGGCGGAACGGACAGGCCCGGGATAGTCCATAGGTTAGACAAGATGACGAGCGGGCTGTTGGTCATTGCAAAGAACAATGCGGCGCACGAAAACCTTGCAAAGCAGTTTGCCCTGCACACCGCCAACAGGCGTTACTTGGCACTCGTCCACGGCAATCTCAAGCAGGATTTCGGCACCGTATCCGCCAACATAGGCAGGCATCCCAACGACAGAACGAGGATGGCAGTAACCTTGGAAGGCAAGGAGGCAACAACGCATTGGAGGGTCTTGGAGCGGTTCGGCTCAATAACCCTGCTCGAACTCAGGCTCGAAACCGGAAGGACGCATCAAATCCGAGTGCACATGGCGCACATAAAGCATCCCGTTCTCGGGGATGAGGTCTATTCGGGCAGCGACAAGCGCTCCCGACTTAAGGGACAGATCCTGCATGGCTACCGCTTGGAGCTCGACCACCCCGTCACGGGTCAAAAATGCGTGTTCCTCTCCCCGATACCCGATTACTTCCAACAGGAGCTTATGAGGCTCAATTCAACCTTTTCGTGGAAGGAGGAGATAGGGCTGTGAAACGAATTATAGGGTTTATTTTGGCAGCGCTCATGCTGCTTACAACCTTTGCAGGCTGCAAGGAGGAGCAGGTGACGGAGGCCAACCCCACGGCTTCCCCCGCACCTGTGGCAACGACCGCTGCAACACCTACGGCGGAGGTTGAAACGGATGCGGAGCAGGAGTTTTTAACGCTCGATAGGGAGGTGTTTGCGTGGCTTACAACGAGCAGCTACCGATACTATGGCTATATCGACGCAGGCGAGGGTGAAATTTCTAAGCCCACAACGCTTGGCAGCTATTCAAACGCAAATGCCCTCGATAATCTCACCGCCTGTCGGGGCTTTTTGACACGGCTCGAGGGCATGGACAAGTTGCAGCTCAGTCTTGAGCTTCAATACGCCTATGATGTCATGCAAAGATACCTCTCCAACGAGTGCGACAGCTTGCAGCATTTTGAGATGTACGAGCCGTTCTTCCCGTTCTTTGGGGAGCATCAGGGGCTTTGCCAATTTTTCATAACCTATCCATTGACCGATGGGGAGGACGTTGAGGCCTATCTTGCCCTGCTTGCAGACCTTCCGAGGTATGCAAACCAGCTTATTTCGCACGAGGAGGAGCGCTGCAACAGCGGTACCTTTATGACCGAATACGCCCTAAATCAAGTGCTTGACGAGCTGTATATGCTTTTGGACGGGAGCTTTGTTTCCGCAGCCTTTATATCCAAGCTCAACGACCTGCATTCCTTGGACGAGGACACCCGCGAAAGTTTCATCTCCCGCCACGACGAGCTGATTGAAAACAGCTATTGCACAGCCTACAACGCCATGTACGAGAGCCTTCTTCAAATGCAGCCCTACTGCAGAGAGCCTTTGGGACTTTCTGCAGCCTTTGGCAGGGAGGGGGTTTCGTATTATGAAAGCCTGATGAAGAACAACGCCGCCTCGAACATAGCTGTCGATGAGGCAAGGGAGCTTGTTGAGCTTAGGATAGACGATACGATGCTGCTGATTGCGATACTCTACGAGCTGGATTCGGAGATTTTTTCAATCTCGATTGACACCGAGGTTGCAACGACCTCTGAGGCGCTGGACTACATGCAGGGCTTGAGCCTGCCCTATCCCGTCCTTGAAGGCGTGGATTGCACCCCGCATTACGGTGCGCCAAACGGGATATCCATGCAGCTGTTTGGCAACCGTCTCATCGTTTTTGAGTCTCAACCTATCGACCTTTTCGACTTTGCTCGAACGGTCTATCCCAGGGAGCAGTATCTTTTTAAGTATCAGAATCAGGGCGAGGCCGGGAGCCTGTTTTTGAAGGTTGCGCCGATAAACGGCTATTACGGCGGCTGGGCAATCGACGCCGAGGCTCATTTTGCCACCAATGCCGAGGGCTTTTATGAGGAGTATTGTCAGGCGCAGTTTGCAAATTCGCTCTTGGACCTGCTGCTTCTCGCCTCCTCCGATATGCTCGTCAACTACTACGGCTATGACGAGGAAAACCTTTACGGTTATTTACAGCAGTACTTCATGGAGGAGCTTGCGCACAGCTACTATGAAACCGTCGTTGCCATGCCCGGATATCACATCGGCTATGCAATAGGCTACTGTGAGCTTACAAACATGGCGCAAGCGAGCGGCATGGACGAGGCGGACTTCTACAAAAGCTACCTCGAGCTTGGCGCAGGCTATTACGACCTAATCCGAGACTATATTTTTCGGGATAACGATAAATAACGTCTTGACAATTTTTGCGGTATGATATAACATATCGGAGACGTTGAAGAAGAGGAGTACGCATAAGTTCCTTAAAGAGAGAGGGCGAAAGGTGAGAGGCCCTCAGGAAAACGATGGCGGAAGGTCGCTTCGGAGTCGGCATTACGAAAGGAGTAGTTTTGCCCGCAGCAGCTGCGTTATAGCTTTGAGTGAGATGTTTTCATCTAACAAAGGTGGTACCGCGAACGCCCGTTTCGTCCTTTGACGGAACGGGCGCATTATATTTTTAGAGGTGAAAAATATGAAACAAGAGATGCCAAAGACCTATGACCACGCCATAGTGGAGAAGAAATGGTATAAGTGGTGGGAGGAATCGGGCTTTTTCAAGGCAAGGCCCAACCCCGACAAGCAGCGATACAGCATAGTGATGCCGCCCCCCAACATCACGGGAGTCTTGCACATGGGCCATGCGATTGACAACACCCTGCCGGATGCGATAATCCGCTACAAGCGCATGAACGGCTTTGAAACCCTGTGGCTTCCGGGCACCGACCACGCTTCCATCGCCACCGAGGTTCGAATCGTCGAGCAGATGGCAAAGGAGGGCATTAAAAAGCAGGACATCGGGCGCGAGGCTTTTCTAAAGCGGGCTTGGGCTTGGCGCAACGAGTACGGGCGAACGATTACCAAGCAGCTAAGAATGTTGGGCTTTTCGTGCGACTGGGAGCGGGAACGCTTCACTATGGACGAGGGCTGCAACCGTGCCGTGATAAAGGTGTTCAAGAGTCTGTATGACAAGGGCTTGATATACAGGGGCGACAGGATAATAAACTGGTGCCCGAGGTGCAAGACCGCGCTGTCGGATGCCGAGGTAGAGTATCAGGAGCAGAACAGCCATCTTTGGCATATTCGCTACGACGCCCCCGACAAGAGCTATTCGATAACCGTGGCAACGACGAGGCCCGAAACGATGCTGGGCGATACCGCCATAGCCGTGCATCCCGACGACCCGAGGTATAGGGACATCATAGGCAAGACCGTAATAATACCCGCCGTGGGCAGGGAGATTCCGATAGTTGCCGACGAGTATTGCGAAATGGAGTTCGGCACCGGTGCAGTCAAGATTACCCCGGGGCACGACCCAAACGACTTTGAGGTGGGAGCAAGGTGCAAGCTGCCTATCCTCTGCGTAATGACCGAGGACGGGCATATAAACGAGCTCGGCGGCAAGTATGCGGGCATGGACAGGTACGAGTGCAGAAAGCAGCTTTTAAGCGACCTTGAAAGCATAGGCAACCTCGTCAAGACCGAGGACTACACCCACAACGTCGGAACCTGTTACCGCTGCCACACCACGATAGAGTCGATAGTCTCAAAGCAGTGGTTTGTGAGCATGAAGGAGCTTGCAAGGCCCGCCATCGACGCCGTGAGAAACGGGGAAGTCAAGTTCGTGCCCGAAAGGTTTTCCAAGACCTACTTCAATTGGATGGAAAACATCCGAGACTGGTGCATCTCGCGTCAGCTCTGGTGGGGGCATAGGATTCCCGCCTATTACTGCGACGCCTGCGGGGAGATGACCGTATCCGAAACGCATTTGCAAACCTGCCCGCATTGCGGAAAGCCCGTGCGGCAGGACGAGGACGTTTTGGACACCTGGTTCAGTTCGGGAATGTGGCCGTTTTCAACCTTGGGCTATCCCGACAGCACCGAGGAGCTAAAATACTTCTATCCCACCAACACCCTGGTAACGGGCTACGACATCATCTTCTTCTGGGTGGCAAGGATGATAGTGTTCGGCTACGAGGTCATGGGCGAAAGACCCTTCGACCACGTGTACATCCACGGGCTTTTGCGGGATGCACAGGGCAGAAAGATGTCCAAGTCCTTAGGCAACGGTATAGACCCGATGGAGGAGATCTACGAGTACGGAGCGGATGCGCTGAGGTTTTCGCTGGTCACGGGCAACTCCGCCGGCAACGATATGCGCTATTCGACCGACAAGATAGAGGCGGCGCGGAACTTCTGCAACAAGATATATAACGCCGTGCGCTTTGTAATGATGAACATCGACGCCGACGCCTGCTGCAACATCGAAGCGGACAGGCTCACCCTTGCCGACAGCTGGATACTCACAAGGCTTAACAGGATTATCGGTGAGGTGACCTCGAACATAGAGGCGTTTGAGCTCAACATAGCCGCACAGAAGGTCTACGACTTCTTCTGGTCGGAGCTTTGCGATTGGTACATCGAGCTTGCAAAGACCTCGCTGTACTCACAGAACGAACAAGCCAAGCGCAACACCTCGGCGGTGTTGGTGTACGTCATCACAAACGCCCTAAAGCTCATGCACCCCTTCATGCCGTTCATCACCGAGGAGCTTTATCAGCAGCTTCCGAATGCGGAGCGAACGATAATGCTCTCCGCATGGCCCAAGCAGGATGAGAACCTGCTCTTTGAAAGCAGCGAGCAGGATATGGAGACCGTGATGGACATGATACGCTCTATAAGAAACCTTCGTGCCGAGCGCAGCGTGCCGCCGTCACAGAAGATAAGCGCAACCATAGTGTCGAAGAACACGGGGCTGTTTGAAAACACAAAGCCCTACTTCTCAAGGCTCTGCGGGCTTGACGGGCTGGAGGTAAGGGATGGTATGGGAGCTTCAAAACCGAGCGATATCCATTTGGTGTTCAACGGGGGCGAGGTGATAATCCCACTTGCGTCCCTTGTCGACCTTGCCGAGGAATGCGCAAGGCTGGATAAGGAGATAGCCGCAGCCGAGTTTGAGCGCAGCAGGGCTGAAAAGATGCTGAACAATGCGGGCTTTATGGCAAAGGCGCCGCAGGCGGTGGTCGAGGGCGAGCGCAAGAAGCTGCAAAACGCCCAAGAGCTGCTTGAAAAGCTCAAGCAGCGCAAGGTCGAACTTCAAGCGGAAATGTAACCTGTTGCGGGGATGCGAGGACTGCTCACATCCCCGCCTTATATCGAGATGGAGCGTGTAGAGCTACAAAAAAGCCCCCTGTTTCATAAGCGTCTGTCGCTGTTCATGGCGGTAGGAACGCTTATCGGCGTATGCGCCGCAGCGGTGGAAAGCGACGTCTTTTCGATAGTTGCAATGGCGCTGTGCGCCGCAGGCTTTGTGCTTTTTAGCAGCAGATACCTGCATCTTAGCCTAATGTGCCTCCTTGCCCTGCTCATGATAGGCCTGCAGTATGCGCTTGGGGGTAGGAGCTTCGATTTTGAAAATTCGTCGCTCTACGGCTGGACCTTGGGGCTTAGGGAGGGTATGGAAGCAAAAATCGACCTGCTCTTCGACGATTATAACGGCTTAATCAAGGGGCTGCTGTTGGGCGACAAGTACGGAATATCGCAGGAGCTGTACTCCGTCTACGTCAACAACGGGGTTGCCCACCTCTTTGCCGTCTCGGGCCTGCATATTTCCATATTGAGCGGCTTCGTTTTAAGGCTGTTTAGGCCCGTTGCACAGTGGCTAAGGGCAACGGTTCTCGTTGCGTTTTTGGCAATCTACGTTTGCCTCACGGGGCTTTCACCCTCTGCGATGCGTGCTGCGGTCATGCTTCTCGTAATTCTTTCGGCAAAGCTCGTCAAGGGCAGACCCGATTACCTGTCCGCCTTTAGTATAGCTATGACCGTCGTGCTGTTCGTCTCCCCAAGCGCAATACAAAGGTCGAGCTTTCTGCTCTCCTTCGGCTGCGTGTACGGCATTTTAATGCTCTCCGACCCGCTAAAAAAGTTTCTCAGAATGCCAAAAGGCATGGTTTCAAGCCTGCTCATAACGGGTGTGGTCGTAAACTTTGCGGTGCTGCCGTGGAGCGCCAAGTTCTTTGGCGGCATCTCCTTAACCGCCATCCCCATATCCATATTGGTGCTGCCGCTCTCGTCGATATTGATTATCTCCTCCTTCGTTGCGGTGGTTGTAAGCTACATCTTCCAACCGCTTGCGGCGGTCATAGCCTATCTGCCAAAGGGCTTGCTGTTCTGCATAAACCATCTTTTGAACTGGGCGAATGTCGGACTGTTCAGCCTAAAGGCGCCAAACGATATTTCAACCGCCCTTTGGTTCGTATCCATCTTCTTCTTGTCCAAGTATTACCTGCCCAATCGCACCAAATTCCCGATAATAGGCGTTTTATTGCTCGCAGCCTCAATTCTCCTTTGGATTCTCATTTAATGTATCACTAAAGAGACAATATATTTACGATTCATTTACGAAATTCGATTTTTATCGATTGCCTTACACCTTTTATTTCGGGCGAAAATCGGTATATAATGCATACAAGGAACCGGAAAATTTTAGGAGGTAATATGAGAACAATAAAACTCTTGAGTTGTGACCGTGCGCTGCTCGATTCGATGCGCACGGCTGTTAGTGACGCGGAGGAGTTGGTGTGGGCAGGGGATGGAAGCGAGGCACACGGGGACGGGGCAGCAAAAGCGGAGCTGCTGCTTGTGGACTTATCGACGGAGGATAGGGTTTTAAGGGAGGACATCGATGCAGCCTCATTCATAGCAACGATTAGCGACCCCCTCTGCGACGCCGATACGATTGCCGAGCTGAACGGCAGGATAAGCTATCATTTTGTAAAGCCAATCTCCCCCGAAAACCTCATTCGCAAGGTATTGAGAATAGTTGAGGGCGAGGGCGAGATAACGGCACTCGAGTGGCAAACCCGACAAATAGAGGCGTGTCTGAGTGCGCTTTCGGTGCCCAGTCATCTCTTGGGCCATCGCTACGCCCTGCAAGCGGTACGCCTTATCGCAGAAAACGAAACCAACACGCACATAGGCATGATGCACACGGTATATCCTACGATAGCGGAAAACTGCGGCACATCCGCGGTCATGGTGGACAGGGCGATACGCCACGCAATAGATGTAAGCTGGAAGAAGGGGAACATCAGGGTTCAACGCATATACTTTGGCTACTGCGCCTACGACAAAAAGGGAATTCCGACCAATTCGGAGTTCCTCTTTGCTATAGCCGAACAGCTAAAGTTAATGTTTGCAAATTCCCAACCGGACAGGGCGTTCAAGCAGAGGATAGGCGAGCTTGAACAAGAGTTGGGCAGCGGGGAAAAGGTGCTCGGCTAAGGAGAAGGTTTTGAGTTCGTTGCGCTAACCGAAATACTCCGACAGGGCGAGCAGGATTCCGTTTGCAACGTTGGCAGGCGTTTTATCGGCAGTGATTATCGCAAGGTCGTCGGCATTGTCGTGATAGCCTATCTCCAGCAAGACCGCAGGCAGGTTGTTCTCCCTCGTCATGAAATAGTCGTTGATAATAACCTTTTCGCTTCGCTTATTCAGCCCCGTCTGCTCGGAGACGTGGGTGTTTAGAAGGTCACCCAAGCGAAGGCTGTTCTCGGCTTGATAGCCGTCGTAGTAGGTGGGATTGTAGGTGTTATCGGTGCAGTAGACCAAGAGCCCTCGGTTCAGCCCCGACTGCGAGCCTGCTGAGGCGTTGGTGTGCAGGGATATGTAGACCATGTTCGCCAGCCTCGGATCCTTCTCATACTCATATATGAGCTTGGTGTCGGGGTGTATCACCCTGAGCCTGCTGTTATCATAGGGCGTAAAGTAGTACAGCTTTGCAAGCTCCCCGTTGTCCTCGTCGGTGCCGGGGCGGTACTGCCCGATTATGGCGTCCATTATCCCGATAAGCCTGTCATATTCGGCAATTTTCAGCAGGATTGAGGGATCATAGGGCTCGGTGGCAAGCTCCGAATCGTAGAGCTTAAGTTGGTTTAAGGCATACTTGTGAACCATGGAAACCCGCACGTAGTTGCCGACCATATACCTGTCGGAGCGGGTCAGGATTACGGTTGCGCCGTGCTCCTCCAACAGAGCCTTGGTTTCAAGCGCAAAGGTTAGAACCCGATCGGCCTCGGCATAGGTTAAAAGCCCGTTTACAGCCATCCTGCCGCCGTACAGCGAGCCGGTAACGCTGTCATAGCCATGCCCGGGGTCTAAGAATATCACCTTTCCGCTCAAATCCGGTCTTTCCTCAACGGGAGGGGGCACGGGCGCAGTGGAGGGCGGAATCGTATCGATTTTCACGACATAGCGAAGTATGCAGGCGGCGTCGGTTGCGGAAACCGCCTCGTCTTGGTCGGCGTCGGCAAAGGGAAGCAGCTCATCGGGGATGGCCTCAATTAAAACCAAGTGCCGCAGGACGGCGGAAGCATCGGTAGCGTCAACGGAGCCGTCGCCGTTTGCATCGCCAAGCTCAATCTCCCCCTCCGCAAACGCAGTTGGGAGGCTGAAACACATAAAGATAAGTGCGCATACTATCGCCAAAAGTCGTCTCTTTCCATTCATAAGCCACATTATAAATGGAAAAAGGCTTTCTGCCAATCGGTAAATTTTGTTGTTTTTTATTTGTTTACACTAACAAAGCCAACAAAAGCCAAAGCCGAGCATTCCCCTCCTTTTTATCGCATATAAGTAAACAGAGGCTCAAAATGACAAAATATGCAATCTGTGGTACAATACACAAAAAAGGAGGGCTGCCCATCAAACACATAGCCGAGCTGATTACATTTTCCCGCATTCCCATGGCTGCAGGCTTGGTCTTGACGGCCCCGTTTTCGACGGCGTTTTGGGTCTTGTATTGTCTCTGCGGCGCAAGCGATGCGATAGACGGGGCGGTTGCAAGAAAGCTCGGCATACAAAGCGAGCGGGGAGCGCTGCTTGACAGCATAGCGGATATGGTTTTCTTTGCAGCCGTAATTTTTGTGGCCGCAATAAATTTTGAAATCCCGACATGGCTCATAGTGGGAACAGCTATCGTTTCTGCAATTCGGCTTTCAAGCTGCGGGCTTGGCCTTTATAGGTTTCACACGCTGCCCCTGCTGCACACCTATGCGAATAAGGCGGCAGGACTCGTCCTTTTCGCCTTTTTGGGACTGGGTCGGCTGCTCGGAGTTGCGGCAGCGGGTGCGATTGCACTCGCCTTTACGAGCCTGTCCTCGATTGAGGAACTGATTATCGTCTCAAGGACAAAAGAGCTGCACAGAAACGTTAGGGGGCTTTGGCTCAAAAAGGCAGACAAGGTCGAAATTCCCTGAACTTATCGATGATGTTGGGGATTGACTTTTATATATTATTGTGCTATAGTCTGTGAGAAAACGAATTATGGAGTATAATGGAGTATAATGATGAAAATTGTAGTTGGAACAAGAGAAGAAATTGCAAAGAAGGCAGCCGCAAGATATGAAAAGCTGCTGAACGAAAGGCCCAACGCCGTTTTGGGCTTTGCCACGGGTTCAACGCCCTTGGATTTGTACGGCGAATTGATAAACCTCAACAAGGCGGGAAGGCTCTCCTTTGCCGAGGTTACGAGCTTCAATCTCGACGAATATGTGGGCTTGGACGGAACGCACGATCAGTCCTACCGCTATTTTATGAACGAAAACCTGTTCAATCACGTGGACATTCGCAAGGAATGCACCTTCGTGCCCTCGGGCTTGGACGTATCCGACGAGAAGGCAGCGCAATACGACGAGGCTATAAAGGCAGCCGGCGGAATCGATGTGCAGCTTTTGGGCATAGGCAACAACGGTCACATCGGCTTTAACGAGCCGAATACGCCCTTTGGCAGCATCACCCACGTCGTTGAGCTTACGCAGAACACGAGGGAGGTCAACTCAAGGTTTTTTGCAAGCATCGACGAGGTGCCGACCCATGCGGTCACCATGGGCATCAAGACGGTTATGAACGCCAAGAGCATCATCTTGGTTGCGCTCGGCAAGGCAAAGGCACCCATCATACGCGAAACCGTTTTGGGCGAGGTCACGCCAAAAGTACCCGCTTCAGTCCTTCAGCTTCATCCCGAAGTGGAGATTTACCTCGATTACGAAGCAGCATCACTGCTTTAATATATCCAAAAAGCACCGCTTACAAGGCGGTGTTTATCTGTGCATTTAAGGAGGAGTTATGTCAAAATATTTTGGAACCGACGGATTCAGAGGAGATGCCAACACAGTGCTGACCGTCGAGCACGCCTTCAAAATTGGAAGGTTTTTAGGTTGGTATTACGGCAAGGAGCATAAGGCGAGGATAGTCATAGGCAAGGACACCCGCCGCTCGAGCTACATGTTTGAGTGCGCATTGGCAGCGGGGCTTACCGCCTCGGGCGCCGATGCCTACCTGCTTCACGTAACGACTACCCCGAGCGTATCTTACGTTGCAAGAACCGAGGATTTCGACTGCGGAATCATGATATCGGCAAGCCACAACCCGTTCCACGACAACGGCATAAAGCTGTTAAACGGCAACGGCGAGAAGATGGAGGACTCGGTTATCAACGAAGTTGAAACGTATTTGGACGGCGGCTACGGGGAGCTTCCGCTTGCAACCGGTGCAGATATCGGAATGGTCATAGACCATGCTGCGGGCAGAAACCGCTATGTAGGCTATCTCATCTCACTGGCAACGCAGTCCTACAAGGGCATAAAGATAGGGCTTGACTGCGCCAACGGCAGCACATGGATGATAGCCAAGAGCGTCTTTGATGCGCTCGGAGCTGAAACCTACGTGATAAACAATACCCCCAACGGGCTGAACATCAATACCGACTGCGGCTCAACGCATATCGAGTACCTCAAGGAGTTCGTTCGCGAGAACGGGCTGGACGTGGGCTTTGCCTTTGACGGCGATGCCGACCGCTGCCTTGCCGTCGATGAGTACGGCGAGGAGGTCAACGGCGATAAGATAATGTACATCTACGCCCTGTACATGAAGGAGAGGGAAAAGCTCGCCAACAACACGCTGGTGACCACCGTAATGTCCAACTTCGGGCTTTATAAGGCCTTGGATAAGGCGGGCATCAACTACGAAAAGACCAAGGTGGGCGACAAGTATGTTTACGAGAACATGCGTCAAAACGGGCATCTTATCGGCGGCGAGCAGTCGGGACACATCATCTTTTCAAAGTATGCCAACACCGGCGACGGCGTTTTGACTGCTATAAAGGTCATGCAGGCAATGGTGGCGAAAAAGAGCACGCTGTCCGAGCTTGCAAAGCCTGTAACTATGTATCCGCAGGTTCTAAAGAACGTCAAGGTCACGGATAAGGAGACGACTTTGAACGATGCCCACGTGCTTGCAGCGGTAAAAGCGGTAGAGGAGCGCTTGGGCAACAACGGCAGGATTCTGCTTCGTGCAAGCGGCACCGAGCCGGTTTTGAGGGTCATGGTGGAGGCGGACACGCACGAGCTGTGCGAACTCAACGTCGATTACGTGATTGATGCCATGGCGGAACAAGGTTATCTATTGGGAGTGAAATAATGTACACGATAAAAGATTTACTGGACACGGAAAAGACGATAGCAGCGGGGCTGTTCGAGGGCAAGACCTACCCTTGGGAGGTTTTGGACGAGATAAAGGACTTTATAATTGAGCTTGGCAAGACCCTGCCTGCGGAGGAATACGACAATCCAAGGGAGAACGTGTGGATTGCCAAGGACGCTACGGTGTTTGACAGCGCCTACATCAACGGCCCCTGCATAATCGACCACAAGGCGGAGGTGCGCCAGTGTGCGTTCATCCGCGGCAGCGCACTCGTGGGCAAGAACTGCGTGGTAGGAAACTCGACCGAGCTTAAAAACGTCGTGCTGTTCGACAACGTTCAGGTTCCTCATTACAACTACGTGGGCGATTCCATTTTGGGCTACAAGTCGCACATGGGCGCAGGCTCCATAACCTCGAACGTCAAGAGCGACAAGACCAAGGTCGTCGTCAAAAACGGCGATGAGCAGATTGCAACCGGCAGAAAGAAGTTCGGCGCAGTGTTGGGCGACTTTGTCGAGGTAGGCTGCAACAGCGTGTTAAATCCGGGCACGGTCGTAGGCAGAAACAGCAACATCTATCCGGTATCCTGCGTTAGAGGCGTGATTCCCGAAAACTCAATCTGCAAGAGCGGCGGAAAGATAGTCAAAAAGCACGATTGATAGGAGCATAGCATGTGTGGCATAGTAGGCTACGTCGGTGAGAGAAACGCTGCCCCCATACTTATGAAGGGCTTGCAAAAGCTCGAATATCGGGGCTATGACAGCGCAGGAATAGCGGTTCACGACGGCAAAAAGGTAAACATCTATAAGGCAAAGGGCAGGCTCAAGGTTTTGGAGGAGAGGCACCCCTCCGATAAAATTTCGGGCACCCTCGGCATTGGGCATACCCGCTGGGCAACGCACGGCGAGCCGAGCGAATTAAACTCCCATCCCCACGTGAGCGGCAAGATTGCGGTCGTGCATAACGGGATTATAGAGAACTACCAAAGGCTAAAGCTCTGGCTCGAGGAAAAGGGCTATCACTTCGTTTCCGAGACCGACACCGAGGTTGCGGCACACCTTGTCAACCACTTTTACGAGGGCAATCTTTTGCAGGCGCTGCAAAGGGCAATAGCGCTTTTGGAGGGAAGCTTTGCGCTCGGAGTTCTAAGCTCCGACGTCCCCGACACCCTCGTTGCAGTTAGAAAGTCCAGCCCGCTGATAGTCGGAATCGGTCAAAACGAGAACTTCATAGCCTCGGACATCCCCGCCATCTTGGAACACACGAGGAACGTGTATCTCTTGGACGACGGTGACATGGTGGTTCTCAAAAAGAACAGGATTCGCATGTACAACTCCCTGGGCGAGAGGATAGAAAAGCCCGTGTTCAACGTCACGTGGGATGCGGACATGGCGGAAAAGGGCGGCTATGCGCACTTTATGGTCAAGGAGATAAACGAAACGCCGAAGGTGCTGCACGACACCTTGAACCCGAGAATAGACAAGGACGGCAGATTTTCACTGTCTGAGATATCCAAGTTCTCCGCCATGGCAAACACGCTCAAAAGACTGTTCATTGTGGGCTGCGGCACGGCGTATAACGCCGCAATGCTCGGCAAGTATTATATAGAAAAGATGGCGCGCATCCCCGTTGAGGTGGAGTATGCAAGCGAGTTCCGTTACAGAAAGCCCCTCATAGGTAAGGGCGACGCCTGTATAGTCATATCCCAGTCGGGCGAGACGGCAGACACGCTTGCAGCCATGCGCGAGGCGCAGAGATGCGGGGCCATGGTGGTTGCGATAACAAACGTTGTCGGCAGCTCCGTTTCGAGGGAGGCCGATGAGGTTTTCTACACTTGGGCAGGGCCGGAGATAGCGGTAGCGTCCACAAAGGCGTACAGTGCCCAGCTCATGGCGCTCTATATCATAGGCACCGAGCTTGCGTTTCGCGTCGGCGGCATAGACGAGGACTATTATCGCGAGCTTTTGACCGCATTGACCGCAATTCCAAAGCAGGCACAGACCGTTTTGGACAACGTTGCAAGGATTCAGCAGCTTGCTGCGGAGCGGTTCAACGCCAAGAACGTGTTTTACATCGGCAGGGGCATGGACTGCCCGCTTTCTATGGAGAGTGCGCTAAAGCTAAAGGAGATATGCTACACCCACGCCGAGGCGTTCGCAGCGGGAGAACTCAAGCACGGCCCGCTTGCGCTCTTGGAAAACGGCTCGCTCGTAGTTGCCCTTATGACGCAGGAAAGCCTGCTCGACAAGACGATAAGCAACATGATTGAGTGCAGAACGAGGAATGCCTACCTTGTAGGAATAGCCATGGAGGGCAACATCCGCGCCGTCGAGACGGCGGACGACTGCATACTGATTCCCCGCACCGTTGAATGCTTTGCTCCCATGCTTGCAGCGATTGCAGCCCAGCTGTTCGCCTACTATATTTCAACGCACAAGGGCGTAGACGTTGACAAACCCCGCAACCTTGCAAAATCCGTAACGGTGGAATAGCGCTTGCGGGAAAAATTTGACCAAACCGCACCTTTGTGTTATCATAGGGATACAGTGGGGTAGTTTGGAGGAACGATTGGACGAGCTTTTGTTAAGTAAGCTGCTTTGCAAGGTTGAAAAGCCGGCACGATATATAGGCGGAGAGTGGAACTCCGTAGATAAAAAGGACGCACAGGTTCATTTTGCGCTGTGCTTTCCCGACGTATATGAAATAGGGATGTCCCACTTGGGCTCGCGGATTCTTTACAACGTCCTAAATGAAATGGACGGCGTGTTCTGCGAGCGTGTTTTTGCGCCGTGGACGGATATGGAGCAGGAGCTTCGCAGTGAGGGTGCGCCCCTGTTTTCGTTGGAGAGCAAGCGTGCCTTGGGCGACTTCGATATCATAGGCTTTTCGCTGCTGTATGAGATGTGCTACACGAACATCTTGACGATGCTTGACCTTTCAAACATCCCGTTCTACGCCTGTCAGCGTACGGAGGACATGCCGCTTGTAATCTGCGGAGGGCCCTGCACCGTAAACCCCGAACCGATAGCCCCGTTTATGGATGCCGTGATAATCGGGGACGGCGAGGAGGCCGACGCCGAGATAGTTAAAGAGTACATGAGGGCAAAGCGGGAAGGCCTATCCAAGGGCGAGCTTTTGGAGCGCCTTGCCAAAATAGAGGGCGTGTACGTCCCGAGCCTTAAAAACAGGGTCTCGCGCAGGATACTCAAAAACTTGGATGCCGCTCCCTACATCGGCAAGCAGCTCGTTCCCCATATCGGGATAGTCCACGACAGGGTTGCGATAGAGGTCATGCGGGGCTGCACACGGGGCTGCAGGTTCTGTCAGGCGGGCTACATATACCGACCGGTTCGCGAGCGCAAAAAGGAAACGCTTTTAAGGCAGGCGGAGGAGCTTGTAAGCTGTACCGGCTACGATGAGGTTTCGCTTTTGAGCCTGTCAACCGGCGATTATTCCGAGCTTCATGAGCTTTTGCCCGAGGTTATGGACAGGATGCAGGAGCAGCGGGTTTCAATTGCGCTTCCTTCACTCAGGATAGACTCCGTCTTGAAGGACGATCTTGAGAGGATGCAGCAGGTCAGAAAGGCGGGGCTCACCTTTGCACCGGAGGCGGGCACGCAGCGGCTTCGGGACGTGATAAACAAGAACGTGACCGAGGAAGATTTGTTAAGGGCGGTAGGCGACGCCTTTGAAGCGGGCTGGACGGGCGTCAAGCTCTACTTCATGATAGGCCTGCCCACCGAAACCGATGAGGACGTGTTGGGAATTGCCGAGCTTGCCAAAAAGGTCAGCGGGGTCTATTATTCGCTTCCGAAAGAGAGGCGGCAAAAGGGACTTAGGATAACCGTGTCGGTCTCAACCTTCGTGCCAAAGCCCTTCACCCCGTTCCAGTGGGCGCCGCAGAACACCTTGGAGGAGATAGTGCGAAAGCAGCAGCTCCTAAAGGGAGCGATAAAGGGAGTCCGTGCAGCGGAATTGCACTGCCATCCCTCAAAGCTGTCAGAGCTTGAGGCCTGCTTTTCAAGAGGGGATCAGAGGCTTTCAGGGGTTTTGGTGTCGGCATATCAAAAGGGCTGCAGGTTCGATTCGTGGGCGGAGCATTTCAAGCCGGACAAGTGGCTTGAGGCTTTTGAACAAAACGGGGTAACGATTGAGGAATATGCGCATAGGGAGCGACCTTTGGACGAAGAATTACCATGGGCGCATATCGATGCGGTGGTCACGCCCGAGTATCTAAAATGCGAGTGGCAGCGTGCATTGAAAGGAGTAACAACGCCCGATTGCAGGGAGGGCTGCAACGGCTGTTTCGGTAAAAGATATGAAGATTATTGCCGCACTTCATAAATCGGGCTTGGTGGCGCACACCTCACATTTGGATGTGCAGCGGAGCTTGCAGAGGGCATTTAGAAGGGCAAAGGTGCCGCTTGCCTATTCGCAGGGCTTCAACCCGCACCCGCTGTTGTCGTTTGCAACGGCGCTGGCAACGGGCTATACGAGCGATTGCGAGTGGTTCGAGCTTTCGCTTGAAAGGGATATGGCTGTAAGCGAGTTCGAGCAGAGGGTGAACGGGTGTATGCCGCAGGGCATGTGGGTGTCGGCTGCCTTCGATTCCACCTTTGAGGCGGTCTCGCTCACCAAGATGCTGCGGGCTGCAAGATACGAGGCCACCGTGCACTTGGATTGCGGCATAGACTTTGATATGGTGGAGAGGGCGTTGAAGGAAACGCTCGAACAGAAAGAAATAGAAATCTTAAAAAAGACGAAGGGCGGAATAAAACCCGTCAACATTCGTCCTCAAATAATTACGGCTGCTGTGGAGAAGGTCGAAAAAACCGTTGTACGATTTGATATTCTAAGCGAGCTTAATGCGGCAGGAGGATTGCGGGTAGAACCGTTTATCCATGTCGTGTTCAAGGGGTTCGGGACGGAACCGCTCGTTTCAGTGCATCGTGCGGCAATGTATTTCGACGGCTGTGAAAGGCTTCCCCGCTTGCCGTAGGGAAGGAATAAAATGAATAAGGAAATTTTGGTAGATGCAATCGGGTTTACAACTCGGGTTGCAGTGGTGGAGGACGGCACTCCGGTGGAGCTGTACGTCGATCAGGAGGGAAGCGAAAGGCTCGTAGGCAACATATATCTCGGCAAGGTTCAAAACGTATTGCCGGGGATGCAGGCGGCGTTCGTGGACATCGGCTTGGAGAAAAACGCCTTTTTGTATGCGGGAGACGTGTTCTTCCCGGGCGATCAGTTTGACAAGTTGGAGCAGATACCGCAGAGCAGAAAGATAAACGATTTGCTAAAGGCGGGGCAGACCATTATGGTTCAGGTCGCAAAGGACCCGATAGGCACCAAGGGCGCAAGGGTCACGACCCATATCACGCTTGCGGGCAGGTCGCTGGTACTAATGCCCACCGTGGACTACGTCGGCGTTTCGCACCGAATCGAAAGGGAGGAGGAGCGCAACCGCCTAAAGAAGATTCTGCACGAGATAAAGCCCAAGGACAGGGGCGTTATAGTCAGAACGGCGTCGGCAGGCAAGTCCAAGGAGGCTTTTTCGGAGGACTTGGACGGGCTTATGAAGCTCTATGCCGACATCGAAAAGAAGGCGGGCAGGAGCAAGGCGCCAAAGCTGCTTCACGCCGAGCAGTCCCTGTTGTTTAGGACGGTTCGGGACATCCTCATGAAGGACGTGGACAGGCTGTTCGTCAACGAGAAGAAGGCTTATAACGAGCTTAGGGACATTGCGGAGGTGATTGCCCCCAAGCTAAAGCCTCGGATACTGTTCAAGGACAGCGAAAACCTGTTCGACAGGTACGAGACCGAGTCCAAGATTGAGAGGGCGTTGGAGCGCAAGGTCTGGCTTAAAAACGGCGGGTATCTCATCATCGACCGCACCGAAGCGCTCACGATTATCGACGTCAACACGGGCAAGTTCGTGGGCAAGGACAATTTGGAAAAGACGCTCACCGCAACGAATTGCGAGGCTGCACAGGAGATAGCCGTGCAATTGAGGCTCAGGGACATCGGCGGGATTATCGTGGTGGACTTTATCGACATGGAAAAGGAGAGCAACCGTCAGTTGGTGCTTCAGACGCTGAAAAATGCGATGAAGGACGACCACACCCGTTCGCATGTGTATGGCTTTACGCACTTGGGCTTGGTTGAGCTTGCGAGGAAAAAGACGGGGAGGAGCATAGGCGACACGCTGCAGACGACCTGCCCGTATTGCGCAGGCGATTCCAAGGTGCTCTCGCCTCAGTCGGTCTTTGCAAAGGTTAGAAAGCAGGTTTTGCAGGTGCAGCGGGGCAGCAAGATAAAGCGCATGTACATCGAGGTAAACCCCGAGGTGATGAGGACTATGGAGATGCTGCAAAAAAAGCACGGCGAGATTTTCCCCGAGCTGCCGGAAGCGGGCTATTATGTCAGAGCAAACGAAGCCCTGCACATAGAGAAGTTTACGGTAAGACCGCTACCCGACAAAAAAGTTGCAGAATTTAGAAAAGTTTGCAAAATCATGCGTTGACAGGGCAAAAACCCTGTGTTATAATGCTTCGGTGAGCCGCTTCGGAGCGGGATTTAAGTATGCATTTGCATCTCCGCATTTGAGCGAGTCTGGTAGAAGGAGGAAGTAGTATGTACGCAATCATTCAAACCGGTGGTAAACAGTACAAGGTAGCGGTAGGCGACGAAGTTTTGGTTGAAAAGCTCGACGTCGAGGTAGATACCGAGGTTACGTTTGATGTATTGTTAGTAGCCGATGGAGAGAACATCACGGTAGGCACGCCCGTTGTAGACGGAGTCAAGGCAACCGGCAAGGTGTTGGAACAGGGCAAGGGCAAGAAGGTCATCGTATTCAGGTACAAGCCCAAGAAGAACATCCGCAAAAAGCGCGGTCATCGCCAGCCGTACACAAGGGTTGAGATAACCGCAATCGGCTGATAAAATGGTCAGGCTGACAGTTTTGAAGGAAAAGGGCATACCGATAGGCTTTGAGCTTTCGGGACATGCCGAACAGGGTGAATACGGGAGCGACTTGGTCTGCGCAGCCATATCGGGCATAGTGCAGACAACGATACTCGGAATCACCGAAGTAGTGAAAGCAAGCGCAGCGTTTTCAATTGAGGAGAACGACACACATTGCGCTATATCCAAGGATGCGTCCGACGAACAGATAAAGGGCACGGCATTGCTGATAGAAACAATGCAAAAGGGCTTGGAATCGATAGAACTGACGTATTCGGGTACCCTCAAAATAAAGATTAGGGAGGTGTAAATTATGTTCATGATGAATCTGCAATTATTCGCTCACAAGAAGGGCGGCGGCTCGACCCGTAACGGCAGGGACAGCGAAAGCAAGCGCTTAGGGCCCAAGCGTGCGGACGGGCAGTATGTGCTGGCGGGAAACATTCTCGTTAGGCAGCGCGGAACCCATTTCCATCCGGGCAACAACGTCGGCATCGGCAAGGACGATACCTTGTTTGCAAAAATCGACGGCGTGGTTCGCTTTGAAACCCGTCATCTCGGAAAGAAGACCGTCAGCGTCTACGCAGCGGAATAACAAAACAAAACCCAAGAGCCGCACCCACATGCGGCTCTTAATCTTTGCCCAAATTTTCAACAATTCACAGCGGCTGATCCGAATCGTTCGGAGTATAGCGCATAATATCCGAAACCCCGCAATTCAATATTCTGCACAGGTCGTTGACGGTAGTCGTGCTCAACGGCTTGTTCTTTCTCAGTCTGTCAAGTAAGGAGCTTGAAAGGTGATGCTTGTGAATCAAGGTATAGGTAGATTCGGCTTTCGATGCCTTCAAAGTAGCCCAAAACGGCCCATAGTCTATCACGTTTCTCACCTCCTCCTTTAATATTAGTTAAAGTCTACATATTGACATTGTAACCCCTAAACATACCCATTTTGCCATCCGTCCATGGCAAAATGGGGCGCTCAAAACCGTATTTACTCTTAACTACAACCCCTTATACATTTTCCTTTGGTACTTTCCTTTTTTGCAAAAGGAAAGTACGGTACCTTTCCGTCCCCACATCCCCCTACTCCCGCATAGTAGCCTGATAGAACGTAGCGTAGATGCCGCCCGTTTCTACGAGTTCGTCGTGGGTGCCACGCTCGCGGATGCCGCCGTTGTCGATGACTATGATTTCATCGGCGTTACGAACCGTTGAGAGCCTGTGCGCGATGACGAGGGTGGTTCTGCCCTCGGAAAGCTCGTCGAACGAGTGCTGAATATCGGTTTCGGTCAGCGAGTCGAGGGCGCTGGTCGCCTCGTCGAGAATAAGGATGGGCGGATTTTTCAAAAAGAGGCGGGCGATGGATATGCGCTGCTTCTGCCCACCGGAGAGCATCATGCCCCGCTCGCCTACTTCGGTGTTGTAGCCGTCGTGGAACTGCATGATCTCGTCGTGGATGTGCGCCCGCTTGGCGGCCTCGATGACCTCCTCGTCGGTGGCGTTCAGCCGTCCGTAGCGAATGTTTTCCATAACGCTGCCCGCGAAGAGGAAAACGTCCTGCTGCACGATGCCGATGTTGCGGCGAAGCGACTTTTGCGTGACGTCGGTGATGCACTTGCCGTCCACGGTAATCTTGCCGCCCTTGACCTCGTAGAAGCGCATCAGAAGGTGGCACAGCGTGGTCTTGCCTCCGCCGGAGGGCCCGACGAGGGCTATGGTGGAGCCTGCGGGAATCTTCAGATTGAGGTGGGAAAGCACGGTTATATCGTCCTCGTAGGAGAACGAAACGTCCGAAAACTCAATGTTGCCCTTGACATTCGAGAGGGTTTCGGCGTCGGGCTTGTCGGTGATGTCGGGGTTGGTGTCGAGGATCTCGGCAAAGCGGGTAAAGCCTGCCATGCCCATGATGTACTGCTCGGCAAAGTTTGCAAGCCTTTTCACGGGGGAGGAGAACGCCGAAACATAGAGGGTAAAGGTTATCATCACGATGGGGTCGAGCTGATCCTTGTAGATTAAGAGCCCGCCCACGCAGAGGACGAGGATGTTGAAAAGCGCGATGAAAAACTCGGTTCCGCTTCCGAACAGGGCCATGTAGCGGTAAAAGTCGTCCTTGGCGTGGAGAAAGTCGGAGTTGCCGCGCTCAAACTTTTCAATCTCGTAGTCCTCGTTGGTAAAGGCCTTGGCAACGCGCGCGCCCGAAATCGAGGACTCAACGCCCGCATTTATGCCCGCAACGGTCTCCTTGACACGGCGTGAAGCCATGCGCATCCTAAACCGCGTCAGCATGACGAAAACCAGCATACAGGGCAAAAGCACGAGCATGGCGAGTGCAAGCCGCCATTCGATGACGAACATTGCGATGAAGGCGCCGACTATCGTAAGCGTTGAGATTAGAACATCCTCGGGGCCGTGGTGCGCAAGCTCGGTAATGTCGAACAGGTCGGTCGTGACGCGGGAGAGCAGCTTGCCGGTACGAATCTTGTCGTAAAAGCTGAACGGCAGCGTCTGTATGTGCGCAAAGATATCCCGCCGCATATGCGCCTCCATCTTGACGCCCAAAAGATGCCCCCAGTAGTTGACAACGTACTGCATGGCGGTCCTTAGAAAGTAGGCAAACAAGGCACCTATGAGCAGCCAGATAAAGGTGGAGAGCAGCGAGGGGTCGAGCTTCATCTGCGGCATCAGCGTTCGCAGGATGTACTGCGTTAAAAGCGGGTAGCCCAAATCTACGAGCGAGATAGCCGAGGCACAGCCGAGATCCAAGCACAACAAGCCCTTGTGTGGCTTGTAATATTGTATAAAACGTTTCAATTTATCCATATGTAAAGTATAGCAGACCTTGCGAAAAATGTCCACATGAAAAAGAGCATACTTGCCCTTTGAAACTCATACATTGTGATGAAATAGATGCCATTTAGGGAGGAAGAAAATGGACAGAGCAAGTTTATACCGAGATATAGCCGCACGGACGCAGGGAGATATATACATAGGGGTTGTGGGGCCGGTTCGCACGGGCAAGTCCACCTTTATAAAACGGATATCCGAGCTCATGCTGCTGCCGAAGATAGACAACCCGCACGTCAAGCAGAGGGTCACCGACGAGCTGCCGCAGAGCGGGGCAGGCAAGAGCATAATGACTACCCAGCCCAAGTTCGTGCCCTCCGACTCGGTCAGGGTGGAGCTTGACGAAAACGTCTTTGCAAACCTTCGCTTTGTAGACTGCGTGGGCTATATGATACCCGAGGCGTTGGGGCAGTTCGAGGATGAGGTTCCCCGCATGGTCACAACCCCGTGGTTCGACTACGACATCCCATTTTCCGAGGCTGCAACCGTGGGCACGCAAAAGGTAATATCCGAGCACGCTACGATAGGCATCGTTATGACGACCGACGGGAGCATAACCGACCTCCCGAGGGAGGCGTACATCGAGGCGGAGCGCACCGCAATAGACGAGGTTAAGCAGACCAAAAAGCCCTACATAGTCATAGTCAACAGCACGAACCCCGAGGGCGAGGCGGCAAGGCGAACGGTGGAGGATATTGAGCAGCGATACGGCGTCCATGCGATAGCCATGGATGTGCTGCACATCGAAGAAAGGGGCATTACCGACCTTCTGACCGAGATGCTCTACGCCTTCCCGCTAAAGCTCGTGCAGATTCAGGTTCCCTCCTTCATGCGGGCACTCCAATTCAACCACCCGCTGATACAGAGGATACTGCTTCCTATACTCAGCACCGCCTCACAGATAAAGACCGTGCGCGACTATCAATACCTGCAGGAGGAGCTTGGCAACATCGAGCAGTTCACAAAGGCAACGCTTGAAAGCCTGTCGCTTGGCGATGGCACGGCGTGTTTTGAGCTAAGGCCGGAGGAGGGCCTGTTCTACGAGGTGTTGAGCGGCGCCTGCGACTGCGATATCCACGACGACTTTCAGCTGATGTCCGCCATAACCGAGTTTGTCAGGGCAAAGAAGGAGTACGACCGCCTCTCGGGAGCCTTGGAGCAGGCAAAGCAGACCGGCTACGGCATAGTGTCGCCCATGTTGGATGAGATGGAGCTTTTGGACCCCGAGATTATAAGGCAGGGCAACAAGTTCGGCGTAAAGCTGCACGCAAAGGCGAGCGGGCTGCACCTGATAAGGGTCGATATCGACAGCGAGGTAAATCCGCTCGTGGGCTCGGAGCAGCAGTCCGAGGCGCTGATAGAGTACCTCACAAAGACCTTCGAGGACGATCCCACTGCGATATGGGAGACCAACATCTTCGGAAAATCCCTCTACGACTTGGTCTGCGAGGGGATGCAGGGCAAGATTGTCGGCATGAGCGAGCAGGTGCAGCAGCGGCTTCAGGGAACGCTGCAGAGGATAGTAAATCACGGCTGCAACGGATTGATTTGCATAATGCTGTAAATAATAGGGTTCATGAGAACCGATTTAGCAAAGGAAGCGCGAGGCAAGCTGCCCGACTGCGTGGGAGTTACCGAGGAGGTAGCCTACGAGGAGGGGATAGACGTCTCGCGCATCCTCGTTCATACCGACGAGGCGCAAAGGCTCTTGGACAAGCCCAAGGGCAGGTATGTCACGATAACCTTTTCAACTCCGGCACTTTCGGACAGGGACGCACGGGGCAGGATTGCGAGAAGGACGGCACGGGAGCTTATCGCCATGCAGCGCATAGACGCCGACACCTCGGTGCTCGTCATAGGCCTCGGCAACCGCCACGTCACCCCCGATTCGTTGGGCCCCCTCGTTGCCGAACACATCTTCGTCACCCGCCACATCCAGCTCTACTGCGACGATATCCTGTCCGAAAAGACAAGGACGGTCACGGCGTTTTCAACCGGAGTTTTAGGCGTTACCGGCATGGAAACCGCCGAAGTAGTCAGGGGGCTCGTTTCGACTGTAAGGCCCGATTTGGTGCTTATCGTCGATGCGCTCGCCTCCATGGAAGCGGGGCATATCGGCAACGTGATTCAAATGAACGACAGCGGCATAAGCCCGGGCGCAGGCATAGGAAATTTCAGACGCAGCCTGAACAGAGAATCGCTCGGCGTTCCGGTTGTCACGCTCGGAATGCCGCTCGTGGTCTCCTCGGGCACGATAGTTGTGGACGCCCTTTCAAAGATTTCGCCAAAGCGGGATTGGAACGGGGTTGTAAAGCTCGTGGAAAGGACGCTGCCAAAAGAATTTATCAGCATGATAGTTTCGCCCAAGGACATAGACGCCATGGTCAGCGACGCCGCAAAGCTAATCTCCGATGCGATAAATCTCACCTTGCACGGGGAGCAGTATTCAAAGCTCGAAAAATTATTGAGATAATGCCTGTCCACCCCGCATAAGTTTTAGCGGAGGTGCAATCAATGAGATACAAACATAAAAGATACGATGACGGGCCCACCTTCTTCGACTGGCTGCTTTTAATCCTTCTGTGGGGCGCAACGCTCTTTATCATCGCAGTGATGGCAAGGGATATAATCTTGGCGCAGAGCTCTTTTGCAAGCACCGAGCAGAGCATAGAGCCAAGCGCATCCGAGCTTGAGCCCTCCCAAAGTCCAACGCCCTCGCCCACCTTAGAGCCGCTGACGGTTGCGCTTGATAGGAGGGAGGGGCCCTTGCTCGATTTACGGGGCGACAGTCCCAAGATACTGATATACCACACGCACACGACGGAGGCGTACACTCAGACGGAGCAGTACACTTACGTTGAAGCCTCATCGTGGCGGACGCTCGATGAGAGCCGAAGCGTCGTAGCGGTGGGCGAGGCATTGAAGGAGGCGCTGGAGCAAACCTATGGCTTTAACGTGATTCACGACAGAACAAACCACGAGCCGCCGAGCCTCTCCACCTCCTACGAGCGTTCGCAGCTTACGATAGAGCAGTACCTAAAGCTCTACCCCTCGATAGTTTTGGTGATAGATTTACACCGTGACGCCTATACGGTTACCGATGAGCCCACAACCGACTATGCAACCGTCTATGACGATGAGACCGCAAGGATAATGTTCGTCGTGGGCAAGGGCACCAACTATGAGGACAAACCCGACTTCGATACGAATTATGCGCTTGCAAAGAGCATAACCGACAGGCTTAACGAACTCAATCCAAGGCTGACAAGGGAGGTTAGGGTAAAGGACGGCAGGTACAATCAGCATCTCTGCCCTTACAGCCTCTTGGTTGAGGTGGGGCACAATGCCAATACCTTGGAGCAGGCCCTCGCCGTCGTGCCCTATTTAGCGGACGGAATAGCCCTCGCCTGCGCCGAATTGGAGGCGGAGGGGGAGAGGGGCAGCGAGGTTTTGAACTGCTTTGTGCCTATCGATTGACAAACGGGCGGGGTTTGAGTATAATTATACTGTTGACATATAGGCATTTGAGGTGATGTTATGGATAGAAAGCGCATTGCAATCGTAGGAAGCACCGGCATGGTCGGCAGAATGTTCCTAAAAGTTTTGGAGGAACGTTCGATCGATGCGGATTACACGCTGTTTTCTTCAAAGAAGAGCGCAGGCACGGTGATAGACTTTTTGGGTTGTAAACACGTTGTAAGGGAGCTTACAAAGGACAGCTTCAACGAGGACAAATACGATATCGCCCTGTTTTCGGCAGGCGGCGCAACCTCCTTGGAGTATGCCCCGATAGCCGCAAAGAGTGGAGCGATAGTGATAGACAATTCGAGCGCATGGCGCATGGACACAGAGGTGCCCTTGGTAGTTCCCGAGGTCAACCCCGATTCGATAGCCGACTGCCATAAAAAGGGCATAATCGCCAACCCGAACTGCTCCACAATTCAGGCGGTTCTTCCGCTCAAGGCATTAAGTGATGCCATAGGGCTGAAGCGGGTCATATATTCCACCTATCAAGCCGTCTCGGGCGCAGGCTTGCAGGGCTATATGGACCTTAAAAACGGGCTTGAGGGCGAAAAACCCCAAAAGTTCCCGTATCCGATAGCGGGCAACTGCATCCCCCACATAGACGTCTTTTTGGAGAACGGCTATACAAGGGAGGAGCAGAAGATGGTGGATGAGACCCGAAAGATTCTAAACCTGCCCACGCTGCCCGTGACTGCCACTGCGGTTCGGGTTCCCGTATATCACGGGCACAGCGAGAGCTTGAACATCGAGCTTAGCAGGGCATTTGAGATGAGCGAGGTTTTCGAGGCGCTTAAAAACATGGACGGAGTGAAGATAGTGGACGATCCGTCTAAAAACCTGTATCCCATGCCGATTACGGCGGAGGATACGGACTTGGTATATGTCGGAAGAATCCGCCGCGATTTCTCGATAGAAAACGGGATAAACCTCTGGTGCGTCTCCGACAACATTAGAAAGGGCGCTGCTACCAATGCGGTACAGATAGCCGAGCTTTTATTGAAAAAATGGGAGGAAGAAAGATGAGTATATTCAAAGGAAGCGCAGTAGCTTTGGTAACCCCCTTTGCAAACGGAGCGATAGATTACGTGGCGCTGACAAGGCTTATTGAGCTTCAGATAGTCAGCGGAACCGATGCGATAGTGGTCTGCGGCACGACGGGCGAGGCGTCAACGCTCAGCCACGATGAAAAGCTCGAGGTGATTCGTCACGTCGTCGAGCGGGTCGAGGGCAGGGTTCCCGTAATAGCAGGCTCGGGCGGCAACTGCACCGAGGCGGTGATTGAGATGAGCAGGGGCGCCGAGGCGGTGGGCGTGGACGGACTTTTGATAGTCACCCCGTATTATAACAAGACCTCCCAAGACGGGCTTGTCGCGCATTATCACGCCGTGGCGGAGCAGGTGCGCCTCCCGATAATCGTCTATAACGTACCCTCCCGCACGGGCGTGAATGTGCTGCCCGCCACGATGAAGAGGATTTTGGAGCATGAGAACATCTCCGGCATCAAGGAGGCGAGCGGGAACATCGAGCAGATAGTAAACCTTGCGGCTCTCTGTCCCGACTGTGACATCTATGCGGGCAACGACGACCACGTCGTCCCCGTTTTGAGCGTCGGTGGCAAGGGCGTAATTTCAACGATAGCCAACATCGTCCCCGAGGCCATGCATAAGATGTGCAAATTCTTCTTTGCAGGCAAGATTGCCGAAGCGAGGGAATTGCAGTTTGAGATGCTCCCGCTTTGGAAGGCGGCGTTTTGCGATGTCAACCCGATACCGATAAAGACGATGATGGGAATGCTGCACCTTTGCAATGCGGAGCTTAGGCTTCCGCTCGTTCCCCCCTCCAAGGAGAACGTGGAGTTTATGAAAAAGGTCCTCGGTGAATACGGCATGATGTGAGGTAAGCACGATGAAAGTTTTGATTAACGGAATATCGGGACAAATGGGGCAGGCTGTTCTTCGCCTGCCTCAAACCGATTTTGAGGTCGTAGGCGGCGTGGACGTTGTAGAATCCAAGTCCGCAGTTCCGACCTTTACAAGCGTCGAAGCCATCGATGTGGATTTCGACGTTGCAATCGACGTCTCCGTTGCCAAGGCAGCGCTGACCATGCTGGATTACTGCATAAAGCACGAAAAGCCCATAGTCATATGCACAACGGGCTTCGATGAGGACGGGCTTGCCCGCATTCAAAGGGCGGCGGAAACGATACCGATATTCCGCTCGAGCAATATGTCGTTAGGCGTCAACCTCCAAGCGGCGATTTGCAGGACGATAGCCGAGTTTTTGGGAGGCAGTGCGGATATAGAGATTGTGGAAAAGCATCACAATAAAAAGGCCGACGCCCCGAGCGGCACCGCCCTTATGCTCTTTGAAAGCATAGACGGGGCTATGGACTGCCCGCATGAAAAGAAGTTCGGAAGAGGGCCCAAAGACGGCAGAAGGCAGAAAAACGAGATAGGATTGCACTCGGTTCGGGGAGGCACCGTAGTAGGGGAGCATGAGGTAATGTTTCTAATGGATGATGAGGCTATAACCGTAACGCATCAGGCGTTTTCGCGTCGGGTGTTTGCGATAGGCGCAGTGCGAGCAGCGGCCTTTTTAACGGAGCAGGCTGCGGGGCTGTATTCGATGGACGATCTTATAGGACGGAGATAGAGCGGGGCAAACGATGCAAAAACCCTTTGTACACCTTCATGTACACACGCAGTACAGCCTTTTGGACGGGGCTGCAAGAATCGACGAGCTGGTAAACAGGGCCAAGGAGCTCGGGCAGACGGCGCTTGCAATAACCGACCATGGGGTCATGTACGGCGTCATAGACTTTTTCAGAGCCTGCAAAAATGCGGGCATAAAGCCGATTATCGGCATGGAGGCGTACGTTGCGCCGAGGGCTTATAATATCAAGGAGGGCAAGGCGGACAGGGAGTATGCCCACTTAATCCTGCTTGCCAAGAACGATATAGGCTATCGCAACCTTATATACCTCTCCTCCGAGGCGTTCATCCACGGATTTTACTACAAGCCCCGAATCGACTACGACCTTTTAAGACAGCACAGCGATGGACTTGTCTGTACCTCGGCGTGCCTTGCGGGCGACATCCCGCAAAACTTCCTCTTGGGCAGGGACGAAAAGGCATATGAATATGCGAAGCTATTAAAGGACATATTCGGGGACGATTTTTATATTGAGCTGCAAAACCACGGGTTAAGGGAGCAGGCGGACGTTTTGCCAAAGCTTAGAAAGCTCGCAAGGGAACTTGGCATAAAGACCGTAGCCACAAACGATATCCACTATGTTAATCGGGAGGACGCCGAGGCGCAGGACGTGCTTTTGTGCATCCAAACCCAGCGCTTTGTCGATGAGCAAAACCGCATGAGGATGGAGACCGATCAGTTCTATCTAAAGAGCTACGACGAGATGGCAGCAGCCCTCCCCAACGACTTGGACGCCTTGGACAACACCAATGAGGTTGCAAAAAAGTGCAATCTGGAGATAGAGTTCGGAGTAAGAAGGCTGCCCGAATTTACCGCCCCCGAGGGCAAGGACAACGCAGCCTACCTTAGAGAGCTTTGCGAGCAGGGCATGAAACTCAAGATGCCCGAGGCGGGGCAGGAGGCGCAAAAGCGGCTCGATTACGAGCTGAACGTTATAGAGAGCATGGGCTTTGTGGACTATTATCTGATAGTCTGGGACTTCATTCGCTTTGCCAAGTCCCAAGATATCATGGTAGGCCCCGGCAGGGGCAGCGGCGCAGGCTCGCTTGCGGCTTATTGCTTGGACATAACCGACGTCGATCCTATAAAGTACAACCTCCTGTTCGAGAGGTTTCTAAATCCCGAGCGGGTGTCCATGCCCGACTTCGACGTCGATTTTTGCTACGAGCGAAGGCAGGAGGTAATAGACTATGTGGGCAGAAAGTACGGCGAGGGGCACGTATCTCAGATAATCACGTTCGGAACCATGGCTGCACGAGGGGTCATACGGGACGTGGGCAGGGTGCTGCGGCTGCCCTACGTCGAGGCGGACAGGCTCTCCAAGCTGGTTCCAAATGAGCTAAAGATGACCCTAAAACATGCGCTCGAGCTCTCAAGCGAGCTTCGGGGGCTGTACGAGACCGATGAAAAGGTGAGAAAGGTCATCGACCTTTCTATGAAGATAGAGGGCTTGCCGAGGCATAGCTCAACCCATGCGGCGGGCGTTGTGGTTTCGGGGGTTCCTTTGAATACCGTGGTTCCGCTGCAATGCAACGACGACCTTTTGACCACCCAGTTTCCGATGACGACGATAGAGGAATTGGGGCTTTTGAAGATAGACTTTTTGGGGCTTAGGACGCTCACGATAATTCGAGACACCCTCGATTTTATCCGTCAGCAGGGCAAGGAAGTGCCCGATTTTTCCAAGAATGATTTTTCCGACCCCGAGGTCTACAAGATGATAGCCGAGGGCAAGACCGACGGGGTTTTCCAGTTGGAATCTGCGGGGATGCGCCAGTTCCTGCTGCAGCTTCAGCCCGACTGCTTTGAAGATTTGATAGCGGGAATATCGCTCTACCGCCCCGGGCCCATGGAGTCGATTCCAAAGTACGTGCGGGGCAAGCATGAGCCAAGCTCGGTAGCCTATGCCGACGAAAAGCTAAAGCCCATACTTGCCACTACCTACGGCTGCATGGTCTACCAAGAGCAGGTAATGGAGATAGTGCGCTCGCTTGCGGGCTATTCGTACGGCAGGAGCGACATAGTAAGACGCGCCATGAGCAAGAAGAAGCATGACGTAATGGCAAGGGAGCGCAAGTATTTTGTGTACGGCACCGAGGGCGTGGAGGGTGCTGTAAAGCGGGGCGTAAAGCCTGCGGTTGCAAACAGGATATTCGACGAGATGATGGACTTTGCCTCCTATGCCTTCAACAAATCCCATGCGGCAGGCTATGCGGTACTGTCCTATCGAACCGCCTACCTTGCAAAGTATTATCCCGTGGAGTTTTTGACTTCTACGATAAACGGCTATATGACCAACTCCGACACCGTGGCGCAATACGTGTATGCGGCGAGGCGGCAGGGGATAGCGGTACTGCCCCCCGATGTAAATAACAGCGGCGCAAAGTTCACGGTGGAAAACGGGGCTATACGCTTCGGGCTCGGAGCGGTCAAAAACGTCAGTCCCAACGTCATGGATGCGATGGTAAGGGAGCGTGAGCTTGGCGGAAAGTTCAAGAACTTTTTTGACTTTGTGGAGCGTGCCGACGGCTTGAACAAGCGTATGCTCGAAAGCCTGATTAACGCCGGCTGCTTCGACGGCATGGGCGTATTCCGCTCTCAGCTGCTAATGGCCTACGACAGGGCGTTGGAAGGAGCCGCCAAGAACCGCAAGACGAAGGAGAGCGGGCAGCTGTCGCTGTTCGACGTCGATGGTGGGGAGGCGGTCAAGAGCGACTTTGAGTTAAAGCTCCCCAAGCTCCCCGAACTCAGTGCCCAGATCAAGCTCCAAAGGGAGCGTGAGGCTACGGGCCTGTATCTGAGCGGGCACCCGCTCGACGATTATGCGGACATCCTTAGCAAGCACAAGTATTCGGTTACGGACCTCATGGAAGCAGACGGCATCAATGGTGAGCTGCGAGACAATGCCGTGGTGGAGATTGGAGGCATGCTCAACCAATGCAAGCAGAGACCAACAAAATCGGGCAACGGCATGATAGGCTACGGCGTGTTGGAAGGCGTCACGGGCAGCATAGAGGCGATCGTCTTTCCCAAGCATTTGCTGGAGTGCTCAAGGTATTTCCACGACGAATGCGCCGTCTTGGTTCGAGGGAGGTTCAGCATTCGGGAGGACAGGGCAAATTCGATACTGATAGAATCGCTCCTACCCTTGGACGCAGGACTGAAAAAGCTGTACATTCGGGTGCCTTCGCTGAACGAGGAGCAGTGCAACCGAGTAAGGAGCTTAACCAAGAATTATTCGGGGACGACGCCCATCATCCTCGTGGACGCAGAAAAGCGGATAGCCAAGAATGCCCCGTCGAGCTGGGATGTGGAGATGAACGACCCGATGATGATAGTTTTATACAATGAATTTGGCGAAGGGAATATAATTTTCAAATGAGGAACACCGCACCGGTACACAAGAATCAGGACTTGATTCTGCATATAGACGCACTTACAAGCGAGGGACAGGGAGTAGGCAGGGTGGAGGGCTTTGCGGTGTTCGTTCCGTTTGCGCTGGCGGGCGAAACCGTGTCTGCGCACGTTATCAAGGTTACGAGCAGCTATGCCGTAGCCAAGCTCATCGAGGTGATGGAGCCGAGCCCCGAAAGGGTAGAGCCGCTCTGTCCCGTGTTTTATGCCTGCGGCGGCTGCACCGTGCAGCACCTCAATTATCGTTCGCAGCTCGAGTATAAGAGGCAGGCGGTGGCGGATGCGCTTGAACGCATAGGCGGGTTTAAGGGCATAGAGGTTCTGCCCGCGATAGGCATGGACGAGCCGTGGCAGTACAGAAACAAGGGCAGCTTCCCCATAGGCAACGTCGGCGGGGAGATATCGATAGGCTTCTTCTCCCCGAGGAGCCACAGGCTCGTGCCGACCTATACCTGCCCGATATCCGACCGTCGGGTCATAGATACAGCAAACAAGGTGGCGGAGTGGGCAAACGAGAACCGCATCTCGGCTTACGACGAGCAGACCAAGCGGGGCGTCTTGCGTCACGTAGTCGTTCGTGCCACGCAGGCGGGCGGGATAATGGCGGTTGTGGTCACCACGACCTCCAAGCTGCCGCACTCGGAGCAGTTAAAGGAAAAGTTGGATGCGGTTGACAGCTTGTATCACAACGTCAACCCCAACGATACAAACGTGATATTCGGAGCCGAGTTCAAGCTGATATTCGGCGCAAGCGTGCTGACCGAAACGGTGTGCGGGAACAAGATTATCGTAAGCCCCCGCTCGTTTTTGCAGGTAAACCCGCTTCAATGCGAAAAGCTCTATGAAAAGGCGATAGAGTACCTAAACCCGCAGCCCCACGAGACAATTGCCGACCTCTACTGTGGCGTGGGCACAATTTCGCTGCTCTTGGCAAGAAGGGCAAAGAGGGTCATAGGCATAGAGAGCGTCCCCGATGCGATAGCCGACGCCCGCCGCAACGCCGAACTCAACGGGCTTGCAAATGTGGACTTCATCTGCGGCGAGGCGGAAAAGGTGCTGCCCAAGCGCATCGCAGACGGGCTGAGACCCAACGCCATAATCTTAGACCCGCCCCGCAAAGGCTGCGAGGAGCAGGTGCTAAAGGCAATAGCCGACAGCAAAGCCGACCGCATCGTGTACATCTCCTGCAACCCCGCCACCCTCGCCCGCGACCTAAAACTCCTAAAAACCCACAACCTAACCCCCCACCTAACCCACCCCCTCGACATGTTCCCCCACACCTCCCACGTCGAGACGATAGTTCTGTTGTCCAAACTCAATGCAAAACAGCACATCGCGGTCGATATCAACATGGACGAGCTCGACCTGACAGCCCCCGAGAAAAAGGCTACCTATGAGCAAATCAAGGCATATGTGCAGGAACACTCAGGCCTGAAAGTCAGCAACCTAAACATCGCCCAAGTCAAGCAAAAATGCGGCATCACGGAACGAAAGAATTACAACACCCCAAAATCCCCCACCGCCAAACAACCCCACTGCCCACCGGAAAAAGAATCAGCGATCATGGCAGCACTGAAACACTTCGGGATGATAAAATCATTGAGGCGTGATTAATAGCCACATCCAACGACAGCACGAAGTTGAAATGTTCATCCGTTGGCATTTGTGCTATCGACTGCATCGCTAAAAAAGTGTCTTACGACAATAGGTATCAGCGGTCGAAATTGGATTGAATCATCTACAATAAATCATTGGAGCGTGCTCAGTTTCAAACGGTATCAAGAATCTTTTGAACAGCATATGGCTTAGCATACTTGAGATAAGCATCACTTACAAAAATGGTGTTAGCAGCATGTGGTTCAACCCACATTGCGGGGTAGATAACAACCTTCTTTGTGCCTCTTCTCCCAGTTACGCTGATTTCATCATCAGCAGTTACTTCACAACCGGATTGTCCAAGAATATTTGCCAAAGGCATGATCATGTTAATTTGTTCTTCTGTTCTGATTGGGGGAGTTTTTTGTCCATCAAGACCCCATTCAAGTAGCTGCAACGCTGCGAAGCGGTCAAGCCTGCCATGCACATACTGGTTCCTATAATGCTTCAGACATTTAGAACACGCAGATCCACAATCACAGGAACTCAGTAGCTTCCTCATATCGGTTAGAAGTTCAACAATTGCATCGGCTACGCTGACAGCATAACCAGCTCCGCTCGATAGGCTATCGTAAAGATATATATCGACGTAAGAGGCATCGACACCGGTTCTGAGACGATAACCGGTTACAAGTTCGGTAAATTCAACATCGAGCTTTTTGCTTGCTACCAGTCGCAATGCCTCAGCTAAAGATTGAGCTGCACGGTCAAGCCATGGATTATTGTTTCGGTTGGCATCAATAATCTTGCTGTCAATTGTGAATTCAAGAACTATCATATCAGTTATGAAATCATAGCCAAGATTCACATTAAAGGAATTGCTGTGACGGCACTTGCCTCGAGCATATTTTGATTTATAGGGTCTATTAATGTCGTTCAGGACCGAAATATCATTGCCCGGCATGGCAGCACCACAGTCTTTGCAGACCATGAAGCCTTTGTCGTTTGAACCTTTGTTCAGCATAATAATTCGCTGGTTTGTTCGTGAAGCAAGTCGTATGTTCCTACAACCTGGGATAAGTTTCATTTCTCTTGCATCTGGTAGAGTCGAATACAGGGGCTGCTGTACAGCAGTGTATTCTTCTGATAGCTGAACATCCGGTATTGATTCAGCATTCCTTGGTGCAAAGCCCCAAGGTCGCATCATTTCACGGGTGATTTCCAGATTACTGTTTCCACAAAACGGGCAGTATTTTGTGTTCTCTTCCATCAGGTCGAACCAGCCACATTCAGCACACGTAACAACCTGCTTTACGTAATTTGGATCTTCAGTGTAGGCACGTGCCGGGGTTAGCGATTGACCATAGCGATACTCACTTCCGGGATAGTGGAATCCACCAATCTGATAGGTTTGCTTATCAACGACAATTGCTCTGCCAGGAGCATATTCGCCAATGGCGACATCAAGCCCACGATCAACTTTGTAAAGGATTTTTCCATTCATATCCGGTATATAGATACTTACTACATTTTTTGGAAAAGAGTATGTTGGAATAATACCTTCTTCATACAGAGCATCCAGGAGAACCTTTGCGTTGCCTCCGATGGACAGTTCGTCTGCACCAAAAAGCTCAGGGTGGTCTTGAAATTTTTCCTTGAGTGCATCAAAAGATTCTCTGAGGTCACTCTCAAACGCTGAATAATGAAATACTGCTTCGATAGGCAAAAGGAGATGGTCTTTTTCGACGATGTAGGAAGCAATATATTTTTTGAAGTCGTCAAGGAAGTACTTGAGAAAATCAGCGGCGGAAATTGTATCAAGACTCATGTGCTTTTCTGAGAGGAACTCTTGCAAGATAACCATAGCCAGATGGCGCTGAAGGAGCTTCTCGCTTCGCACATCAATCCAAGGTTTGCGAGGATCGCCTCGAAACATGGGAATAGGATCATTGAAGTATAATGCATCATGAGGACCGTCTTCACAAAAGGTAATGATAGTAGACAAACTTGAACCGCGTCGACCTGCACGACCTGCACGTTGCTGATAGTTTTCGCGCATTGGAGGAATGTTTCGCATACCAACGGCAACTAAGGAACCGATGTCAATGCCAACCTCCATGGTGGTCGTGCTACTGAGGATATCGACAGGAGTTTCACCGTCTTGAACCAGATCTTGGAAGCGCAACTCATATTGTTCGGTCTTGCTCCAAAGATCATCGCGCTGATCTTTGTGCGAGAGCTGTGCAGTATGCTCCTCTGTATCAATCACATGGATCGGCTCCCCTCGGAGCGCATCAGAAACAGGGTTTCTCCAGAAGCTAAGTGCTTCATAATCGTCAGAGTTCATTTCGTGGATGCGGTTGGACCCACAACTGGGACAGTTTCCTTTTAAGAGAAAGGGGGTAAGCTCAGAGCACTTCTCGCACTTGTACCATATATGTGAAGCATCAAAACGTGCTTTGACTCTGGAAAGGTCAACATACAACCTACCATTATCAGGTTGGGCTAAGTCAAGAAACGCTTCCTTCAACACACGTTTCCATGCCATTTCAGTTTCACTTTCATTGTCCCATCCCATGATTTTCCGAATGACTTTTGAAAACCTCCAATTATTATCAAGTCCGTAACCGCCATAACTTGGGCGAACTTTCAATCGAACTGTATCACTGATGGTATGACCAATGGCTGTAGATGTATCGCAGATTGAAAGCATCCAAGCATTGAAGAAATTAACAAACTCTTCATTGGTGACAGTTACATTGTTTTCGTTAAGAGCATCGATAGCATCAAAAAGTGCCTGATCAGTAGGTTCAATCCAACTTGTAGCCGAGTCGTACAAGGTGTTATAACCACCGGAATACAATCGAAGGAGGTATTCTTGCATTTGCACAGGCGCATTTGCAATAGTAAACCTTGGAGAATAGCTTCCACCTCGCCTTACGCATCGACTATAGTTTTTCAATGCGGAAGCACAGTCTTCAGCAAATTTTGTGCGTTCAGAAGAGTGAAACATCTGCACATGACGCTGACCGGCTGCAAGGCAGAAGTAGTCGTACAGTGAATTCATGGAGTGTTCGACTGGCTGTTCTTCCATTGTTTTTAGCGCTATTGCGAACAACTGCCTTGCAACAGAAATGTCAGAAGCATCGGACATATCTCTGGCGAGTTTTGCAGCACGTTGACGACTATCAGAGAATAGCAATACCTTGCGCCCTTCATTAGGAAGCCGATCAGGGTTGCCATCCTTTCCCGGTACAGAGGGTTGCATTTGAAACTGTGACTTAATTAAGTTAAAGAAAGACTGGTTACCCCGAGTGCTAAACGAGGTAAGCTGCGATGTGGAAAGCTGATGCCTACAATGCGGGCAGATCTGAAAGGTAATGATCTGTGGTCTTCCCTTTGCATAATAATTGCAGTAGTATAGCGTTCTAATCCACGGTTTACCCGCAACAGAGTCATCCGTAAAGTTGATAAAGCCACTCTTGACATCGAGATAACATGGCTTGATGGCGTTTTTTCTTTGCTTTTCAGGCAACTCAAAATCGTCAGTCGGGATAAACAAATGTACTTCTTTCATCCTACGATCCATTAATTGACCGGGGTAGCGCCATAGATATACATTTCCATGTAGATCTGAGTTATCATCAAGAACATAGCCCTTGAAGAACAGTGCTCCGCAACGCCTGTCATTGTAAAGTTCATATACAACACTGCCGCAATGTGGACAAGTTAAGTTACCATCATGCAGATATATCTCACCTAAAGTGAGACCTCCTCCTGAATGAGAATGACTACAATCCGCATTGGCACAGGCATAGACTCCGAAAATGCCCTTGAAAAGCATATGCATGCGTGCAGGGAAAAGGACGGAACCCTTGGTGTTTTTTGCTAATGGTGCAATTGCCAGAAGAACACAAACTGCTTTTAGAGCATTTTCCGAACTTAGTCCCGGAAAAATATCGGAAGACAGTTCGTCCAAAGATACTGCGTTTCCACGACAATACTTGATCAGTTCATGAAACGGACGATAATAGATAATATTTTTGTACATCCAGTTGTATATCTGTTCCAATGAATTGATACTTCGGTCAAAGTTTTCCACTTGGTGCCAGAACGACAAGAGAGCAGAAAGCTTTGATTCATCCTTGCCTTCAAATTCAATAGGGTCCAAGCTTAATAGCAGTTCGACAGGTATATCATACTTCAACTGACCATCAAGAGACTCTCTTTCACCAGTGAGATAGCAAAACTGGGTTGCTGTGTCGGAAGCAGTAAGCTCATTTGCAAACTTCATTACAGAATCGACATCTTGTTGATTCTTGCTGGGCATACTTGCGGTAGTGAGTATAAATTGCACTCGGTCACGAGCAATACTGAGTTTATGAAAAAGTCTGCGAATCAACAGTGCGACTTCACCACCTGAAGAGCCGCGGTACATATGTGCTTCATCAATAACAAACAACAATTTGTTCTCGGTGTTTGAAGCAAGCCACTTGCGAGTATCGTTCCATATTTTTTGCTCTATGGGGCGCAAGAGCATGTATTCTAACATAGAATAATTTGTGATGAGAATATCAGGGCAGAATTGTTGCATCTCAAAGCGAGTTATTAGCTCTGCATCATCCTCGTTTGGAACATGCCTGCTCGCGCGAAGCCCTTGCAAGAACTGGGTCATATCTTCTTTTGCAGGGAGCTTTCCTTCCTTGAGAAGGTGGCTAAAGAATTCTTTTTCGGAATTACTTTGTGGAAAAGACATCCTTGCCAAGGTTTTTTCGAGTTTTCGGTCCTGCTCTGTGGAAGGTTGAGCTCCGGGATACGGAGTTCGTCCAGTATACATACCAAACTGGGGGCGACGAACTTCATCACCGCAGGTGTTTCGAAAAACTTTTATAAACTTCTTATCTGAATCTCCCAACATCCTTCTAAGCCGGCTAACTTGATCTGAAACAAGAGCGTTCATTGGGTACATGATAATAGTGCGCACACCTCGTTTAGCCCATGATCCTTTCGAATTCCTTGCTTCAGCGGCCATCTTTGCAAGAAGTGGCCACATAAAGCACTCCGTTTTACCAGAACCAGTGCCGGTTGAGACAAATAGATTTTCTCCCCTGGTAGCAGCTTCAAGGGCAGATATCTGGTGTGCAAATGGAGATGCAAAAACTCCAATTCCGGCATCTGTCAACTTCAAAAAGTACTCTTTCATCCATGATTCCAAGGATGCTGTTTCTATGCCATTTTGTACTGCAACATATGCTGGTGATGATTCGATAAAGGGTTTCTGATAAAGCAGCCCCGCATCGTCAAGATGACTGCTTATTGCTGAAAGCAGTAGGGGAGATTTCCCGAAATATTGCGATTTAATATAGTTCTCTAGCTCCGTCCGAAGCTGCTTATGAACAAAGTTTGCTCCATTTTGCATCAGAACTGTCCTCCTTCAAATTGATAGCCCTCATCAGAGAGAATCTTTTTTATGGATGTGAAGACTTCGGTTGAGAGTTTTCGCCTAAAGTCATGCGGGAGTGAAGTGCATTTCTCGGGCCAGCTGTAAAGTTTCAAAAACTCAAGTTCTCGTGGTGGAAGCAAATAATTTATGCGTATATGGACTAATGACTCATCCTCAGAGTATCTTATCGGTGGCAATGTTCCATAGGCGGAGAGGCAGGCACATGAAAGTGTTCTATAATTACGAGATTCAACCTGCCACTGTGGAAGAGGACTAACTTCTATCATAGCGTCAATATAACGATAAAGATAGTAAAGTTGCAAACCTGTCATACCGGTCCGAAGAATCGAAACGGTGCCGGTCATATCTGGTTTGTTTATCCAGTACCCTTCAGAGTAAGGCGGTTTTAAACGCAGGTACTCTGTGCCATATTCAAATGATGGCCTGGACTCCCAAGAAGCAGAGGATAGTATTGTATGCCATATCGCTTGTAGATTCTCTTGTTCAAGACCGAACATCGTTTTTATCCTACTTAGGTTCACTCTCGGACTCGTTGCTTCATCATATTTGGAATAAAAACCAATACCAGATACGCAGGAGATACTATCTAAAGGAATTCCTCTTTGAAACAGAATGCCATCAAACGGTTCTTCATGTTTTACTGAAGGGGCTATCCTATTGGGCCGATGGTAAACCACTCCCATGCTTAAAAATTGGTTTGCAATCTCATCTTCAAGTTCATTGGAGGCATATGGCAAGCTCTCGGATAGTTCTGGGTACATTGATTTATAATTTGCAAGCATGCTGTGGATTCTTCTTTTTAAGTGCACAATGGAAACAGGCTCCTCCGAGTCATCCCAAAGTGAAGCATAGGCCATCATTCCGCAGATGCTATAAATCAAACGTGTTTTCCATTCATTCTCAGTTTCTTGTTTGCCTTTAAGAATGTTATATCGATGCGATACTGTTGAAAGCAACCCGCTATATTTGTTCATTATACATCTCCTAATATCTGTTGAATGTTGCGCTTTAGGCTTGCAGAAATTGCTTTCTGTGAGTCAGCGATTGCTTCTTTGAGCTCGTCAATTGCCAGGGATGCACAAGCAATAGGGAGAATTGCAAATAAGAATTCTTCATCCGTTGTTGTGACAGAATAAATACCATGCATCGTACCAACAAGGCGGTTGATTCGGTTTTTAACCAAAGAACTCAATGCAAATTTTGAAAGGATTTTTAATTCTTTACGCGCATCCTTTGGGGGGGGAGTATGGACTGAAGTCATCGGCAAAGTAACCTCCGTAGTATTTGCCGACAGCTTTTTTATCCACAAAAAACTCTGTAAACAATGGCAAAATAAATCCATACAGGCTTTTGGGCTCAACTTGAATATCTTCTGCAAACGGATGGGTGGCAAGATAGAAAATGTCTTCATGAGAAAGGATGTCCGGGAGTCTATTCATCCAACTACTTGAAAAAAGATTTTTGATTATCACGATATCTTCGCCATTCGCACCGATTTCCGTGATTATGTGATTGGCGAAACTACCCTCACAGCAGAGCAACCCGTATTTACGAGCAGAGATGGCTGCGCTAAACGCTTGAACTATATCGGTTGCGTTAGGACCAATAAGTAAGATTGGCTGTTTTTCAATGTATGCGGCACAGAGGAAAGCGGCTAACCCACCTTTGTATTGTTCTGCAACGCCGGCTTCTCCCAGTTCAAATGCAGCAGTATTAATTGCGTCCGCCCAGCAGTGATGAGCATCAAGGTCATTGAGGTCCTCAAATGCAGAATATGTGTGATATGTAGTAATTGCGTTTTCGTATGGAGCGGCAACAGGAACCTTTGCGACTGCAGCGTTCCCCTGTTGTCCACTAACAAATGCCATATTCGCAATGAAATCCGCCGCATTTTCTTGTGCCTTTCGGATTCTCTCGGCAACTGCTTTTTCAACATTCTCAGCCAGTTTTTCTTTTTCGGCAATAATATCGGCAAGGCGCTCTTCCTCCGATTTTGTTCTATTAAGAGTTTCTCGCACTTCAGTTAAGCTGGCAGTAGTAGATTTTAGTTCCGCATTAAGTGTGTTTAGTTCTTCTTGGGCTTTGGCTAGTAGACTCTTGTTCTTTGATTCCCAATCTGTGCGAACAAGGGTCTTTGTTTTTTCTTGGAGTTCAGTGCTTGCAGAAATGGCAGAGAGCAGTACTTTGTCTTCTAAGCTATCTCCATCAATGTATCTCCAGACCTCATTTAAGAATTTATCAAGTAATTCTTTAGCAGCAGGGGCGGAGCAGTGTACTTCTGTCTGAATCCGGCATATTATGTCGTTAATCGGAATTGCTCCGAGAAAATCCTTGAAGGTTTTGTACATGGTGCGAGTCAGTCCCCTTGTTTTGTATGTGGACCAGGAAATTGAAGAGAGAACAATATCCTTTACAAGATCAAGAGGGCTTTTTATACAATAAATCATGCTCGGAATGCCGGCAAATGCGTTCTTATAAAAAGAGGGTCAGTTGTCTAAACGCAAAATATCGTTATCAACGAATTCATATATCGGGGCTACATTACAATCCTCAGCAAAGGTTGTCTTTCCGTTAATAGTGTTGATCCCCTTGGCATTGAGCAGGACTCCCATATACTGTCCATTGGAAACATAAAGTGAGAACATGATTTTACGACTATGAGGTTTAAATTCAACCCCAAACTTTAACATCTTAATCAGTTCATCAAGATTTGACGTCTCAGTTATGATGACAACCTCAATGGCATCAATAGCCGAATTGAATTGGGATGAAATGTAATCCTTGGAAGAATCATTAATGTTCGGAACTGCGGACCAATTCCAGATGCCATAGAAACCATTCTCGCAAGGTCCATCCTTGTAAAAAAGATTCTCTCGATTTACAAAGTATGGCGGAACATCTTTGCTTTTGCGAAAAATTTGATAGTGTCCATTGTGGTTCAAATCAGCATAGCGTACAAGGCGTTTCTGACCATTGATCAATTTAAAGCCACATAAAGAAATGATCTCATCGCCGTCAACAGAGGGCAGAACAGAAGAATCTGTATCGTCAAATAGTGCGATATATTCAGGATTGTCACTTCTTACAGCAGAAGGAATTGCCTGCAATTCAGCAATTCTCTCTTGAGCTTCGATCAATGATGCTTCTAAGTTAATTTTATCCTGCTCAATTTTCAAGATTTTTTGTTCATATTCCTCCTTTATAGCATAGATACTCTGCTGCATAGCTTCGATTTGAGTTAACAATAGGAGTTTTTCATCTTCAATAGACCTAATGTCGTCAGCCGCTTTGGGACTCCTTGTGCGCTCAGATTTGATGCACTCCATTTCACTGCATAGCTTAGAGTACGCATCTGCATCCATAGACTGTCCCACAAGCTTAAGATACAAGTCAACATTATTGACGAAGAAAGAGTCAAGCAAGGTCGTTGCAAGAGCGATGTCATGAAGTGCGCCTTCGCTTTCAAGCTTATTTATATTTTCCTTAATTTCCTTGATCCAGGCATCCACACTTTTGTTGATATATGTTGAGATAAAGGGGCTGTCAACATTGGATATAGCAGTTGACAGGGCAAGCTCCTCAGACATTGCTTTGACGCTGAATCCTTTATTAATTTTCAATAACTCTAGTTCCTCTTTCATAAACAGTTCTTTGAAAGCCCTACCGGTAATAATCCCGCAGATAATTGATTTTTCTTCCAAGGTAAGAGACTCAACGTAATTCATGATATATCTCCTTGTCTATTTATTTTAATGCTGAGATAGGCATCCTGCAATCTGCGATAAGATTGCTCATTGATGGAGCCAAACCTGATGCATTTTCGTATCCATTTGCATATTCGAGGATAGTGATTTAGGCCTGTCAATATATTTCGAAGAGAGTGGGGAGCTGGAATTAGTGCCCCGGATACATTTGTGATTCTTTTTAAAAGATTGATTTCATCATTTATAATGGCGGCACGTTGCCTTTTGAAATAGACTTGCCAAATGATATCAAGACCAATGGCAACTTGAACACTTAAGCCATAGGTTATTCCATCTAATTCAATAAATTTATCTGCAGGAATTTTCCGCTTATCCAGAATGTGGTTATTATAGGAGATAATGAGCTGGCCATCAAATGATGATCTAAAACGAAGAGTTCTGTTTTGTGGTAAGATTTCGGCCTCTCCCGAAATGACCTCGAAACCAGCACGGTCGGTCACTGAAACTTCTGGATCTGGAGCCTCTCGGTTAAGAGGCTCTTTCCAGAAATAAGCATATTGTAATGCTTGAGTACGCCCCACGGATATTAGCTGCTGCCTGCCGTAACAGAGCACCTCATATAATTTCGATCGTGATGAATTGCAACTCAGTTCACGAACTGTCACAGAGGGGAATGTTTTAACCGCCGCTATATTGCCTTCAACAAGCATATATACTTTGTCATGATTGTGCTTTATTATGTAACTGCCTTCGACAAATAAAGGCCATATCGGTTGTAATGTGACAGGGTGATCCGTCAAGCGACAATGGAAGTTAAGATAGAATCGGGCTGCATCTTCATTAAATGCCGATGCAGAAACTACATAAAGGATCCAAGATTCCCAACCAAATTGCTTTCGAGTGACTTCTTGAATCTGGATGCACCCATATGATCTCATGGGAAAATAGTCACGTTTTAGTAAATAATATTCTTTTCCAATCTCGACATCGGCATCGTATGTGAGTTTATTACCGGAAATCTTCTCGAACAATGTACCTTTCGGATCAATGCCTTTAATTTCTTCTGGCCAGAATTCGTGTAATTTATTGTTTCCGTTTTGGAAGCTGAGAGTATATTTGTCAAATGGCTTTTCGCCGATAGGAAGATATGTGATGCTGTCATAATTTAGCCGCTCTTTAGCGAATATATAGGATGTATCCGACGCTCCCTTTGGCTTGATTTCTATGCGAAGATTCTTGCTGAGCAGACTTATTGGAACTCGAATTAGACCGATTTCTAATCTGAAAGAAGATGAAGATACGCCTGTAATACGGATTGGTAAATCGTGTTCTTGAGAACCGTAAGAGACAGAGTAACCGGCTCCGAATGTACGCTCAGGACAATCCTTGCTTTTTTCATGGGCGCTGTGTTTGAAGTAACGCATCCTAATATCACCATTGGTGAGGATGACATACTGACCACAAAGTTCACACATAAACAGACCGCTATGCGCAGAGACTGTTCCACCTGGATGCAATTTGGCAGCTTGCTCGGCTGTAATACGCTTCCAGCCATTTTCCGACCACATACAGACATGCGTTAGTGACGCCATATCTACTCCTCCTTATGAGGCTTCTTTTTTTCGAGCTCCACAAATTTTTCTCGTTTGAGCCTTTTCAATTTCAAGTTCTGCAGGCGAAGCACTTAAGGGGAAGGCCTACTGAAGTAAATGGTTTAGTGAACAATAATTCATCGTTGCTAATATCGTATTTTTAATTATCATACAGATAAGCATCTTTCGGAGTCGATTGTATTGACCCGCCATGGTATAGCCTCCCAAGTGATTCTGCTCACATATCAATATCATTGTATCACGAGTTTCGGATTAAATCTACTCTTTTCGACAAAATTATGGATAATGTTATTTCCAACCCACTCCGAAGCCGTAAATTTGCTTAAAAAACCTCATTTTAGACCGCAAAAAAGTGTCCCAAACAATCCCTCAGCTTCGCAAAAAAGATGCACTTTGGGTTATACAAACAAACCTTGTATGATTTGAGATACAAGGTCTGTTCTGATTCAAAGCTATCTGTGAAGACTGCGCACCTTTATCTGATCAAATATGTGATATCTTAAAGTATTACCGAGAAGACGGCGGTCATGTATAATGATTACAATAGATTGAGGATTATTCCTAAAGCTCAGCTCAGGGAGATAGTTGAGCTGAAAAGAAAACCCAACAATATAATTCTAAAAAGAAGCAAGTATCCTTCGGAATTAAAGCAGTTGGCACATATTATATAAACGAAGATACTTTTATCCTTCAACCGGAAAGGCTGTTATTATCTTAACAACAAACCTCAAGATGCATGCAGCATCAGATGAACTAATGTCTCCTCCATCGACATTCCCTCTATAAACCTGTTCCTCCGAGAGCGTTTTTAAGTGAACAATATGCCTCAAAACCTCAGCAGCATCGGCGGAAGTGACTTCTTTATCCATGTTTACATCTCCGAAGAGAATCAAACTTTCAAGTATAAACGACTTCTCATCGGTATAATCATTGTCAAGGAAAGACACTGTTGCAGTATAGCGAATCTCACCGTTTTGCGTATATGTCGGAGGCACTGATGTGCAGGACACTTCAGCTTCAACCCTATGAATGTGTGTTGAATCGTTTTCGCATATAAATATGGCTTCTACATCATAGCCGATATCCGTTTCCTCCCATAGCCATTCCGGCCCTAAAAAGCTGTGCCCCAAAGCTTCTATAATTTGCTGCTCGACAATGAAAACATTACAAATTGGGCAAAAAAGTCCTTCGGTTAGACCCGAGCAAGTGCATGTTGCATCAACTGCATCCACAACGGTAAGACTGTCTATTTGCAGTCCTCCATCTTCGAAAGTAATATTTAGTGGCGAGTATTCTTCATTGGTAAACACCATAGATTCCGTTGTATCGATTGCTATCGACGCAAAGCCCTCCGACGACTCTTTTGTTCTAAACGACATGGTGAGTATACTTCCGGCATCTCTAATAGGTTCTACTATTGTCTCCCAACTAACATAAACATAGCCTGCTATATTCGTGTTGATTGTTAGTCCCCCTAATCCATTCATAGCACTTCCAGATGTCGCAGACTCAAGTTCAAGCCGTGTAGAATCATAAGCGATGGCAAACTGCATAACATAAATATTGGCATTCGCTCCAATGGTTGCATCAATTACATAACTTGTGTCAGGATGAGCGTGACTCACCGTTGTTACAGCCAAGCACATAGTTTCTGTCGCCGTCGCAGATTTTATCGGAAATGCCGCAGACACCAGGAGCACAAGGACAAACGCCCATGCCTTGCACTTAATTGTCAGCATTCTGCAGCATTTCCGTTGTGCTTTATTTCCCTTGTACTTCATTAGGATACCTCTATCGGGAAGACATCAATTAATTTAGCGGAATACCTGCGAATTAGATTCGCATCTATGACATTAACCTGCCCATCGCCGTTGACATCGGAAAGAATCAATGCTGTGTCGGAAAGAGTAAGCAGCTTTGCCGAATACCTTCTAATAATATTGGCATCAATTACATTAACACTTCCGCTCATATCCACGTCTCCATAATTAAACTCAAGAACTTGAAGTATATCCGAAAATATGTCAACGCCAATATGCTCGACTTCACCATCGGGGTTCCATCTGCATAAGATGAATGGATATGCGTCATCGCTTCCATCTTCAACATACACTAATGTTTCCTGTGTAATTGCAGTATCGACAACGGAGAAGTACAAGTCTAAAACCACCCCTCCATCGTTTATTCCTCCGACTCCATCCCACGCAAAGGAGATTTCGCCATCGATGGCTGTGTTTATTGTCGGAGCAAGGTTTTCTAACAATTCTCCGCCCCTGCAATCCTCAACTTTTAATACGCTTGGATCATACCGCACAACAAACTGCATCATTGATGCTCCGGTTCCTTCTGACAAATTGACAGTAACGTGAGAAGTTGCTCCCTTAACGACGGCCCTTGCCTCAACCCACAAGGAAGAATTTTGTTCACTTGGAGGTACTATAATAATGTTTCGACTTCCTACCGTTCCGCTGCCGTCATTTGCGGTTGCAACAATAGTTACAGTTCCCTCCTTTGTCGCAGTTAAAATGCCGTCAGTGGAAATCACCGCCTCTCCCGTGCCGGCAACGACGTCCCACTCAACCGTATTGTCATAAGCATTATCGGGTGCGATTATCGCAGCAACTTGGACAGAGTCGCCAAGAAGTACCGTATCGTTGACATCAACTACAATTTCTGATACCGGAGCATATTCACCAAAGAATACTTGCATTACCTCTTGACTGAGTTCTGCACTCTCAATCCAAATGCTGCCGGCATATTCATACTGTTTAATTGCGCGAACCGCATACCAGTACGGAGCTACTGAGGAAACATTATCATCCAGATACACATTGCTAGCGCTGAACATTGAAGACTCTTGTCCGTATTGATCCGTCCTGTAAACCATGTACCCATCTGCGCCCTCAACAGCATCCCATGTCACTGTTATCATCTCGCTATTCGCTGTCGCCGAAATGTTTCGCGGAGTTGCGGGAATGGTGCCTTCGGGAACAATGACAAACTCGTGGGTGGTTGTCATGGGATTCTTGTTTTCGCTATTACAGGTGACTTCGAGGATTGCCGTTTCTGAAATCACGAACGGTTCAGTATAAACAAACTCGGCATCCACTTCGTCCTGCTCCTCTCCATCACTATTAATGATATCTCCTGTCCCTTCACTCCCTACGACTTCACTCTCGGGGAAGTAATATATTTTGCAAACGATTTCAGCATCGCTATCCTCGCAGGATAGGGCAATGGTCTGTGAACCCTCGTAGATTCCGTCGCTGATATTTATTTCCGCAGTTTCCGTATCCTCGTCGTAGAGAATTATAGGAGTAAGTACCAGTGGGCCCGTAACAGATAAATAACTGTCGTCGCTCCACGATTCCAAATATGTGCCTTCGGCCAAATTCAGCTCAGGAGCCGTCGCTGCATCACCATGTGATACCTGTTGCTCACTGACGATATTTCCCTCCTCATCAAGGAATTGTACAGTGTAGACTTTCTTCTCATATTGAGCATATAGAATCAAGCTCTTAGTAACACTTCCGACTGTATTTCCATCTGCATCCTTCCATCCTATAAAGTTGAAACCTTCCCTATCCTCAGGGGTAGGCGTATCTATTGCGCTGCCATAAGTTAAATCCGTTTGCATCGCAACAGAGGCATTTTCCCAATCGACATATACAACCGTAAATGATTTGGGGGCAAAACGCGCCTTAATCGTCATGTTATCCCTTATATTTGTGAGACCATATTCCCATCCTATGAAAGTATAACCTTCTTTCAATGCAACCTCAGGAGCGACAATGCTGCCGCCCTCATTGACATATTGGGTTTCTCCGATTTGCGCACCGGTCAGTTCGTCAACAAAGGTTACTGAATATATCGGGGTCGGTGCCTTATAGAGGTCTCCGGTGTCGATGAATAGCGGAGATGTGGCACCTTCGATAGTCAAGCTTACGGTAAAATCACCGGTTTTTGCTGACGGCATCTCTAAGGTTCTCACATTGCTGAACGAATAAGATCCATCCGCCCCCAAAGTCGTTTGTGCAATGTATTCATTGGAGTAATCCGAAGCTTCATCCACTTTGTAGATAGTCAGTATGGCTTGTCTTCCCTCGACATTTTCCAATCCGGTAACCACTCCGCTGATTGTAACTGCTTCGTCTTCGGGTTGCTCCAATTTCACACGGATAAGCTCTCGAGTTTCGACTTGCAAGGTGTCACTTGCAATCGTCTCCATATCGTCCCACTCAGACCAATCTGTCCATGCGGCATATTGGTAAATCGGAATATCTTCACGGGTACGATAACGGTACTGCGTCTTGTAGGTAGCCGGAATTTGTCGACTTTCTTCCCAGTAGTATGTGGAGTTTGAAACCGTATATTTATGCCACCAATATCTCCAATTTCCGCTTCTGTTGCTGTATATTCCATTGCCTATCGTGTTATTTTTCGTAGTGTAGACAGCCCAAGTTGAAGATGTGCCGTGTCTTGTGGTAGACCAGTTCGTATAGTTTAGATACCAGGTTCCGCCGTATCTGCTCTTGGCTGAAATATCGTTTGAATGATACCATGTGCCCTTGCTGCAATTTGTGCTCTTGTATCTACCATATCGATACTGTGTATAGGCTGCAGTTGCCTCTGCCTGTCGGGTTTCGACATCGACATTCTCCGATGCAACGATTTCTGCATCCTGCCAAGCACTCCAAGCGCTCCACTCACTCTTTTGGGTGGAGGTCTGATACAGCTCCCAATCAAGATAACTCGTGCTGGTTGTCCACTCGCTGAATTGCAGCGTCTTTGTCCGATATTGAGTTTTTGTCTGAACAATCGAGTCTCCTTGGATCAAGTGAGCCATTTCTTCAGGAGTTCCCCAGTCCGTCCAGTCCAGCTCGCCCGTTCCCATTGTTTTAACCGCTATTTGTGATAAGGGTATCATGGACGAGTACGCATCTACTATATACACCTCGGTTGATGCGAAGTTCTCGCCTCGAATATCCGTTGAGATGGGAACATATAATCGGAAATTCAAGGAGCTTTCGCCGTCAATGTAAAATGCATTGGATTCAGTCTTAGTTAAAAATTTCCCAAATGCCGATTTTAATGCAATGACCGCACGACCGTTGCGTCCCGTTTCCGTATGGTTTGTCATAGAGTAAGTGACCCAATATCCATATATTACTCCATTGCGCTGTACAACGGTCACCTCATCGACAGTCGCAGTAATAGGAATATCCTTATTTGCCCAAACAGCACACGGAGTGCAAACAACATCCTGCGTTACGGCAAGATAAGCATCCGTGTCCCAGCCGGCAAGAGTATAACCTGTCGGCAATTTCAACAGTGATTCGTCAGGAGGGATTGCACAGCCCGGCGTGTCCCCATCATAGCATACAATGCTTTCCTGTGCAATTTCGCCATTGTAATCCAAAAACGTAACCGTGTATTCTATTGGTTCATACAGGGCTGAAACCGTACGATCCGACACAACATTTGTTAAAGAGCCACTCCATCCTTCAAAAGTGTAGCCCTCTCTGTCAGGCGTTCCCGGGGACACGGCGTCATCTCCATAGGCTACGGTTTGAGTTGTATAGGTTGAACCGTCATAATTCAAAAACGTTACAACGGAAGGTGCGTGAACGATGATCGTTGCCGCACTTGAATATTCGCTGTCACCGCTGACATTCGACGCTTTTACGCGAACCGTATAATTTCCCGCCTCGTTCAAAATGGTAGTTAAGGTTGTGGCGGGCGTCTTTGCCTCGTAGCAGACGTTTCCCGCTTCGTCATAGAATGTGACGGTATAGCTTCTTGCCCGAGAGCTTGCCCACCATGAGACCGTCAGCTCCTTGCCTGCGCCGACATGGTTTGTTATAGCCGTTAAGTTCGTTGCAGCAGGAGGCTCGATGGGCTCCCAAACCGCATACAACACCGTTGACGAGGAAGGAGTAAAACTTCCGTAGGGCAGAAAATCCGGGGCTTCCGCATCATAATTTAACGCCCATCCGATAAAGTTGTATTGATCCCTCTGCGGCTTTGAAAGGGCATTAAAATATATGGTTGTCCCATGAGATACCGTTTGGCTGCTTGGTGCATTCATTCCTTCGTTGGCATCAAAATCAATGGTATACTTTGGCACGACCTTCTTCTGGACATAAAAATCCCATTCCTGCCATGAGCAAGTACCCTCCACATCCCACATTTCTATATAGAAGGTATACTGACCCGCCTTAAGTTTGGAAAACTTCATCTTATTACATTCTGCTGCGGTAATGGTATAGCTTTTTCCACTAAGTCCATCATTTGGAACTACAAACAGAATGTCATCTTCTTCCCAACTGTATATGTACATGGTATACTTGCTCAGATTGGTTACGGAAGACTTTAATACCGTTCCTCGGACATACACATTTGAATTTCCCTCGGTAAGGTTTTTGCTCAGATTAGCGACATCGGAGGTCGGGTTTATCGTAATTACGGTTTTTACACCGCTTGTATCAACAGAACCCTCGTAGACCCATCCGTATAGCGCATTACCCTTATCGTCGAACCCGTATCGAACCTTATACCATGTATTTCCGTAGTGGTTTTTTATGCGACCCGTAACGGGAAGGGAACGGGAAGTAGTGCACACTCCCCCACTTGTATATGCCGCATACGGTTGCTGGTTAACTTCGAGCCATTTTGACCCGGAAGGGGAAGTTTGCACATAACCTGAAACGGCTTCAATGGTGTAGGAATATACATCGCTGTAGTATTTTTCGCATCCATCGCAATACCCTATCGAATTCCACTCATGCTGATGATAGTTAATCCCCTTTGTTATTACCGCATATAATGTGCAAAATCCCGATTCCAGGATACCTTTTGATGTTGTCCCATACCGTTTTCCCATTACGCTGTTCTCGAGTTTTATCATACCTTTGTCCCAATAATCTCCGGCGGGGTCTAAACAATAGAATGTATCACCCACATAGTGTGTTAAAAGAACTCCATGCGAGTTAATTATATTACCGTTTTTATCTTTTTTTCTACACCACACCAAAACACCTTCGGGATGACTGTCAAGAAGTGTCTTCCACTTATTCAATGGCTGTTGCGTAACTTGTATTTGCTTTATTCTATATTCGTAATCAGATGGTTTCACCTTTTCAACCTTACGCCATTGTACACTCACGTTCTTACCGTTTTTTTTGTATATCCAATCTAATGTAACTGCTTTGGACCATGTATTATAGTCAACACCGTTAATAATTTCAGCTCGTCTCAGCAGCATAGCCAAGCTACACAAGACACATGACTCCGGAATGTCTACTTGTGATATCGCCACTTTCTTTTGCAACTCCTCGTCCATCAACTGATCGTACAAAAAGGCTCCTGCAGCTCTCGTATTGGACATCGTTTCAGCGTCAGTTATAGCGTCCGCAGTTGAACCGTCATTTACCTCGTCCGGCGCATCAACCGTCGTGGTATCCACCGGGTCAGCAGCCGTTGTGTCAGCCATAGGAAATAGTGCCATTGCCATTATCAAAACCAACAATCCACTTAAAATCCTTTTTACTACCTTCATCCTATACTCCCTCCATACTTGAAAATGTATTCGTTTCGTGCTTTTACCTGCGCTGTTTAGCCAAAAGCCAAACGGCAACAGCCGCCATTAAAACTGCTGCACAAAGAACAAACGGCCACCACGGAATTGGCTTCGCCGTCCCCTTGTCGCTTTCTTCCTCATCCTCGCTTGCAGTATTCTCCGTCTCTGTAACTATATCTAAATCCTCGACATCGGTATTGTCAATATTTTCAACATCGGAAACCTTAACCGATATTCCGCAGGTTGCATAAGTGGTTCCATCCAACGTCTCCGCAGTAATAATAGCTTCCCCCTCCGATACAGCGGTTACGGTTCCGTCCTCTGAGACAATTGCAACCTGCTCGTTGCTGCTCGTCCATACCACCTGCTCGCTCGTGTCGATGACATAAAGCTCCTGCGTCTCTCCTGCCGTTATTATCGATGCGTTTTCGTTCAAGGTGATTCCACTGTTTATTCCTTCAACAACGGTCGGTGAAGTTGTTGCGGCAGGATGTGGGCTGTATGATAAATCGCTGCCATCCGTAGCTTGATTGGGAGTCGGTGACCACTGTTCACTCGAGAGGTTAAGAATCACATCCTCGATTTCCAACTCGATTTGATCATAGTTGCTATCCACAACAATGAACTCTTGTGACATATCGAAGCTAACAATCGTTTCTCCTGTAGCAGACGGACGCTTCATAAAGGTCAGATTCATCAGTTCCCCTCCCGATTCCAACGGGGAAAGGGAATCCCACACAAAGAAGATAACACCCTCATTCGGATGTGACATTAACGGCACCGTACTGCTTTCAAAACAATCACCGACGTTCATCGAAACAAATTCCAGTTTTTCGGGTTCATATACAACGGCGAACTGTATGGCGACTGCTCCACCTGCATCTGACAGCATGACCGAAATAAGATAATTTTCCTCGTCGATTCCATTTGAAATAAGCTTAAGCGAGCCAATATTGTTTGCATTAGAAATACAAGGTAAAAAAGAACTAATGAGTGCAATAGCCATAAGAATAATAAATTTTCGTCTCATTGACTTCCCTCCAAGTAACCCCAACAATACAAATCGTCGAACAGAGCCTCTGCTCTTTTCTCACATTCTCACACGGAGCATTCGTTCCTATGACACTTCAGTCCAATTTCGTTTATCTATCAAATCAATTTTATCAAAGGTTTTCAATAAATGCAAGCCCTAAAAGCAAAGATTTTTAATTTTTCCTTAAAAAAATTTTAACAGGCGACTTTGGTAGTTTAAGCCATAAAGTTTAGGAGTATAAAAAGGAGGAGGGCAGGACCTATCACGCTATCGATAAGAGCTCTTAATCGCAGGCTAAAACGAGATAGCTCCGCAGAATATTCAATGGATGAAATTCACTCGCGCCTTACATCTCTTTACTAACGTTATTTTAAGTGTTGGATACCAAAGTCAGGATCTCTTTTCGACAAAAATATGAATGATGTTATTTTAACCCACTCCGAAGCCGTAAATTTGCTTAAAAAAACCTCATTTTAGACCGCAAAAAAGTGTCCCAAACAAGCCCATTTTTCGGTGTTTCGTTTGGGACACTTTTCCGAGCCGTTTTTTGCCCTGTTTTACTGGCTTTTTTGGGCTTTTTTTCAAGGGTCAGCGTGCGAGGAAACGAAGTTAATGGTACGCTGACAGCCAAAATGCCGACTTAAAAACAATCAAAATGGAAGGTGAACTTAATTGAAAGGAATTGAAGAAATCAAGGTGGTAAGAACCATTGCAAAAGCACTTCTCAACACCGTTGAGGAATATCCTGCACGGCTTTTAAGGCTTGTAGCTCGAACGAAAAACACAAGTTATGAAGCTGCACGGAAAGCGGTATTCAGATACACAAGGGAGCGAGATTTTGTCTTTATGGGTCAAGAGTTCTTTCAGACGAGGCTGTTTGAAACATCGGGTGCAAGGAATGATAAGTGTCGTGCGATAAGGTTGAATCACGAGGTTTTGGAAAAGTTGGGATATGAGATGCGTGACTATCCGAGGACGGACGAAAAGCGGGAACGGCAAATGCGAATATGGGAAGCTGCTATATTTGCCGATATGCTCATGTATGAAACGGACGAACGCAAGAAGCCGAAGCTGCAATTAGAGCGATATGAAAACAACGAACAGCGATACTGCTACTACACATCACTGGAACTGAAAAGAGCGTTTCGAGAGGAAAGCGACCAACCGACCGTACACCTGTACGACATGGATTACAGTTCGGCTGTTGGGCTGCTGTTTGCCGACGGTAGAGGGTACACCTGTTACAACCTGTTCGATACGGTACGGCGGTGGCGGTCGAACGGAGAGCGCAACATGAATGGCTGGTGCAGCGAGCTTGCAGCACGGAATTTCGGTGGGGACGACTTTCAACGCTGCTTTCTCATTTGGGGCAAGGATATGGAACTGCTCGTTAAAGCGATAAAGCAGAAGAAAGGAATATACTCCAACTTCTCCCACACCGAGGACAGCGAGGACATTCCCCGCCTTTACTTTCCACAGACGATTGACGGGCTTGCTGCGGCTGTCCTGCTGCGAAGCAATAAGTTTGAATCGGGCTGGCTGAACTATCACTTCCTGCCACGGCTCGTCAGTACAACCCCGTATGTGCATCAAGTGTTTTCGTGCGACATTCGAGATATGCGCCTGCTGCTTAAAGATGCAGAAACGCTCCCCGACACAACGGTTTGGTGCTTCCCCTTTCAAAAAGCAGCGGTGGAAGAACTAACCAACGGAAAAGCCGCCGCGATAAAAACAATAAGCCCACGGGAGCTTTGGAACGGTATTCAATCACCTTCGTAAGACAGAGTTATGGCTTAATTGCCATTGAAAATAAACGAATCAATGCAAGAACCTGTTTGCAGTTCCCCGCTAAACCACCACCCCAATGAAAACCAAACCCGACCTTGCACCAGTCCCCAAGCTCCGTGCTGCGATTGGCTCGGCAAGGAAAACTCACCCACACACCCCCGTGCCAATGGTGCGGGTATTTTTTATCACAATTAAGGAGGAATAACCCCAATGGAAAAACTTAAAAAAAGGATTCGGAAACGAATCAAAGAACTCTCAAAACTGAAAAAAGCAATTATCTGTATTGCAGTGGCAGCTTTCGTACTGTACTGGATAGGCATAGGAGCGCAAGCGATACACTTGCAGTTTAAGCGATTCACAGACGGGAATCTGTTTAATCCCGCTGCAACCCAACCCGTTAATTGGCTTCCGATAAGCGGAGCGTATAACTATCTGTTCACAACGGTAATCGGACTGGTGTTCTTTGCGGCACTGGTTATCTTCATCATTTGGTTTGTCGGCTATCTGAGAGCAAGGAGCAAATGGGCTGAAGGCACAGAGGACGAGGAACGGAACTTCACACAGGGTGCAAAAGGCACATACGGAACGGCTAAATGGCTGACAAAGGAAAAAGCAGAGGAAGTTCTGGAATTTGGCAAGATAGAGGACATAATGGGAACAGTGCTTGGCAAATATGAGAACGGTGTCGTAAGCCTGCCAAGTGATACAAGACTGAACCAGCATATCGCAATCATGGGTGCAAGCGGTACAGGTAAGTCAAGGGGCTTCTCCCGAACGCATATCATCCAAAGCGTAAGGAGAGCCGAATCAATCATAGTCACCGACCCTAAGGGTGAACTGTACAATTCAACTGCCGCATATTGCAAGGAACATGGGTATGAGGTAAAGGTCTTGAACCTTGTTTCCCCCGAACACAGCGACTATTGGAATGTCATGGACGAGATGTGCGGGAATACCCTGCGAGTACAAACGCTTGCGGAAGTCATTATTCAGAATACCAATGTGAGCAGTAAAGGCGGTGACAGGTTTTGGGACGATTCAGAAACAAACCTTGTTAAAGCAGTCGCCCTAATGGTCGAGTTGGACAAGCCGTCAGACGGGAATGGCACACTGCGTAAGACCCTGCCGATTATCTATAAGCTGATAGCAGGGAACAGCGAAAAGGACTTGATAAGTATGTTTGCAAGAAAGGGCATAGTGTCGGATGCACACCCCGCATATATCCCGCTGCAAATGTTCTTGCAGGCAGACCCAAAGGTACGAGCAAGCGTTGTAACGGGCTTTGGCACACGACTTCATATCTTGCAGGATAAGACGATACAAAAGATGCTGTCACACTCAAATATAGACCTGTCGCTTCCTGCGAAAAAACCGTGTGCGTATTACATCATACTAAGGGATAACGATAGAAGCCTTGACTTTATTGCAAGCCTTTTCTTCACATTCCTGTTTGTGCGAATCTGCGAATATGCCGACAGCCAACCCGACTTGCGCTGTACAATCCCCGTCAATCTGATTCTGGACGAGTTCAGCAATATCGGCTCAATCCCGAACTTTGAACAGGTGTTGAGTACCATACGAAGCCGTGAAGTCCATGTGAGTATCATCTTGCAGAACATAGCACAGTTGAAGAATAGATACCCGAACGATGTATGGAGCGAAATCTTGGGCAACTGCGACACTCAAATTCTTTTGGGCTGTACCGATGAATACACTGCCCAATACTTTTCGGACAGAAGCGGTGAAATGACGGTCATAGTGGACAGCAATCGGTACGGACGGAAAACCTTTGCCCCCGGTCAAATCATAGACGACCACCAAGTAATGACAGGTGTGGGTAAACGCCCCCTGCTTACCATGCACGAGGTTCTAACCCTGCCGTCCGATGAACTGCTGATATGTCTGCGCGGCAACGATGTGCTTAAAGCCAAGAAGTTTGACTATACCGAACACCCCGAAAGCAAGTACCTCAAAGAACTAAATTGCAGGAACTATAACCCCAACACAATCTTTGAGCAGCCAGAGCAGCCAGCACCTCCCCGTCAGACTGGAAATGAGGATACGATTCCTACATCAAATTCCCCGTCTGACACGAGCGTGAAACCCAAGCCCAAACCCAAACCCAAGACCGACCAAGAGCAGCCGAATCTGTTTTGGTTTGAATCTAAATCAGATTAAGCTGGCTCGTCTCGTCAGACTGGAAATGAGCTTAATTTTTTACAATCCAATTTCCCGTCTGATGGAGCGTTACGGGAGGAAAGCATCCCCGCTGACCTCAAAAAACCCACAACAAGCTCATTCTAAAAAACCAACCACCCCTTAAATCGCAAATAAATGCGTTTGGTGGCATTTTAGGAAAACATAGGCAATCACCCTCGAAGAACACAAAAAGCCAAAATATCGCAAATGGTGAAGCGTGGTGGCATTTTAACAAGGGTGGTGTGGAGGGGTGTGCGTGAGGGTGAGGAAAGAGCAGCCAGACCCCCGTAGCTCAGAAGACCCTCCCTGTCAGACTGGAAATCAGTTTGCTTTTTTAGAACCAAAATTCCAGTCTGATAGAGCGTCACGGGCGGAGAGCATTCCCAATTAAGTCGTCAGGTATCCGGGAGAAATTTTCCTGTCATACTGGAAATTACACTGATTTTTTGTGAGCAAAATTCCCGTCTGATAGAGGGCAGTGTGCGGGCAGCCACAATAAGTACTCAATTAAAACATAGGGTGGTGTACACCCAAATCTACGCCTGTGGAGAGAAAGTAAGACGGCGCATTGTTGCCGCAAACTCATTAAAGCAGGAAGCAATAATTTATTGCATACAACAAATCATTACTCATAGAAAGGAGAAAAGAAGCATGAATTACATAAGCCCCAAGGCAATCGACATTAAAAAGATTTGTTCCGACTTGCATATAAAGCTCAAAAAAACTAATCTGCCCAACGGACTGGTTGCAAAGACCGAAATATCCGAGGGAATAACCCAAATCAGCGTGTCCGACAGGCTCTGCGAAGCCGACCGCCGCTACGCAATAGCAATAGAACTAAGCTATCTTGCGCGATATGGGTTCGCTCCCCCGTACATACATCTGCAATTCTCGTTTGCGCCGATAGAACCCAGCATACTCATAGCCGCCGATACGCTCATATGCCCCCCGGAGATAGCCAACTACTACAAAGCAGACAAAAGTGAACCACTCGCCGCATATGCCCTGCGTGTGAGCGAAGCGTGTGGAATCCCCTACGCCCGTGCGAAGTGCTATATCGAACGCAATAGTTAAAAGCTCAGCAGCCATCCCTGTCAGACTGGAAATCAGAATAAATATTTTTAACGAAATTTCCCGTCTGATGCGCTCGCCTCAACGCACCATCCCCGCTGACCTCTAAGAACCCCCATAGAAATCATAATCAAAACCCAACCATGCCTTAAATCGCAAATAAATGCGTCTGGTGGCATTTTAGAAAACCATAGGCAATCACCCTCGGAGAATGCCCGAAGCCAAAATAGCGCAAATGGTGAAGCGTAGCGGCGTTTTGGAGAGGGGGGCGTGCGGGAGCTGGAAAAGAGAAACCAGACCCCGCAGCTCGGTTCGTCAGACTGGAAATTGCATTGATTTTTTGTTTTATTCCCGTATGATAAAGCCCTCTGACGGAAAAGTTAATTTTACAAAAGCTATTGACAATACTTCGGTTGTCCGACATAATAATAGCAGAGAGGTGATTTGGATGAACTTGAACGATATGTTGAGAGAAAGGAATATGTCACGGTATCGGCTTTCAAAGCAAAGCGGGATTCCGCAGGCTACTCTAAGCGACATTTTCAGCGGCAAGGCGAAGATGTATCGATGCTCTGCCGAAACCGTTTACAGGCTCGCACAGGCACTCGATGTTTCTATGGAGAGTTTGCTCGAACCCGAATTATCGGCAGAAAAGCGTAGCTCATTCGATGTGTACAGGAGTGGAGTATGTCACCTTGTCAAAGACATGGGCGAAGTTGAGTTTGCCGTAGATATGCTTGAAAGGGACGAGGTTTCAAGGCTGTATGATAAAAAGTGGTACCCCGAAGCCTTTTATATGCTTGCAATGATAGACTATCTGTGTAACAAGCACGAGGTTCCTTTGTGCAGCAAATACGATGAACTCCGTTGTCAGCGTTTGAAAAAGACCGTCTATCCGTCAAGCGCAGTTATCTTAGATGCAGCTACGAACACGGACGAGTACAAGGAGCAAGCGTTGAAAAATGCCACTCCGGAATTTATGCGTTTCAATATCGTTGAAAGCGAGGTAGAAAATGTCTGCTGAACTGTATTTTTCCAAGGAAAGGCTTGACGAGTGCCTTTTTATGCTTGCAAAGGAATATCGTAGGGACATTCAATAACCAAAAGCGGATTGTATGAACAAAGCGTAAACAAACACGAATTTTTTGAGTAATTGCCTAAAATTTAACGCTTTAGTTTATAGAGGGGCATCTGCCCTTTTTGCCCTTCAAAAAATTACACAAAAAGATAGGGTGGTGTACACCCAAATTTAAGCCCGTGGAGATTGCTTTTACAATCGTTGAAGCGGGAAACAATAATTTATTGTATACAAAAACGGTACGCAAGGATAATTTGCAGGAAGTTCTCAACGCTCTTAAATCTAAAATTAAACAATAAAAATAAATCAGAAATCAAAATATAGGGCGGAGTACGCCCGAATTTACGCCCACGGAGATTGTGCTTGCAATCGTCGAAGTGGGAAGCAATAATTTATTGCATACTCACAAGATGCACTCTCTGGTATCCTCAGCCGCACCCCCCGTCAGACGGGGAATGACATTGTTTTTTTGTAAGCAAATTTCCAGTCTGATGCTCTCGCCTCTCCTCGACGGGGAATTGCATAGCGTTTTTTCAATCAGATTTCCAGTCTGATGCAAAACCCGCGTGCGAGCCTCCCATCGAGTAGCCCATCGCGACCCCCGCCCCGCACTCTACCTTGACGGCGAAAAAGAGAAAAAAATCTCAAAATTACCCTCAAAAATGAACAAAGTGTAAACAATCGTCCAAAAGTGATAGTAAATGCGTAAAAAAACACGCTTAAAGTAATGAGGGACAAAAAATATCTCTTTCACAAAAAATCAAAAAAAGCAAGGAGGAAATATCAATGCAGCACAATAAGGCCTACAAGTTTCGGCTTTACCCAACCCGGCAACAACAAGAGCAAATCTTTCGCACTTTTGGCTGCTGCCGATTTGTTTATAACCATTACCTCGACAAGCGAAAGACATTGTATGAAGAACAAGGCAAAAAAATGAGCTTCTTCGATTGCACGAAAGACTTAACAATACTCAAAAAGGAACTCACATGGCTGGGCGAGGTAGAGCTTGTAGCCCTCCGTTACTCAATCAAAGACCTTGATTTTGCTTTTCAGAATTTTTTTCGCGGTGCAGGCTACCCCAAATTCAAATCAAAGAAGGGCAGCCACCGCCACAGCTATCGCTCGGACGGGAGTAATATCTCGTTTTCGGGAAACAAGGTCAAGCTGCCTAAACTTGGCTGGGTCAAATGCAAAGTAAGCCAGCCTATTAAGGGACGGATTCTAAACGCAACGATTTCTCAAACACCAAGCGGCAAGTTCTTTGTTTCTATCTGCTGTACAGAGGTAGAGATTCAACCATTACCCAAGCTGGATAATGCTGTCGGGGTAGACTTAGGCTATCGCAACCTTGCCACTTTGAGTGACGGAACAATCATCCCCAACGGGAAGTATAGGCACAAGTACGAGAAACAGCTTGCACGGCAACAAAAGAATTTGAGCAGGAAGGTCAAAGGCTCAAATAATTACGAAAAGCAGCGCAAAAAGGTTGCGAAGCTCCATGAAAAGATTACGAATTGCAGAAAATATAACATTCATAACATCACAACAAGGCTAATACGCGAAAACCAAGTGATTTGTCTTGAAGATTTGGATGTCATGCAAATGATGCAGAAGCCCTATCAAGCCAAATTTGACAATGATGTTGGCTATTATGAGTTCAAGCGGCAGTTACTGTACAAAGCGGATTGGTATGGGCGCGAGATAAGGGAGATTCCAAAGGATTTTCCAAGTTCGCAAATTTGCAATGTTTGCGGGAAGCGGAACACCAAAGTTGGGTCACGGCTTACTTGGACTTGTGCTAATTGCGGGGCGAAGCATCATAGGGATGTAAATGCCGCTAAAAATATTTTAAGCGAGGGGCTGAAAATGTCAGCATAACAGTTTTTGAGTAGGGCGGTAGTCGTCCGAATTTACGCTTGTGGAGAGTGTGTAGACATTCGTTGAAGCGAGAAGTAATTATTATATACAACTACCAAATCGTGCATGACCCCCGCAAAACCCTTGCAAAATCCAAAAAATTACTCTACACTAAAATCAAGGGAAACCTTAATCAAACAAAAAGGAGAGAAAGAACATGAAAAAGCTAATTGTATTTATTTTAATTTCGATAATGATACTCACCGTGGCGGGCTGCAACACCGAAACGCAGGATGTGCAGGGCGATACCACCCCTGTTCCTGTTGCGGCGACAGAAGTTCCGACTGAGGTTCCTACCGTTGAACCCACAGCCGAGCCGACAGTTGAGCCTACTTCAACCCCCGTTCCGACTATCGAGGAACAGATTGCGCAGGCGGTTGCGAGCCGACCGACCGAACCCATGGAGCGAGCAGACAACACCTACCGCTTCTCATTTGATGAAGATGCGAACGCATTTGACGACTTCGAGGAGGACTGGGTATTGATTGGCAAGAAAAATTATGAACTCGCAAACTTCTACTGGTATTGGGATTCCGATAACGACGGGATTCTCAATGTGTTCGATACCGATTGGGAGGGGTACGAATACCTCCCCTTCGGTGACGAAAGGCTGCCCGATAGCATGGACGAAGTGCCGACCGATAAACTGTGGACAAGCTGGACGGAGGACGAGGAACTGGCTGGATATGTCAGTGCCTTTACTGAAATATCCAACGCAGAAATGGACGCTTTGGGCGGTGGAAAAACGGTCTTTACGACAGGACAAAAGAGCTATATGACGGAACTGTTCCTGTGGAAGGCTGCCGATAACTACTTTTATATGGGCAAGCCCATAAGTACCGCACTCAATACACAGTTCGACTACACCGACCCTTTTAAGCTCGCAAGAGAAACTAAGCCGGTGTCAAACATTGCAACGCAAGAACATTATGGTATAAGCAATGTTCGTATATATGTATATTCTGAAACGGAGCTTATTGATTTTCTTGCGACCGAACCGGAAAGCGTATTCAACTTGGATGCCGATATAATACAGGAATTTCGAGATTCCTTTGAAAATGGTAGGATTGTATATGATGGAAACCTCTTATGCTATTGGGAAGCAATACGCATATCCGTTGACGGGGAAGATTATATTGTAATGACGGTGAATCGCATCTTGGAATGGGGAACAGGCAGTGCCGAATACTGGTCAAACTATCTCACATATGCAGGGGATAGAGTGGAAAGCCGTGCAAACGGGCAATACACCTGTTCAATTTGCGGAACGGAGGCTTGCGATATGGAGGGGTATAGCGCATGTTTCCCCGTATTGTGCATAACTTCCGGCACAGACACGGAGGGCGTTCATACCGTGTACTGCCCCACCTGTTACGCCGAATACGAACGCTCTTTGGGCGGGAACTAAACCAAACAAAAACTAAATAACACAGTCGAAACGACCTCAAAAACGGGGTCGTTTTTTATATACCAAAAATTCCAAGGTTAAAACCTTGTTTATATATAGATTAAATACTTTCTCATTCTCGGAGGAAACCTTCGAGGAAATACAAAAAAGGAGATTAAAAAAATGAGAAGAACAATGAGCAAAAAAACCAGAATTTT
>JAUNBP010000002.1 GCA_030526995.1 Clostridia bacterium
TTCAGGTCCGTGTGAAAGCAATTTCATGCAGGTTCAAGTCCTGTTTCCCGCACCAGAACGGGTGTTCTTATATCGACAGACGACATGAGAGCATCCTTTTTGTTTCCTTTCACACCCCTGCGGACGGAAGCGCCGCCGCTCCGCAGTCCCGTCCCTTTGATTTGCAAAAAGGAGGCACCTTCTTGGCATACAGCGAGCTGATAAAAAATTTTGACCGTATTCGTGCTTACATGCGGGATTTTTACGTGTACGGTTTTAAGAGCCGCGATGAGTTTACAAAAAAGAGCGCCCGCTCCTACGATGACGAACGCCGCCGTATCGAAAGCTGGCTCGGGGACTACATGGGTTTTCGCAGGAGTGCGGAGGGCAAGAACGTCTTTCTTTCGATTGACAGCCGCAGCCTCAAGCACAACCCGCTTTACAAGGCATGGAAGGCAAAGAGCTTTACAAGGGGAGACATCACCCTGCACTTTCTGATATTCGACCTCCTGCACGATCCCGACAGCCCCCTGCTTCTGAGTGAAATCACGGAAGAAATCGACAGGCGGCTGTCCTCCTTTGCCGATGCCAAAACGTACGACGAGTCCTCCATACGTAAGAAGCTGAAGGAGTATGAAAATTTGGGGCTGTTAGTGTCCGAAAAGAGGGGCAGGGCGGTCTCCTACCGACGTGCAAAAGATACGGAGCTATCCTGCACCGATGCTTTGGACTTCTTTTCCGAGGTTGCGCCCTGCGGAGTGATAGGCTCTTTTCTGCTGGACAGAGCGCAGAAGCACGAGAGCTGTTTTACGTTCAAACATCATTACATCACGGGAGTCTTGGACAGCGAAATCCTGTATTCGCTGTTTGAAGCGATGCACGCCAAGCAGCTTATCCAAATAAAGACCCTGAGCCGCAACAGGGAGGCTCTTACATTTTTAGAGGTGGTTCCGCTTCGCATATTCATCAGCGTTCAAAACGGCAGGCAGTATCTGATGGGATACGTGCCAAAAAACAGCAAAATCGGCTCGTTCAGACTGGACAACATTCTCTCCGTGCAGGCAATTAGGGAGTGCGCAAACTATGATAGGTACAGGCTCAGGCTCGACAGGCTGCAGAGCAGGATGTGGGGCGTAAGCACCGACGGCAGGGAGGGGCGGACGGAGCGTGTTGAGTTCACCGTGCGCTATAACGACGATGAGGAGTTTATTCATCTTCGCATGGAACGGGAGAAACGCTGCGGCACGGTGGAGCGAATCGATGGAAACACGAGCAGGTTTACCGCCGAGGTCAGCGATGCGGGCGAGCTGATACCGTGGATCCGCACCTTCATCGGCCGTATTGTAAGCATACACTTCTCCGACAAAAGGCGTGAGCTGACTTTCAAACAGGACTTGCAAGCCATGTATGCCCTGTACGGAGTTGACGGGGGTGAGACGCCATGATATTCAACGAGCTTTACGGAACCTACTATAAAACGGTGGAATCGATACTTTGCAAGGCTGTAAGTGACGGGATAACCAAGGAGGACATTCGAAAGATAGTCGAAGATACGGCGTTCTCGGAGAGCATACTTACCATAGAGCCGTCCTTAACGGGCGGCAAATGGCAGCTTATAAAGCCCAACGGCGAAGCTGTAATTAAGTTTCCGCCCACAACGCCGCTTACCACCCTGCAAAAACGCTGGCTAAAGGCGATAGCCCAAGATCCCCGCATACGCCTGTTCGAGTTCGACCTTGAGGGGCTTGAAAACGTGCAGCCGCTCTACACCTCGGATGAGGTGTACATCTTTGACCGCTGCTGGGACGGCGACCCGTTTGAGGATGAGACCTACATTCAAACGTTTCGCCTGATTTTGGATGCGATAAAAAACCGCTATCCGCTCAGCATCGACCTGAGGACACATAGGGGAGTTCCAATGCATCTGGACGGACTGCCGAAACGGTTGGAGTATTCAAAAAAGGATGATAAGTTCCGCTTAATCCTGTCCAAGGGTTGGGAGGAGAATACGGTAAACCTCGGCAGAATCCTCTCCTGCAAGCCCCTTGAATCTGAGCTTAAAGAGCGCAATACGGGACCTGTTTCGGACAAGAGCAAAAGCGTCACCCTCGAACTGTTTGATGAGCGAAATACAATGGAGCGGGCGCTGCTCCACTTTGCTCACTTCGAAAAGGAGGCGCAGAGGTTTGACAACAGGCGATATCGAGTAAGGCTAAAATATCAGCGGGACGATGAGACGGAGGTATTAATCCGAATCCTCTCCTTCGGCCCCTTTATCAAGGTAATTGAGCCGGAGAGCTTTGTAAACCTGATAAAAACACGATTGAAAATGCAAAAGAGCTGCGAGCAGGAATGAGTTCGCAGCTTTTTTTCCGTGATTTATACGGAAAAATTTAGTATTTTATCCTTGAAGGACGGGAACCGTCGGCGGGTGATTAAAATAGTCACTGCGGTGCACGAGGAAGTTCCAAGGTGTATGCCAAGCCTGTCCCTATAGCGGAAACGCAAAGCAAAGGGTCCTTGCCCTCCCCAACAATTGGGCACTGTAGGCACAGAATAACCAACCTCGTTTCCGGCAAGGAAGGGTAAGGGTGTCCCTTGATGCCAAAACCTTTCGGAGCAATGCGTATCCGACCCTGCCTGAGAGCGGATACCGCATTTGAAATTGAGCGTCCGAGAAGCAAATTCTCCGACAACCGAGGTTCGATGCTCAAGCCCTCAGCCGTTGGATACGCATGGGAAACGAACAACGACTTATAAACCCTAAGGAGGTATCATACTATGAAGAAAATCATCATCAACGAGAATCAAAAGGGCTTTTTGTTCAAGGACGGCAGCTTTGTCAGGCTCTTAAATTCGGGCAAGCACCGTTTGAGCGGCAAGTCAAGGGTTGAAATCGTATCCGTAAAGGAGCCGCTTTCCTCCGAAAGATGCGAGCTTGACACCCTGCTTTGCGATAATGAGATTGCAAAGCAGACCTCCGTTATCGAGATTGCCGAGCAGCAGGCAGCGCTTCATTACGTAAACGGAAAGTTCGAGGAGCTGCTGCAATGTGGCAAACACGCCTTCTGGTCGGATAAGCAGCGTCACGAGTATCAACTTGTCGATATCTCCACCCCCGAGGTCGATGGGACTGTTCCGAGGTACATATTCTCCAAACTGCCAAGTACGGCCTATATAAAGGTCGAGGTGGCGGAATATCAAAAGGCGAGGCTGTATTTCGATCAGAAGCTGATTCGCATCTTGGACGGCGGAACCCATTACTTTTGGAATACCGATGTTCAGGTCAGCGTTGGATATGTGGATACGAGGCTTACGCAGATGGCGGTTTGCGGTCAGGAGATTATGACGCAAGATAAGGTGGGAATAAGGGTAAACTTTGTGTGCAATTATCGAGTGACCGATTATGCAAGGGTTCACACCGAGATAGACGACTACAAGGAGCAGCTCCATGTGGCAGCCCAGCTTGCGATGCGGGACTATGTAGGAAAGCAAAAATTGGACGAGCTACTTGCAAATAAGGAGGAGATGTCGGAGTACATCTTAGATAGGCTAAAGCAGAAGGAGTCCGAATTTTTCGTAGAGTTTGTGGATGCGGGAGTAAAGGATATAATCCTGCCCGGGGAGATTCGCAACATCATGAACACCGTGCTGATAGCCGAAAAGCGGGCGCAGGCCAATGTCATTACCCGCCGAGAAGAGGTCGCTTCCACCCGTTCGTTGCTAAATACAGCCAAGCTGTTGGATGAAAACAAGACCTTGTACAAACTAAAGGAGTTGGAGTGCATCGAACGCATCTGTCAGAACGTCAACAACCTAAACATAAACGGAAGCGAGGACGTTCTGTCGCGGCTGATCAACCTAATGCAGTCGGGCTCAAACCCCGCATAAAGGGAATAAGACTTACATGAAAGGAGCTTTTTGTGATTGAGATAAAGGGCAGATACAACACTGCCATATGCTACACTACGGACTTGGACGAGAAGGCGGAAAAGCAGATACGCTTTGTATGCGATGAGGAGGCATTTTTAGACAGCAGGATTCGCATAATGCCCGACGTTCACGCCGGCAAGGGCTGCACCATAGGGACGACCATGACGGTTAAGGACAGGGTCGTTCCCAATATGGTGGGCGTAGATATAGGCTGCGGCATGGAAACGGTGAGGCTGAGACAGCGGGATATAGACTTTAAGAAGTTGGACACCCTCATACGCAAAGTCATTCCCTGCGGACGGGAAATCAGAAGGACTCCCCACGAGTACAACGCTCAAATTGAGCTTGAAAAGCTGCGCTGCGCCCCCTATGTCAACCTGACCCGTGCCGCAAAAAGCATCGGCACCTTGGGCGGCGGAAACCACTTTATCGAGGTTGACCGTGCCAAAGACGGGGAGCTCTATCTGATAGTACATTCCGGCAGCCGACACTTGGGCTTTGAGGTTGCAAATTACTACCAAGAGCAGGGACTCAGAGCCCTGTGGGGCGGAGCGCGCCGTCAAATTGAAAGGACGATTGAAACCCTAAAGGCGCAGGGCAGGTTCCAAGAGATAGAGGCGACACTGGCTGCACTCAAAAAAGAGCATGAAACAGAACGCTCCCAAAACTTGGTCTGCGTACAGGGCGAGCTGTTTGAAGACTATATCCATGATATGCGCATCGTGCAAAGGTTTGCCGAGCTGAATCGCAGGGCGATGACAAACGATATCCTCTGCGGGATGGGCCTATCGAAGGAGGACGAATTTACTACGATTCACAACTACATAGACACCGAATCGATGATACTCCGCAAGGGAGCGGTTTCGGCAAGGGCAGGGGAGAGACTATTGATTCCGATAAACATGCGGGACGGCAGCCTTATCTGCACAGGCAAGGGCAATCCCGAGTGGAACTGTTCCGCACCCCACGGGGCGGGTCGGCTTATGAGCCGAAAGCAGGCGCTTGCCTCGCTCTCCGTGGAGGAGTACAGGGAACAGATGAAGGGCGTGTACACCACCTGCGTTGCAAAAGACACGCTGGACGAAGCCCCCATGGCATACAAGAGCATGGCTACAATCATCGAACAGATTGGGCCGACAGCGCAGATTGTTGAGCACATCACCCCCGTCTACAACTTTAAGGCGGCGGAATAAACGGCGTCACCTTGCAACGCTTGAGAACAAATTTTAAGTTTAAGTTACAGCTTTGTTGCAATTCGACGCCTTTTTTGTTTGCACTATCCGCTCTTGCATGATATAATGGCATGAAACTATAACGTTGTGAGGTTCTCACGTGGATAAAAACAAGAAATGGATGATAGTTATCGTTCTCGGAGTGGTTTTGCTCGTGCTGATTGGCGTGCTGGTATTTTTCGCCGTCAAGAGCTGCAATGCCGAACCCGTGAACGCTGCAACCCCTCAGTATTACTTCGATGGAAATGAGATAATTGAAATCAGCGAGCCGGACGCAACCGTTCCGCCCGATGCCATCGTAGGCTATTTTTCGGAAGGCGAGTATTATTCCGTTGCACCGGATGCTACCATACCGCCCGATGCCACCGTGGTCTATTCCAACCCCTCCGACCACCCCGACTCACCGACAGCACCGCCGACGGCTGCGCCCACCCAACAACCCACCGCTGTTGAAAGCGACAGCCCCGAAACCGTAGAACCGACTTCTACAACCCAGCCCACGCAGCAGCCCTCTTCTACCGACGAAGTCGGTTGGATAGACCCCAACGAGGAGGACGAGTGGAATGAGGACGGAGCAATAATAATCGACTTTTCCGACCTCGAAGAACTGTTTGGAACACCGAACCCATAAGGAGGTAACTTGTGAAAAAAATTCTTGTAATACTCTTGTCCCTTTTGATGATAGCAACCCTCGTTGCCTGCTCGGGTAAAGATGCCGAAAGCGAGCAGCCTTCGGAGGGCGCAGCGGATAACACAGTCCCCGAACAGGTAACGATTGACGGCGCCGACCCCGCAGCCGATTCGAGCGCAGTTGCGGCAACTCCGCAGCCGGATATGACCTTTCAGACCGCAACTTACAGCGGTCTAACCCTGTATCTGCCCGAAAACTGGACCTATTCCGAGCTTGACGGCGCATTTATGGCTATGTCCGACGACTTTTATGTAGACTCGGCGTCCATCATGGCGTTCAGAGGGCATTCGCTCGTTCCTGCGGTTACATCGGCGGAAGAAATGGACGACGCAGCGGTTCAGTCCCTGGTAGGCAACGTCATAGCCGAGGATGAAAACACCTCCGTCACAGAGATAAACCGCAGTGCAACGCTTTGCGGGCTTCCCGCAATCCGAATTATGGCACAGACCACCTATGACGAAGTAGTTCTGTACGAACTTGTCTACGTGACCGTTTCGCCCACGGAGACGAACTTTGTTCTGGCGGCAACAAGCCTTAATTACGCTGATTTAACGCTGTTTGATTCGCTGTTCGGCTTTACCCAACCGGGATAGCCTAAAAAACATAAGTTAAAAAAATCTCGGCTCGGCATGTATGTGTTCAAATATTATCGCATCATAGCCGAGCTGTTGCTTTTTCATCTCCTCCTCGGTTCTCACGGTCCAACAAACCATCATTGCGCCCATCAGCTTATTGACGTACCAAGACAGGTTCCGCCTGCCGTTTACGCCGAAGGCAATGAAATGCGGACGGGTATGAAAGTTGGTCAAGAGCCTCGACATAGCGAACGAAAAGAAGGCGGACTTGCCCTTTCTCCAACCGGAATAGGGCTCGGACAGCTGCCCTCGAATGAAGGTCGGGGCATGAACACGAATAAAGCGCACTATGCGGGGATCAAAGCTCTCAACGCAGAAGGCGCCCTCATACGTTGACAGCATCGCGATGACCTCGGCGCAGAGCGGCTTGTAGTCGGGACGGGACTTTATCTCAACGATGATTGGAATCCTGCCCCCGATAGCTTCAAGCACATCCGAGAACAGCGGTATTCGATGCTCGGTTCCAAACAGGGGCAGGGCTTGAAGCTCCTCGTAGCTGTAGCTGTCCACCCTTGCATCCACCCCGCAGGCCCGCTTCAGCTTATCGTCGTGAAAGACTACAAGCTGCAGGTCGAGGCTGAACTGAACGTCGAGTTCCACGCCAAACCCCGTCTCAACAGCACGCTTGAAGGCTGCAAGCGAGTTCTCCGGAACGGACTGATCCTTTGAAAAGAGCCCACGGTGCGCATAGTTGCGATTGAAAAAGGGCGCACGCTTCATAACCCCACTTTTGGAGGGAGCAACTAAAAACAGATAGATTGCAAAAAGTACAATCAAAGCAAGCACAACATAAATCATGTTGCCATTATACACCAAATTTGCTATAATACAAACAGGATTTTGAAAAGGGGAATATAAAATGAAGCTCAATTACAAGCGCACCATCTTTGTTGGCTTTGCATTCTTTTTGATTTGCACCTTCTGGCAGGCATACGACAACATAATTCCCAAGATACTCGTAGACAAGTTCGGAATGAATCAAACGTGGTCGGGACTTATAATGGCAATGGACAACATCTTTGCCCTGTTCATGCTACCCTTGTTCGGAGCAATATCCGACAAGTGCCATTTCAAGCGGGGAAGGCGTACGCCTTTCATATTCGTGGGAACGATTCTTGCGGTTGTGGCATTTGTTTCGCTCTCGTTCGTCGATGCCGCCCAGCTCAAGAGGATATCCGAGGTCTCTGCGATAGACGATCCCGTCGCCTTGACGGTTCTGTATGAGACCGAGGGCGATAAGACGCTTCAGACCACCGAGGGCGAGGACTTTGTTCTGAGAGAGAAGTTCACGCTTGAGGAGTTCACTTCGATAAGCTCACAGATAGAAAACGAGAACGGCGAGCTTGCCACCAACCCCGATTACACCAACTACGTAACCCCCGCAAGACAGGCCTATGCTTGGGAGATGACACAGGAAAGCCCGGGGACGCTGATACTGTTCATGTGCGTGCTTCTGTTGGCGTTGCTTTCAATGTCCACCTTCCGCTCGCCTGCGGTAGCCCTGATGCCGGATGTAACGATAAAGCCGCTGAGATCAAAGGCGAATGCGGTCATCAACCTCATGGGCACCTTTGGAGGAATTATAGTCTTGGGCTTGGGCATGGTGTTCGGTACGGGCAGCGTTGCAAATTCGCTTATGAGCTACGTTTCCTTCTTCTGCGTGATAGCGGGGATAATGCTCATAGCCCTATGTTTGTTCATGCTCTTGGTCAAGGAACCGCTTTGGGTCAAGGAGATGGAGCAGGAGAGCATAAAACATCATATCGACGAGGGCGAAAGCGGAGAAATAGAAACCACGCACAAGCTTAGCAAGGGCGAGCTTGCCTCCTTGCTTTTAATCTTGGCTTCGGTGGTGCTTTGGTTCATGGGCTATAACGCCGTCACCAGCAAGTATTCGGTCTATGCGGGCAAGGTGCTTTCACTCGACTACAATTCCACGCTGATGATAGCCAATGTTGCAGCTATAATATCCTATCTGCCGGTGGGCTTTATCGCCTCCAAGATAGGGAGGAAAAAGTCCATATTATCGGGCGTTGTCATGCTTGCCGCCTCGTTCTTTGTGGCTTCCTTTTTGCGAGAAGGCAGCTCCCCCATGCTTATGAACTGCATGTTTGCCCTCGCAGGCATAGGCTGGGCAACGATAAACGTCAACAGCTTTCCCATGGTCGTCGAGCTTTCAAGGGGCGGCAACGTCGGAAAATACACGGGCTTCTATTACACCGCATCGATGGCGGCACAGGTTGCAACCCCGATAATCTCGGGCATGTTCATGGACAACCTCGGCATGACGACCCTGTTCCCCTACGCAACCATCCTCGTAGCAGGAGCCTTCGTCACCATGCTCTTTGTCAAACACGGCGACTCCAAACCCCCGAAAAAGAACAAACTCGAATCCTTCGATGTGGATAACTGACATAAAAACAGCCCGATGCCAACCGCATCGGGCTTTCTTTACGCCTCATTTTGGCTTATCTTCTCATTTATCCTCTTGATTCGGCGCTTGATCGAAAAGTAGAGGCAGAGCCAGATAATAAGGTATATTCCAAAGAAGATGCCGAAGTAGCCGAGCACGCCCCAAAGACTGTGGGGCATCCACCACATAAAGTAGGCTATGGGCAGGGCGGAAACCGAAACGATTACGAGGTGCAAGACAGTCTTTTTCATAAGGCTTAAGCTTTCGCTTTGCCATATCATACTTGCGCCACCCCAGGCTCCGCCGTAGAGCAGTGCGCAGACGGCCTGCAAGATGACAGCCGAAATCTCGTTTTCGCATATCTCAATAAGCTTTGGATGGGCTGCATGGTACGCGCCATCTCCCAGAGACAGCGAGATGAAAATGGTTATAAAGACGGATATCGCAAATCCTATCAGCGAGCCGATTAAAACGGCTAACACGACTTTTTTCTTCATGAGTTGATCCTCCTACACTCCGAGCAGTTGTTTGATTTTTGAAACATATCTGCGGGACACGAACACGTAGTCCCCGTTTGAAAGATTTACACGAATCGTACCCGTGATGCTAAGGTCAAACCGCTTCGCCTTTTTCAGGTTGATAATCTCCGAATTGGATATTCTGACAAATTTCTTGTCCAGCATTTCCTCCAATTCATACAGTCGCTGTTTGACGGCGTAATTATGCTTATCGTCACGGGCAAAGACCTTACCGTTTTCGGAGTAAAACCTAACGATATGCTCCTGCTCCAAAACTACGAGTTCGCCGTTTATAAGCCCCGTCAAAAGCTGTGGCGAATCGAGGGACAGTCTCTTTATCAGGAGATTTATTTCCTCGGTAATCGCAGCTGTTCGGATGATGAGCTTGGGCTCTTTGCAGCCGCTGTCTATCTCAATCTCTATCTTCATATCGTCCTCCTCCTTAGATAACAGGATAGCCCGTTTTGCAGATGAAATCAACCGATTTTCAATACTCGGTCATATTTCAACCATAAACGGTTGCAAACAAAAGAAAAGAGGACTGCCTTTTTATGGGCAGCCCCCTTTTCCGTGAAGGGAGGGACATATCGTTAGGGGGTTATTGCGCTTGTATATCTCCTAAGGCCGAGCCGTCTACGGAGATGGTATAGGTTTGCCCGCTTACCAGGGTGGGTGCGGAGCAAACGAGACATTCAATCCGCTTGGGGGTCGTGAAGGAAAGAACCTCGGTGCCGTTGGAGGCTGTAACGGTTACGGTGCTGTTTTCGTTGGCGTTCAGCGTTACGGCAATCTGTCCCTGCGCACAATCGCTTATGGTTTGCGCCATGCCCACCGCACCTACGGCTATAAAGGTGCCGCTGCTAAGCTCGAATGAGCCCGCAAAGTCCAAGGGTCCGTTGGCCGAGTTCGTGGGACCAAATACGGTTGCACTTCCGCCCGTTTGCACTATGTTGCCGTTGGAGTCTATGCCGTCGCCCGAGGCGTCGATAAGGACAACGCCGCCCGCTATCGTCACAAGCCCGCTTGAGCTGCTTGCAAAGCTGTTTTGCCCGGGCCTGCCGTTCATAGAAGAACCGTCGTTGCCGCCCGCCGCGTTGATGCCGTCATCGCTTGCCACAACCGAAATTTCACCGCCGTTTATAGTAACGTTGAGCGCTTCCAAGCCCTCGTAGCTCTGTTCAACGGTGATAACGCCACCGCTAATCAAAAGCGTGTCGTCGGCATGAATCCCGTCATCGCCCGAGGAGATATAGATTTCACCGCTGATAATGGTGAGATTGCCGTTGCTGTGCAATGCGTCATCGGAGGAATCGATGGAGAAGGTGCCGCCGCTTATCGAAAGCTCGCCTGCAGCCTTAATCCCCTTTGCACTCGTGCCGTCGGAGGAAGATGAGGATGAGGATGAGGACTGCTGCCCGCCGCCGCCAAAACCGCCTCTGCCGCCGCCGCCCCAAGAGCCCCAGCTTTCCGAGGTCTGGGAGCTGTTTTCGCTGCCGCCGCCACATTCTATTGCTATTGTGCCGCCGAAGATGGAGCAGTCCGTCACGGCTTGAATGCCGTCCTGTCCCGCTTCAATATATATCTCACCCGAGGTAATTTCAATGTAGCCCTTATCCACATCGGTTTCATTGTTCGTGCGAAGCCCGTCGGCACCGGCATATATCGTGATATTGCCGCCCGAAATTTCAATAGAATCCTTGCCCCTGATACCATCGTCAACGGCGGTCACTATCAATGTTCCGCCCTCGATGGAGAGGTCGTCGTTGGTCTGGATGCCCTTGTTATAATTGCCCGTAACATAGAGCGTGCCGCTGCCCTGAATATCCAAGTCCTCCTTGGAGTAGATGGCAGCCGAGGGCGCATCTGTCGAGGTATCGGAATAGGTCTCGCCGTCCTCAACCTTGTTGACCGAGTCGGTTGCAAGCTCCAAGACAACCTTCTTTTGAGCGTTCAAAATGTATATCGCAGGGCCGTCGCTGCAGGTAACATCGATACCGCTCAATATGAGCTTCACGGTTTCACTGCTGTCGGTATCGACACGAATCTGCCCATCGCTCAGCGTTCCCGAGAGAATATAGGTTCCCGAAGCGGTCACGGTAAGCACCGACCCTTCGGCGCTTGCCCCGCTCCCGTTTATCTCAATGCCCGAATCCGAAAGCGTGATTATCGCATCGCCGCTTTCAGAGGTCGTGCCCGTCTGTATCGTCACAAGCGAATCGTCCACATCGGGAAGCTCAATGCCCGTTGCAACGGTAGGACTCGTCACGATTTCCGTGCTTTCGTTTTGTGCTGTCTGCCCACAGCCTGCAATCAGGCAGCAAACCGTCAATATAATTATCAATCGTTTCATGACAAGTCTCCTTTCTTTGATGCAATAAGCATAACCAAAGAAACTTAAAAAACTCTTACCCTTTACAACTTGTCACTTTTTTGTCATAATAAATACATGTTTGAATTAAGACCGCACCATGTGTTGTGCATACAGCGTTTTATAGGCAAGGGATACAGCGAGGAGTTCACAAGGAAGATGTGGGAGGTCGTGACCTCGCTTCGAGCCAATCCCAACCAACAGGTCCGCTTCGTTTCGGGCGAGGACGAGCTGTGCGCACACTGCCCGCATAATCAGGGCGGCTGCGTGTCGGGGGACAAGGTGAAAAGGATGGATGAGTCAGTTAACCTTTCGGGCGTGCTCAGCTTTTCCGAGGCCGTAAGCCGCACAAACGCCCTTGACGCAGAAAACATCTGCAAGGGCTGCGAATGGTACTCACTCTGCCATATTATATGATATACTTGCGATAAACAAGTTGACTGTTGCAAAACAAAGGAATAGAATTAAAAATATAATAACGCACAAAGGGGACCATGATGCTGATTCTTGTTATCAACCCGGGCGCAACTTCAACCAAAATTGCGGTATTTGAAGCCGAGAGGCAGATATTCAAAGCCACGATTGAGCACGCTGCAAGCGAGCTTGCACCGTTTTTGCGCATAGTCGATCAAAAGGACTACCGCACCGCACTCATCAGAAAGACCCTATCGGACAATGGATTTAAGTTATCCGACTTTTCCGCACTCAGCTGCAGGGGCGGGCTCTTAAAGCACATTCCTTCGGGAACCTACCGTGTCGACGAGAACGTTCTGTACGATGTTTACAACAATAATTACGGAGAACACGCTTCCAACTTGGGCGTAATCATTGGCAAGGAGCTTGCCGATGAAGTCGGAGTAGAGGCGTTTTTCGTCGATCCCGTAAGCGTGGATGAGATGTACGACGTCGCTCGGGTTTCGGGACTTTGCGGCATGGAGAGGGAAAGCTACTTCCACGCCCTTAATCAAAAGGGTGCGGCAAGAAAGGCAGCAAAGCAGCTTCAAAGGGCATACGAGGACTTAAACCTCATCGTCGTGCACATGGGCGGAGGCGTTTCGGTTGCGGCGCACGAGGGCGGCAGGGTTGTCGATGTTTTCAACGTGTTGGACGAGGGCAGCTTTTCAATGAATCGGGGCGGCAGCCTTCCGGTGCAGGCGCTTATAAACCTCTGCTTTTCGGGCAAGAGCAAGCAGGAGATAAAGCAGCTCGTTAGAAGCGAGGCGGGCGTATATTCCTACCTCAAAACCCACGACTTTAGAGAGGTCGAAGCCCGTGCGCTTGCAAACGATAAGGACGCCAAGTTGGTCTTTGATGCGCTCGTCTATCAGCATTGTAAGGACATAGGCGCAATGGCGGCGGTCTTAAAATTCAAGGTCGATGCGATAGTGTTCACGGGCGGCATGGCGCACAGCAAGGTCTTTATCGACAGCATGAGCGAGTACGTAGGAAAGCTCGCCCCCATAATCGTTATTGCGGGCGAGACCGAGATGGAGTCCTTGGCGCTCGGTGCGCTGCGTGCGCTTTTGGGAGAACCTATAAAGGAGTACGGCGATGTTAAACAGAATTGAGCAGATTTTACAAAGGGCGAGACAAGAGAGGAGCCGAACGCTTGCGGTAGCGGCGGCACAGGATATATATGTGCTGACAGCCGTAAACCTTGCCGCAAAGGACGGGCTTTGCATCCCTATTCTTACGGGCAAGAGGGACGAAATATTAAGGCTCATGCCCGAGGCTCGGCGGTACGAGATAATAGACTGCGACAGCGACGAAGCCTCCGCACGGACGGCTGTATCGCTCGTAAAAAACGGCAGGGCGGACTGCCTTATGAAGGGACTCTTGCCCACCGGAACGCTGATAAAAGCCGTTCTGAACAAGGAGGAGGGGATAAGAACCGACAGGCTCCTGTCCCATGTAATGGTCTACGAGGCAAAGAGCTATCCAAAACTCATCTTCAACACCGACGGCGGAATAAACGTTGCTCCAAACTTCGAGCAAAAGGTGCAAATTTTGAAAAACGCCGCCCTGATGCTCAAGGCCTTGGGCTATGAAAGCATGATTGCAGCCTGCGTGTGCGGAGCAGAGACGGTCAGCGAAAAGATTTCGGCAACGGTCGATGCCGACAAGCTATCCAAGATGGAAGGCGAGTTTTCCGAATATAATATGAAGATTTTAGGCCCCGTGGGTTTGGACCTTGCGATAAGCACAGAGGCGTGCAGGCACAAGCGCTACGAAAAGGAAGGCGCAGGCCGTGCGGACATATTGCTGTTCCCGAATTACGAAGCGGGCAATTGCATGGGCAAGACGCTGACCTATTTTGCAGGGGCAAAGAGCGCAGGCATCGTAATGGGAGCCAAGGTTCCGATAGTTTTAGTATCAAGAGCGGACACCGCAGAAACAAAGATGGCATCGATAGCATTAGGTTGTATAGTAGGAGGTCGAGAATGAAACACTTATTGACGGGAAACGAAGCGGCAGCACGGGGCGCATTCGAAGCGGGAGTAAAGGTCTGCTCCGCCTATCCGGGAACCCCGAGCACGGAGATATTCGAGAATCTTCCGCAGTATAGGGAACATCTGTACTGCGAGTGGGCACCGAACGAGAAGGTTGCAACCGAGGTCGCATACGGAGCCTCGATAGCGGGAGTCAGAAGCCTTACGGCAATGAAGCACGTCGGCGTAAACGTTGCGGCAGATCCCATTTTCACCGCCACCTACAACGGCGTGGGCGGCGGCTTTGTCATAGTATCTGCAGACGATCCCGACATGCACTCATCCCAGAACGAGCAGGACAACAGATATTACGCCAAGTTTGCAAAGATGGCGCTCATAGAGCCCTCCGACAGCCAAGAGTGCAAGGACTTTATGAAGGAGGCGTTCGAGGTTTCCGAGAGGTTCGATATTCCGGTGCTGTTTAGGATGACAACGAGGGTATGCCACTCCAAGAGCCTCGTCGAGTTTGGAAAGCGAGAGGAAAAAGAGCTAAGCCCCTACAAAAGGGACGTTGCAAAGTTTGTCTGCACCCCCGCCAACGCCAAGCGGCACAGGCCTATCTTGGAGCAAAAACTTCGGGATTTGGAAGCCTATTCCAACCAAAGCCCCTTAAACGTCGAGGAGATAGAGGGCAACGAGGTGGGCGTAATCACCGCATCCATAGCCTATCAGTACGCCAAGGAAGTTTTCCCAAAGGGCACATCCTTTTTCAAGCTCGGCATGACCTACCCGCTCCCGATGGATAGGATAAGGGCGTTTTCCAAAAAGGTCAAAAAGCTCTACATCGTAGAGGAGCTTGAGCCGTTCATGGAGGAACAGATAAAGGCGAACGGCATAGAATGCATAGGCAAGGAGCTCATCTCCAACCAATACGAATTGAATCCCGAACGGCTCAAAAAGGAGCTTTTCGGGGAGGCGAGTCTCGGTAAAAATGCGGATCTTGCGGCGGTGCCAAGACCTCCGGCACTCTGCCCGGGATGCCCGCACAGGGGATTTTTCTACGTCATGAGCAAGCGCCGCGACTTTGTCGTTGCAGGCGATATCGGCTGCTACACCTTGGGCTGTGCGGAGCCGTTAAATGCTCTCGATTCGGTGGTCTGCATGGGCGGCGGCTTTTCGGTAGCCCAGGGCATGGCAAAGGCCTTCGACGCCACGGGCGATACAAGGCATAAGATATTCGGAGTTTTGGGCGATTCTACCTTTTTCCACAGCGGAATGACGGGTGCGGCAGAGATTATTTACAACAGGGGCAGGGTTATTCCCTGCGTGCTGGATAACAGCATCACGGGCATGACGGGGCAGCAGGATAACCCCGGCAGCGGTGAAAACCTCTTGGGCGAGCCTGCGCCGATAATCAAGATAGAGGACGTTCTTAGGAGCATGGGCTATGAGAACGTTATAATCGTGGACCCCCAAGACTTAAAGGCAATGCAAAAGGCGGTGGACGATGCGCTTGCAAGCGAAAAGCCCGCAGCGATAATCACAAGGCGTCCCTGCCTGCTTCTAAAGAGGGTAAAGCAGCCCAAGGGCCTTTGCAAGGTCGATACGGAAAAGTGCAAGTCCTGCAAGATGTGCTTAAAGGTCGGTTGCCCCGCCGTCTTTATGGAGGACGGCAAGGCGAAGATAGATGAAACCCTTTGCGTCGGCTGCAAGGTCTGCGCTCAGGTATGTCCCTTCCATGCGATAGATTAGGAGTGATGGTTATGACGAAGAGTATTTTATTGGTTGGCGTCGGAGGACAGGGAGCTATATTGGTCAGCAAGGTTCTAACCGCAGGCCTTGTCAGTGTCGGCTTCGACGTGAAGATGAGCGAGGTGCACGGCATGGCGCAGCGAGGCGGCAGCGTGTCCACGCAGGTCAGGTACGGCGAGAAGGTACATTCCCCGATTATCGGCACGGGGGCAGCGGACTTGCTCGTGGCGTTTGAGCAGATGGAGGCGGTACGCTACGCCAATTACCTAAAGCCCGACGGAATTGCACTCATCTCCGACAGGGCGATAATGCCTATGTCGGTTGCAAGCGGGCAGGCGGAATATCCAAAGGGCTGCATCGAGGCCATGCAACAAAAGTTCAACACCGTGGTTGTCAAGGCGGATGAAATTTCGAGGGAATTGGGCAATTCCCGCTGCCAAAACATCGTACTGTTCGGTGCGCTTACCAAGGTTTTGGGCTTGAATCAAATCGATTGGGAAGCGGTGATGAGGGAGGTTCTGCCTCCGAAGATACTCGATATAAACCTGCTTGCATTCAGAAAGGGAAGGGAGGCAATATAATGGTTTCCGAAAAAATGGTTGTTCTCGGCAAGAACCGCTCCAACATGCGAGAGCTGTTCGCATACGGACTTGAACAGGCAAAGATTGTGGGCAAGGAAAACGTGTTCGATTTTTCCATAGGAAATCCGAGCGTGCCCCCGCCCGATGCCGTGGGCGATGCCTTTATGGAGGTTCTGACCCAGCCGGCACTGCAAATTCACGGCTACACCCCCGCAGTCGGCTGCGACGAGGCGAGGGATGCGGTCGCAGCGCACCTTACCAAACTTTTGAAGCGCCCGTTTACAAGGCGCAACGTCTATATCACCTGCGGTGCTGCTGCTGCACTCATGGCGAGCTTGAAGGGCTTTTGCATAGACTACAAGAGCGAGTTCATAGTGTTTGCGCCGTTCTTCCCCGAGTACCGCTGCTTTGTCGAGAGTGCAGGCGGTGTTTTGAGAGTGGTGCCGCCCGAGGATGACAGGTTCCAAATCAACTTTAAGGCCTTGGAAGAAACGATAAACGAACACACTCAGGGCGTTATCGTCAACACCCCGAACAACCCCACCGGTGCGGTCTATACAAAGGAAGTTCTGCAAAGGCTTGGCGAGATATTAAGAAAAAAGTCAAAGGAGATAGGGCATACGATTTACATAATATCCGACGAACCCTATCGAGAACTCGTGTACGACGACAAGGAAGTAGCCTTCGTCCCCGACTATTACGACAACACGATAGTCTGCTACTCATACAGCAAGACGCTTTCGCTCCCGGGCGATCGCATAGGCTACATGTGCGTGCCGGACACTATGGAGAACTTTGACGAGGTCTGCTGGGCTACCGCCGGAGCCGCACGTGCCATGGGCTACGTCTGCGCCCCCGCAATAATGCAGCACGTGATTGCCCGCTGCGCCGACGTCCCGGCAAACAAGGAGGTCTACGCCCGCAATCGCAAGATTCTCTACGAGGGACTCACCGCCATGGGCTATGAATGCGTGTATCCTGACGGCGCCTTCTATCTGTTCGTCCGAGCCCCCGAAGGCAACGCCAAAGAATTCTGCGAAAGAGCAAAAAAGCTCAACCTGCTCGTGGTTATGGGCGATGATTTCGGCTGCCCCACGCACTTTAGAGTATCCTACTGTGTGCAGACCGAAATGATAGAACGGGCGCTGCCGTTGTTCAACACTTTGATTGAAAATGGACAAAGTTAATATATTTGTTGATTAAATTTGACAATACAGAGCTTTAGTGATACACTCCTCTGCGTAATACGTGCAGGGGAGTTTTTTATGAAGGTAGCAGTCGTTTGCGATGTGCTGGGGAAGGAAAACAACGGAACCACCATTGCAGCCATGAATTTAATCCGCTCATTGAGGGCAAAGGGACACGAGGTTCGAGTTGTCTGTCCCGACGAGGAGCGCAGGGGAGAAGAGGGTTATTATATTGTACCTACGATAAATTTCGGTGTTTTGAACAATTACGTTCAAAAGAACGGAGTGGCACTTGCAAAGGTGGATGAAAGCACGCTTCGCAGTGCGCTCGAAGGCATTGACGTAATGCACACCATAACCCCGTTCTTTTTAACGGTAAAGGCAATAGAGATAGCAAGGGAGAATAACATTCCGATAACCTCGGGCTTCCACTGCCAAGCCGAAAACTTTACAAACCACATCTTTATGATGAACAGCAAGCGAGTCAATCGCAGAATGTACGAAATCTTCTACAAGTACACATATCAATACGTAGATTGCATACATTTTCCGACCCAGTTTATTTGCGACGTGTTTTTGGGCGTGATAGGCAAGGACCTCAACCACAGGGTCATATCCAACGGTGTCAACAAGGCCTTTCAACGCAAGCAGGCGGAAAGACCCGCCGAGCTTGAGGGGAAGTTCATCATCCTGTTCACGGGAAGGTACAGCAAGGAAAAGTCGCACACGGTTCTCATAGACGCAGTCAAGCGCTCAAAATACGCCGACGATATTCAGCTCATATTTGCAGGTAGCGGTCCGCAGCGGGAGCATCTTGAGGAATATGCGAGGGAGCAGCTAAAGATTCAGCCCATATTCAATTTCTTCTCTCGGGAGGAGATGATAGACGTCATAAATTACTCCGATTTATACGTGCATCCCGCCGAGATAGAGATAGAGGCCATATCCTGCTTGGAGGCCATTTCGTGCGGACTGGTTCCCGTGATATCCAACTCCAAGCGCAGCGCAACGAGGTTCTTTGCACTCGACAATCGCAACCACTTCCGCTGCAACGACAGCCGGAATCTGGCTGCAAAGATAGATTATTGGATAACGCACCCCGAGGAAAGGGCAAAATGCAGCGAGAACTATCTGGGCTATGCCAAGCGGTTCGATTTTGACCTTTGCATGGATCAAATGGAGCAGATGCTGATAGACACGATAAATGAGAAAAAAGGATAGAGTAATCTACTATTCCGACCCAATCAACGACGATTTTGCCGGAACCGCAATAAAGCAAAAGACGATTGACGCAAGCTATCCGTACAAGCGCAGCAGGCTTTGGAGAGCTGCTTCGTTCGTGGCCTATTATGCGATTGCAATGCCGATAGTTGCGTTTATATGCAGGTTCGTTCTCGGGATTAGAGTCAAAAATAAAAAGGCAATACGAAAGCTCAAAGGCGGCTTTTGTCTTTACGGCAACCACACCTATCAGCTCGACGCCTTCCTGCCCCCGATAGTAGCTTGGCCGAAAAGGGCATACACGATAGCCAATGCGGACGTGGCAGCCGTCAAGGGCATAGCTTGGCTTGCCGAGATGTTGGGCGCAGTCCCCATTCCTACAGGGCTGTCGGGCATGACCTCGTTTCTATCCGCCATCCGCGGCTATTGCGATAAGGGGCATTGCATAGGCATCTTCCCCGAGGCGCACATCTGGCCCTACTATACGGGGATACGCCCGCTGCAACGGGTTTCGTTCCGCTATCCCGTAACATGGGACTGCCCTATGGTCGTGATGACGCTCACCTATCAACATCGGACGGGGCTGAACAAATGGCGCAAAAAGCCCAAGCGCACCCTCTTCATTTCCGAACCGATGTACAGAAATTCGGCGCTTTCCCAAAAGGAAGCGCAGGAGGATTTGCGACTTCGGGCGCAGGCGTTCATGGACGAGATGGCGAAGTACAGCACCTATGAATATATAAGATACGAATACAGGGAAAATCAGAAATCATAGAACCATACGGACAGCTTTTCGGTGGCGTTTCCGACAACGGGAACGCCGTTTACCGTAAGCTCGGGATGCGCAGGCACGACATAGTAGCGATAAATCCCAAGCCGTCCATAGGTGTTTTCGGTATAGGAGCAGGGTAAAACGCTCCCCGAAAAGGTCTCCAAAAGCACCGCATAGCCGCTCTGATCTTCACGGTAAAGCCGATATTCAACGTAGGGCGCAAGCGGCGTAAAGGTTAGGGTCAGGGTGGACTCGCTTTTTACATATCTCAAATCCGAAGGCGGCATCGGAACAGCCCAGTAGAGCGAGCTCAAAGTAGGCTCCGTTCCCCTTAAAAAATATTCATAAACCGTGGACTCGTCGGGCGTGAGATCGCTTGAAAGGACTGCCACATATTCGTTTTCAAGTGAATATCCGTCCAAACTCACGTAGACAACATCGGAGGGCGCCTCAAACTCGGGGGCAGCGTCGTTTAAGTAAATATTTGAAAAAATCTCGCTCATCACCTCGGCAGGATAGGTTCCTCCGCCGGAATCGGCAGGCAGTATCTTGCCGTTGCTGCTATCGTCATAGCCCATCCATATAACGGCTGCATAGGAGGGGTTGTAGGTTGCAAGCCAAATATCACGGTTGCCCACCAAGTCACCGGAGGTTCCGGTCTTTGCGGCAAGCTCAATCCCGATATCGGAGAGGCGGCTGGCGGTTCCGCTTTCAACAACGCTTTGCAACATGCTCGTAAGGATAAAGGCGTTGCCTTGTTGCATCACTCGAACGGGATTGGTCTCGTGTTCGTACAAAACGTTCCCGTTGCTGTCGGTAATTCGGGAGACGACATAAGGCTCCTGATAAACCCCGTAGTTGGAAAGGGCAGCGTAAGCGCCCGCAAGCTGATAGGGCGATACGCCGTAGGTAAAGCCGCCGAGCGAGAGCGCAAGGCGGGTGTCGTGCTCATGAAAGGTGATGCCGAGTTTCATTGCAAACTGCTTGCAGTAGTCTGCACCAAGTTCAGAAAAGACCGAGACCGCAGGGATGTTCAAGGACCTCGTTACCGCCTCCCGCATCGTAACCCAGCCCGAATATCTTCCGTTGGCATTTCTCGGAATGTAGTCTCCGAACACGGTCTGCTCGTCGAGCAGCATACTTGCGGCGGTGTAGCCGCTTTCAAGGGCTGGAGCATAGACGAGGATGGGCTTTATAGCCGACCCGGGCTGGCGGCGTATGCGCACGGCACGGTTATAGGCGAGGGCAATATCGTTATCCCGCCCGCCGAGGAGGGCGCAGACCCCACCGGTCTGAGAATCCACAATGACGACGGCGCCCTGTGCGCTCACTCCGTTTACGCTCGGAAAGTAGGCATCGTTTGCAAAGGCATTTTCGCAGATGGCTTGAATCTCACCGTCCATCATCGTTTCAATGCGATAGCCGCCGGTCAAAAGCTCACTCATCTCAACGTTCAAAAGCTCACAAGCGGAGGTCAGCGCAAGATCGACATAGTAGCCCCGCACATTGTTGGTGGTTTCGGAGGCCAAGATTAAGGGTTCGCTCTTTGCACTTTCCGCTTCGGCAGCCGTTATGAACCCATATTCCGCCATGAGATCGAGGATAACGCCCCGCCGTCCTACAGAGGCGTCGGGACGAAGATGAGGCGCAAATTTTGCAGGAGCCTTTAACACGCCTGCAAGCAGGGCTGCTTGGGATAGGGAGAGGTCTTTTGCAGATACGCCGAAATAGGTTCTTGCCGCAGCCTCTATCCCGTAGCAGCCGTTCCCAAAGTAAACAAAGTTTAGGTACAGCTCCAGTATTTCGGCTTTGGAGTATATGTTTTCAAGCTGATAGGCAAGGATGGCCTCATCGAGTTTGCGGGACAGTTCCTTTTCCGAGGAGAGATGCGACAGCTTAATAAGCTGTTGGGTTATCGTCGAGGCTCCTTCCACATAGGCGTTTGCCTTGATATCGTTGATTGCAGCACCTATGATTCGAACTATATCGAAGCCGTTATGCGTGTAAAATCTTGCGTCCTCGGCAGCTATGAAGGCATTGGTCACGTGCTTGGGCAGGGTGCTTATATCGATATCAATTCGGTTTTCGGTGGCGTAGAGGCAGGAGATTTCATTGCCCGAGGCATCGTAAACAAGCGTGGACTGGGCGGTCTCGGCAATCTTTGTCGTGTCGAGCATGTGCCAAGCGTCACGGGAGGCAATCAGCGCAATAAAAACGAGGCAGGGTGTGAGAACCAAAAAAGAGGCGCACAACCAAAAACGCCGTCTTTTCCGACGGCGCATCCTGCTTTTGTAATAGAAAAGTGCACGCTTGCGGTTCATGGTACATATTGTGCCAAAACCTGTTGAAAGCTATACAACCAACCACTTTCGTATTCGCTTATTGTAAAACGCAATGCAGAGGTTATAGATGAGGTCTAAAACAAAAAAGCAAATCTGTGCGAGGATGACGAGCAGCACGATGTGCACATTCGGCAGCATCGTCAAAATCGAAACCTCCGTAAGCTGCCAGAGGCAGAAGGAGGCGAGCGCAAAACCTATGTTGCAGTAGAGTACGGTCAAAATGGAGCGCAGCCAAACGATGTTCACCTTGTCGCAGAAAAACTGTCGAACTATGCCAAAGTGTCCGATCAGCGCAACATAGAAAAACCAACTCATGCGGTCAGGGAGCAGGAGAAACGCCAAGATTGCCGTTGCGAGGAAGGACAGCCATGCAAAAAGGAACTGCCGCTCGCCCACCAAGATGTAGACGAACAGCGAGGTTAAAAAGGCAAATATCAAGCGTGAAAACGGAACGACCTCGGAAGCGTAGAGAAAGAGGACGTTTAGGGCTATAATCATTGCAGACAACGATATTTTCTTTGAAAGTCGCAGTTTCATTTCATCACCTGCAACAGTTGCAGCACATGTTCATGCAGAGCAGCGTCGAACAAATGGAGCAGCAGGAACAGTCGTCCCTGTCCGCAGAATTTTGCGGCCCCGAAGTGTAGGGGTTGGTGTTGTTTATCAGCGTGGTGTATGCGCTGCGGTACTCGGCGTTGGAGGGCTCGGCCTCGTAAGCTGCGGTGAAATGCACCCTCGCCCTATCGTACCAGCCCCAGCGCATGTACAGGATGCCGTAGAGATAGTTCCATTCGGCATCGTGGACGGGGATTCCGTCAAGGATGCTCCTTGCAGCGTTGAGGTTGTTTTGGTTGATATAGGCACGGGCCCGATTAAGCTCCGAAGCATATTGCCCCGAATACGAGCTGCTGCCCGACGCAGTATAGGAGGACCCGCCCGAGGTCTGCTTCTTTTGAAGCATATCGTAGGCTTGGTTGACCTCCTTCAATTTCTCGTTGGCAAGTTCTTTTAAGGGGTTGTCAACATACTTGTCGGGGTGGTACTTTTTGACAAGCGCAAGATAGGCCTGTCTAATCTCCTCCTGCGAAGCATTTTCACTTACACCCAGAACCTTGTAGGGATTCATCTCTCTTCTCCTTTTAATATATCTCTCGTCCTGTTCATACAGCCGAGCGTGATAATGTTTTCAAGCAGACTCTCATTGCGTTTGAGCTGCAGCAGCGCAAGAGCGTTTCCCGCCTCGGCAAGCGACTTGTATAGCGCATATACGGTGTCGTCCTTGCTGCGCTTTGCGGCGTTAAACGGATTGTAACGCCCCTTTTTGCTATCCTCCTCCATATCGTTTGCCGCATCGATGAGGTATATCCACCTGCCGAGGTTGTAGAACAGCCAGCTTAGAACCGTGCGCTCGCTTTCGGAGGTGGCGGGGGAGTGTCGTGCAATCGACGCAAGCAGCCTTGCAAAACAGTCGGCAACCGCATCGGCGTCGGCACAGGCGGCACCTTCGAGTGCGGAAAGCTCGCCTAAACAGGTCTCAACGGTGCCCACAAGGTCGGGATAGTCCTTCTTAATTCGCCTAACCTTGCGCCCGAGATACAAAGCGGCAATGCCTCGGGTAATTTTGCGCTCGTCCTTCCAATCGTCACGGCATTTATAATAGGAAAGCATTACGTTGCAGTCGGCGGCATAGAAGAACGAAGCGTTGGGGCAGACGTTTACTTTGCGAGGGCGGTTGCACCTGTGAAGACAGCGGCACTTTTGATAGGCAACGCTGTCCTCGCAAAGGGAGGAAAGCAAAAGCGCAAGGAAGGTGCAGTCGTAGGTGAGAACTGCGGACGCAAAATACCCATGTCGCCTGCGGATAGCCTTGCAAAGACCGCAGTAGGCGGCATGATATACGGCCTGCTCTTTAACTTTCAGCTCGCATTCGAGCGGTTTTACATAACCAAACATAGCTTTAATGGATACAGTATAGCATGAAAGAACGGAAAACATATTGAAATTTTTGCAAAATCGGATAGTTTTATCGGAATAAAGCCCAAAGATGAAAAAACTTTTGAAAAAAAATTAATTTACCCCTTTTTTTTTGAAGAAGTATCTGTTATAATGCAGTTGTACGTTTATCGTGCAAAATAAAAAGATTCCTTAAACAGGAAAATATTAGGAGGTTATTCAGTTATGAAGAGAATCATTGCCCTATTTTTGATTTTGGCATTGATCTTCACCGTCGTTGCTTGCCAGAAGACCGACGAAGGTGAAGCACAAGATGATCCCGCAGTTGTGGATCCGGCAGATCCCGCAGATCCCGAAGATCCGGTAGTAGAAGCACCTGCAATGAAGATTGCCCTCGTTACCGACGTCGGTAACATCGATGACAAGTCTTTCAACCAGGGCGCATGGGAAGGTGTTGTCCAGTTCGCAGAGAGCAAGGGTTTGGTCCAGGGCGACGGTTATGACTACTATCGTCCGTCCGAGGACTCCACCGAAGCTCGTGTTGAGACCATCGGCACCGCAATCGCAAACGGCGCAAACGTAGTTGTTTGCCCGGGCTATCTGTTCGAAGATGCCATCTACACCGTACAGTCCCAGTATCCCGAAGTCATGTTCCTCCTGTTGGACGGCGAACCGCACACGGCGGACTACTCGGTATATGAGACCACGGCAAACACCCACAACATCCTGTATCAGGAGGAGCAGGCAGGCTTCTTCGCAGGATATGCAGCAGTCAAGGACGGCTACACCCAGCTCGGCTTCTTGGGCGGCATGGCAGTTCCGGCGGTTGTTCGTTATGGCTACGGCTTTGTACAGGGCGCAAACCTTGCAGCAACCGAAATGGGCGTTGCTGACCAGGTTTCCATCAAGTACTGGTACTGCGGCGGCTTTGCTCCGTCGGATGATATCCAGATTAAGATGGCAGGCTGGTACACCGATGGCACCGAAGTCGTATTCGCATGCGGCGGCGGCATCTATCTGAGCGCAGTTGCAGCAGCTACTGCAGCAAATGCAAAGGTCATCGGCGTTGACGTTGACCAGAGCGCAGAGTCCGATTGCATCATCACCTCGGCGATGAAGGGCTTGACGGTTTCCGTCGTAATGGCTCTCGAATCGCTCTATGAGAACGGTGGCGTTTGGAACGATGAATATGCCGGCACGACCGCAACCCTGGGCGCAGCGGTTGACGCAGTCGGCCTGCCGACAGCAGAAGGTTCCTGGAGACTCACCACCTTCACGGTAGCAGAGTACGAAGAGCTCTTTGAGAAGGTAAAGAACGGGGAAATCACTGTCTCCAACGATACAGAGAATCCGCCGACCGTCGAGATCAGCGTAGACTACAACGCATAAAAAGAAACGGGCGCAAAGTTAATATTTGCGATCCGCGAAAAACTCAGAGAGGCTAGGCCAAGGCCTAGCCTCTCATCATAAAATAAGACAAAGGGGACACAGTATGAGCGAATATGTCATAGAGATGTTGAATATCACTAAGGAGTTCCCCGGCATAAAGGCGAATGACGATATCACCCTGCAGCTAAAGCAGGGAGAGGTACACGCTTTATTGGGTGAGAATGGTGCAGGCAAATCGACCTTGATGAGCGTCCTGTTCGGTCTATATCAGCCTGAGTCCGGAATTATCAAGAAAAACGGCGAGGAAGTCAAGATTCACAATCCGAACGACGCCAATGCGTTGAACATCGGTATGGTGCATCAGCATTTCAAACTCGTTGAGGTTTTCACGGTTCTTGATAATATTATTTTGGGGGCAGAGCCCAACACGTTTGGGTTTTTGCGCAAAGCTGAAGCGCGAAAAAAAGTTTTGGAGCTAAGCGAACGATATGGTTTACATGTCGATCCGGACGCACTTATAGAGGATATTTCCGTTGGTATGCAACAACGTGTTGAAATCCTCAAAATGCTTTATCGCGACAATGAAATTTTGATTTTTGATGAACCGACGGCGGTTTTAACTCCGCAGGAGATCGACGAACTCATGGAGATTATGCGGAACTTCACAAAAGAAGGCAAGTCGATTCTGTTCATTACACATAAATTAAACGAGATAATGGCTGTTGCCGATCGTTGTACCGTTTTGCGTAAGGGCAAACTTATGGGAACGGTGGAAATCAAGAATACAACTAAAGAAGAGTTATCTCGAATGATGGTCGGGAGAGACGTTCAGTTTGAGGTTGAAAAGGGCGAGGAGCATCTTGGCGACGTCGTTTTGGATGTAAAGAACGTCACCGTTCCGTCCAAGCTCCACGCCAACAACGCAGTCAAGGATGTCAGCTTCCAAGTTCGTGCCGGTGAAATTGTGTGTCTTGCAGGTATCGAAGGAAACGGTCAAACCCAGTTTGTCCATGCGCTTACCGGACTTGATAAGATGTCGGCGGGCACCATCACGCTGTGTGGTCACGATATTACAAAGGCAAAGATTCGCACCCGTTCAAAGCTCGGCATGAGCCACATTCCTGAGGATAGGCATAAGCACGGCTTGGTACTCGACTACTCGCTGGAAGAAAACCTTGTCTTGCAGCGTTATTGGGAACCGCAGTTCCAATCTGCAGGCTTTATCAATAGCTACGCAGTGCGCAAGTATGCGGAAAAGCTTATTGAACAGTACGATATCCGTTCCGGTCAAGGACCCGTTACAACGGCACGTTCAATGTCCGGCGGTAACCAGCAAAAGGCGATAGTTGCGCGTGAGATCGATAAGGATCCTGAGCTGCTCGTTGCAGTTCAGCCGACCCGAGGCTTGGATGTCGGGGCCATTGAGTACATTCACAAGCAGCTTGTAGCCCAGCGGGATGCAGGAAGAGCGGTCCTGCTCGTTTCATTGGAGTTGGAAGAGGTTATGAGCGTTCCTGACAGAATTTTGGTTATGTACGAAGGCGAGATAGTCGGTGAATTCAACCCGAAACAGGTTACCGTTCAGGAGCTCGGTCTTTACATGGCGGGCGCAAAGAACATGTACAGGGATGCAGAGAAACCGCTTGAATCAAATTCAGTATCGACGGAAGATGAGGTGATTGAGGGATGAAAAAAGGTTTAATCAGTATTCTTGCATCGGTAATTTCGATTCTTGTAGGTTTGCTGTTCGGCTTTCTGCTGTTGCTCGTTGTGAACAGCGGCGAGGCGGTAGGCAAGTTCGGTGAGCTTTTAACGGCAGGCGTTTCGACGCTACCCAAGATGGCAAAGGTTCTGTATCAAGCAGCACCTCTGATAATGACAGGCTTATCCGTCGCCTTTGCATTCAAGACCGGTTTGTTCAACATAGGTGCATCCGGTCAGTACACGGTTGGTGCATTCGCAGCACTCGCCTGCGCAATCATATTCCAAATGCCTTGGTGGGCATGCTTGATTGCATCCATCATCGCAGGTGCGGTTTGGGGCTTCTTCCCCGGTTTATTCAAGGCACTGTTCAACGTTAACGAGGTTATCACCTCAATCATGTTCAACTGGATTGGACTTTTTGCAGTAAACCTTGCGTGCATGAACATCAGAAATGCTGCAGGCAAGCAGATAATGCTTCCGACCGCATGGGTAAACAGTCCTATTATGGACAGAACGGCGTCGTTGTCCTACGCCAATCCCGACGCAATGATTCCAAAATGGGGTCTGGACACGCTGTTCGAATCCAACTACATGAATATAAGCATCTTTATTGCAATCGCCTTTGCGATTATCCTGTGGGTCGTGCTCAACAGAACCACGTTCGGTTACGAGCTTAAGGCCTGCGGAAACAACAAGAATGCAAGTATTTATGCCGGTATCAATGCAAAGCGCAACATCGTCCTTTCAATGGTCATAGCAGGCGCAATGGCAGGCTTGGGCGGCGGCTTGTACTATCTGGCAGGCACTGCGGATTACAACATCCAAAAGGTGCTTCTTGCAATGGGATTCAACGGAATATCCGTTGCGTTGCTTGCAACCTCCAACCCGATAGGCACGATATTCAGCGCCTTGTTCATCTCGTACATCCAAGTAGGCGGCGAGTCGCTGCAACCGACCTTCGCCAAAGAGATGATAGATATCATCATTGCGGTTATTATCTACCTGAGTGCATTTGCACTGCTAACCAAGACCCTCTTGGGCAAGGCAATTAAGCTCAACAAAACAAATGTTAACGAGGACAAAACGGTTGACGCCGAGCAGGAGGATCTTAAAGCTCATGCTCAGCAGGCAGGAGATAACGGCAAAGGCGTATTACCGCCAACTGTTGCCGATAATAAGGAAAGTGAGGGTGAAAAGTAATGAATGTACTTGCAGACGTAATTAGTTCAACAATTTTGTTTGCGGTTCCGTTGCTGCTCGTTGCCATGGGCGGTATGTTCTCGGAGCGAAGCGGTATCATCAACATCGCTTTGGAGGGCATAATGATTATAGGCGCCTTGATGGGCTGCCTCATGCTGCGCTGGCTGGATCCTTCGGTACTTTCCGGTGCTATGGGTTCGCAATCGGCAATGTTCATTGCAACAATGTTTGCGGGCGTGTGCGGTATTGCATTCTCCGTTTTGCTGGCATTTGCATCCATCAACTTAAAGGCGGATCAGACCATCGGCGGTACGGCACTGAACATGTTGGCTCCCGCATTTGCAATCGTGCTTACCTGGGTAGTCCAGGGTCAGGGACAGACCACCATTTTGATTCCCACATGGACCCGCATCACTCAGGATTCCTTCGGAATAACGGCAGCGGATAATTTCTTCCAGAATCTTCTCTTTAAGAACTTCTACCTTACAACGATTATTGCAATCATACTGTTTGCAATTGCGGTGGTTCTTCTGTATAAGACCAAGTTCGGATTAAGGCTTCGCGCCTGCGGTGAACATCCTCAGGCAGCGGACTCGGTAGGTATCAACGTATATAAGATGCGCTACTGCGGCGTTTTGATTTCGGGCTTCCTCGGCGGTATCGGCGGTCTTGCGTTCACGCTTGCAGCGGGTTCGGGCTTCCAGTCCACGGTTGCAGGTTACGGCTTCTTAGCCTTGGCGGTTATGATATTCGGTAACTGGAAACCTTGGAGCATCCTTGGAGCATCCCTGTTCTTCGCATTGTTCAAGGTCGTCGGAGCCTATGCTTCGAGCATCCCGTTCATGCCCCAGTTCAAGTCGCTTGAGGGCGTCAGCACCTACCTGTATCCCATGCTCCCGTACATCGTCACGATGATACTTCTGGTCTTAACTTCCAAAAAGTCCAGAGCGCCGAAGGCGGAGGGCATCCCTTACGACAAGGGATCCAGATAACACAATCTGTATTCGAAAGAGTCATCAACAAGATGGCTCTTTTTTTGATTTTTGGGAAAGAATAGCAATATGCTTGCCGTGCTTATAGTGCTGTTTTTCATATTGCTCCTGCTTTCGCTGCTGCTAATGCCGATAACGATTAGGCTTGACGGCGTATTTTCCCTGCGAAGCTCAAGGTTTTCGGTAGCTGTACGCCCGCTCAACCTGTTTTCGATTGACTTCAACTTTCGGCTGTGCTTACTCCGAGAGCCGTATTTTACGATTCATCATCTTAAAAAGGACGGGAGTGTCAAGATAATCCCGCTTTTATCCAAAAAGAAGCACAAAAGCAAAATAGATTTCGAATCCCTTATCAAAAAATTGGACCTCAAGGTTCAAGTGATTTTGGGCATAGAAAACGACGCTGCGCTGACGGTGTGGAGCATAGGCGCGCTCTATTCCGCATTGAAGGCAGCGGCAAAGCTGTATTCGCTCCAAAATCACATAGAAGTTGCGCCCGTCTACGACCTATCGATTTTCAGAATAAAAGTTTTTGGCATAACTCGGCTGAATCCTGCGAATATTATCAACATATATTTGAAGAAACGAGGAAAATAAAATGCACCCGGTAGAAAGTATAATACAAACAACAATGACTCAGTTAAAATCGATAGTCGATGTCACGACTATCGTTGGCAACCCCGTGTATTCGGACGGCAACTCCTTGGTGCTGCCCGTGTCCAAGGTCTGCTTTGGCTTCTTTGCGGGCGGCGGGGAATATTCAATGCAGGGCAAGGCGGAGAAGGCAATCAAGCAGAGCGAATCCGAGGGCGATTATCCGTTCTTGGGCACGGCAGTAGCCGGAGTATCCGTAACGCCAAAGGCCTTTTTGTCCGTAAAATCAGGGCAGGCAAGCGTGCTGCCCGCCGAATACGACAACACGATTGATCGACTCGTCGAGATGATTCCGCAGGTGATGTGCGAAATAAAGCAGGCGATAGTATCCTGCAAGAAACAGAAGGAAGGGGAGGAATCCGATAAATGAGGAGGCTTGCCAAAGCCCTTATAGTTTTGATTCTGCTGACCGTGGGGGCTCCTTCCTCGGCGGAGGCGGCGCCCGCAGTTTCGGTTCAGGGCGCCTGCCTTATGGAGGCAACGACGGGCAGGGTGCTGTACGAGCATAACGCCGATCAAGGGCTTCCGATAGCGAGCACGACCAAGATAATGACCGCCCTTCTTGCGATTGAAAACTGCAACCTCGACGAATTGGTTGCTATAGACGATGAGGCTGTGGGCACCGAGGGCTCCTCAATGTATCTGGGCTATGACGAAACGCTAAGCGTCCGAGACCTTCTGTACGGGCTTATGTTGACCTCGGGCAACGATGCCGCAGTAGCGCTTGCAATTCACATTGCGGGCAGCGTCGAGGACTTTGCAACCATGATGAACGAGAAGGCAAAATCCTTAGGCTGTGAGAACACCAACTTTGTAACCCCAAACGGGCTGCACAACAGCAATCACTACGCATCGGCAATGGATATGAGTTTGATTGCCTCATACGCAATGCAAAACGAGGACTTTGCAAAGATAGTCGGAACCACCTATCACGAAACCGAAACGGGAGCCGTCTCTCGAACGCTAAAAAACAAGAACAAAATCCTCTGGGAGTACGAGGGAGGCTGCGGGGTCAAGACCGGCTACACGATTGCCGCAGGCAAGTGCTTGGTGTTTGCCGCCGAGCGAGACGGGCTGCTCTTGGTAGGAACGGTTATCAACTGCCCTGATATGTGGAACGGCGCAAAGAACATGCTTGACTTCGGGTTTGAAAACTTTGAGATGACGACTTTAGTCGATGCTAAGACTTGGAAGGCAAGCGTTTCAGTTGAGGACGGCGAAAAAAAAGAGTTGGCAGCCGTCGTTGAAAAGAGTATAATGTATCCAACGAAGAAAAACGGCGAGGATACCGTTTCCGTATCTTTTGAGTGTGTTAAATCGCTGACAGCCCCTGTCGAGCTTAACAGCGAGCTTGGCACTATCAGAGTCCTTGTCAACGGACAAATCGTAGGCGAGCGCAGGCTCATAGCCTCCCAAAGCGTTGACAAGCTCGGCTTTTGGTACTATCTTATGGAGGTTTTGGAACGGTTCATCGCATAGAAAGCAGGGTTTATGCGGCTCCAAAAGTACATGGCGGATGCGGGCGTTGCCTCAAGGCGAGCCTGTGAGACGATAATTTCAGAGGGCAGGGTTACCGTAAACGGAGTTACAGCCACCCTCGGCATGAGCGTAAAAGTCGATCACGATATTGTGGAAGTGGACGGAAAGCAGATTTTTCCCGCCAAACGCAAGCTCGTGATTTTGTTGTACAAGCCTCGGGGCGTCGTCTGCACCTCCTCCGATCCCGAGGGGAGAAAGACCGTGCAGGAGTATATCAAGGATATTCCGGAGCGCCTCTACAATGTTGGCAGGCTGGATATCAACTCGGAGGGCCTGCTGCTTTTGACCAATGACGGGGAGCTTGCAAACAAATTGATGCACCCCCGCTACGGCGTAAAAAAGACCTATCGTGCCATCTGTGACGGAAAGCTCACCGCAAGCGAGATTGCAACGCTGACAAACGGTGTGCAGCTTGAGGACGGGCTGACCGCCCCCGCCCGTGTTTTCGATGTCGCCCCGACAAAGGAGGGCGGCAACACTGCCTTTTCTATAACGATTCACGAGGGCAAGAACCGCCAAGTCAGACGCATGGTCGAAGCGGTGGGGCATAGGACGCTCAGGCTCAAGCGCATAGCCTACGGCGGCTTGACTCTCGGAGGTCTCAAAAGCGGGCAGTGGCGATATCTAAGCAAGGATGAGATTGAGACCCTTACAAACAGCTACGAAAACTGAGCTTATAAAAACGTATTAAAATCAAAATATTCGATATCATCGAGCGCATTCAGCGCACTTTTCAGGGCGATAAAGGCGGCAACGGCAGCCTCCCTGTCCTCAAGAATACACATTTTCTCGGCCAAGACCGCCTCAAGCACGGCCTCATTAACAACTCCGTGATTCACAAACCACTTTATCTTGGGGCTTCTTTCGCTTAGAAGCTCGTTTATTTTGCCCGCATGGTGCGCAGCAAGCTCAAAGTTATCCTCATCGAGGGCGGAAAGTGCCCCATCGATATCCGTAACGACATCGTTGTAAGTCGAGTGAATTAAGGAGCAGGGCAGGGTGAACAGCAGAATCAGAATTATGATGAACACAACCGTGAATATGCGTTGTACGACGATAAATTTCATATTAATCACCTCTTTTGCGGGTTTCAATCAGCTTTGCACCCTTTCTCCACTTCAGTTGAATGCGAATCTTTCCCGTGGGCGCAAGCTGCATATAAAGAACATCGGAGATGGAATAACCGTTGAGATAGGAAGCAATCTCATTTCTGTCCATGGACAGAGCCTTTGCAGCATCACGACATATCTTCCCATCCAAAATCAGCATATGGGAAAGCTCCTTGGAGGGCTGTTCGCCGTTGTCTATGGGCATGATACTCATGCTCCCGTTCGTCTCCAAAATTGCGTAGTAGACCGAGCCGATATCAAAAATGCCTTGCGAACGAAGCTGGTCTGTAAGGTCGTTCACCGTGTAATTGGATTGACTCATCGCCCTCTCCTCAAGCCTGCCCTCACGCACTAAAATCACGGGCGTACCGCAGACAGCTCGGCGGAAACCACTGTTTTTCAGACAGAATTTTGCAATGCACTGCTGCACAAGGAAGAGCGCAAGAATCGGCACAATGCTGTAGAGAAGCGGGATATCGGTATCCGCTATTGCACAGCTTGCAAGGTCGGCAATCGTGAGGGTAATGAGCAGGTCAAAGGGTTGCAAATCCGACACCTGACGCTTGCCCGTCAAACGAATGATGAACAGTATGAAGATGTAGAGCAGAACGGCTCTTAAAAACAATACCAGCATGAGGTTAGTTTTTGGCAATCGGGATAAAATATACTAAAAAAGCGGTTTCAAAAAAAAGGAAAAAGAGGGTTATTGTCGAAATAAACAGTAACTGGGTTAGATTGAGATTTATGAGCATCTAACCAAATAGGAGGAAAAATATGACATTGAGTTTGCTCACGGAAGTCGCACAGACGACGTCGGAGGCGGCAGTACCGCCCTCAAACCTGTCCGTCATGCTTCTCGGATTCGGCACGGTCTTTGTCGGGCTAATTATGCTCATCTTCATCGTGAAGATTTACAGCCTGCTCGTCAGAAATCTGTCCAAGCCCAAGACGGAAGCAGTACCCCAAGCAGTGGCAGCGCCCGCAGCGCCTGTCACAGCCCCCATCGAAAATCGCCAAGAGATAATAGCCGGTATTGCCGCAGCCATTGCAACGGTAATGGGCAAGGACGTAGAGGCGATAAGAATCACATCATTCAAAAGAGTAGGATAATCGGGAGGAAGAAAAAATGCGTAAGTTTTTAGTCAATGTAAACGGAACTCAGTACGAGATTGAAGTCGAAGAAATCGACAAGTCCACTGCAACTGCAAATGTAACCCCTGCAAAGCCCGCAGCGCCCCCGGCGCCCGCACCCGCACCGGCACCTGCACCCGCAGCCTCGGGCAGCGGTGAGAGCGTAAACTCTCCTATGCCGGGCACCATTCTTTCGGTAAGCGTTGCAGTAGGCGACACCGTAAAGGAAGGCCAAGTGCTGATGATGCTCGAAGCCATGAAGATGGAAAATGAGATTTTGGCACCCGTAGCGGGTAAAGTCACGGGTCTGTCCGTAGCAAAGGGCGCAACCGTTTCGGCAGGACAGCTGCTCTGCACGATCGGATAAAGGTAAGAACCTATGGAAGGATTTATCGACTTTCTCCAAACGACGGGGTTTTACGGGCTGTTCCAAGGCGACGGCTGGAAACAGCTTATAATGATTCTGATAGCCTGTTTCCTTCTGTTTCTGGCTATCGTTAAAAAATACGAGCCACTTCTGCTCGTTCCTATCGCATTCGGAATGTTGCTCACCAACCTTCCGGGCTCGAACCTGTATCACACCGAGATATTCTCGGAAGGACATGTAGACTGGGCGACGCTCGGCGCAGGCGATGGCGGCCTTATCGACTACCTCTATCTCGGCGTCAAGCTCGGCATCTATCCCTGCCTCATCTTCATGGGCGTGGGAGCCATGACCGACTTCGGACCCTTGATTGCCAACCCCAAGAGCCTTATCTTAGGCGCAGCGGCACAGCTCGGCATCTACGTTGCCTTTGGACTCGCCCTGGTCTTGGGATTTGAGCAGGATGCGGCGGCGTCCATCGGCATCATCGGCGGCGCAGACGGCCCCACGGCGATTTTGGTTACCTCCCAACTTGCCCCGCAGTTTTTGGGACCGATTGCGGTTGCGGCTTATTCGTACATGGCTCTCGTTCCGGTCATTCAGCCCCCTATCATGAAGCTTTTGACCACCAAGAAGGAGCGCAGCATAGTCATGGAACAGCTTCGTCCGGTCAGCCAGACCGAGAAGATTCTGTTCCCGATTATCGTAACCATCTTCATCGCCCTGCTCCTGCCCTCGGCGGCGCCGCTCATCGGCTCGCTGATGATAGGAAACCTCTTTAGAGAGTGCGGCGTGACCGAAAGGCTCAGCAAGACGGTTCAAAACGAACTTGTAAACATCGTCACGATATTCCTCGGAATTTCCGTAGGTGCTACGGCTACCGGCGCAGTATTTTTGAGCGCAGATACCCTTAAAATTATCGCCCTCGGCGTGCTGGCATTTGGCTTCGGCACGGCAGGCGGCGTAATCCTTGCAAAGATCATGAACCTCTTCACCAAGAAGAAGATAAATCCGCTCATAGGCTCCGCAGGCGTTTCCGCAGTTCCCATGGCTGCACGTGTTTCGCAGGTCGTAGGACAGAAGGAGAACCCAAAGAACTTTTTGCTCATGCATGCCATGGGCCCCAATGTGGCAGGCGTCATAGGCTCTGCGATTGCCGCAGGCGTATTCCTGTCACTGCTGCAATAGGAGGATAATGAATGAATAAACTTTTGATAACCGACACGATTCTGCGTGACGCCCACCAATCTCAAGCGGCAACACGTATGAGAATCGAAGATATGCTCCCCGCCTGTGAGGTTCTGGATTCCATAGGCTACTGGTCGCTCGAGGTTTGGGGCGGCGCAACCTTCGATTCCTGCCTGCGGTTTTTGAACGAGGACCCGTGGGAGAGACTCAGAACGCTCAGAAAGGCGCTTCCGAACACGAAGCTGCAAATGCTGTTCCGAGGTCAAAACATCTTGGGGTATAAGCATTATGCCGACGATATGGTCGAGCAGTTCTGCAAAAAGGCGATTGAAAACGGAATCGACGTAATCCGCATCTTCGATGCACTCAACGATGTCAGAAACCTCGAATCGGCTATAAAGTACACCAAAAAATACGGTGGAATCTGCGAGCCGGCGCTCAGCTACACGATTTCTCCGGTTCACAGCGAGGATTATTTTGTAAAGCTCGCAAAGGAGCTCGTTCAGATGGGCGCGGATGTCATCTGCATCAAGGACATGGCAAACCTGCTGCTGCCCTATGACGCTTACAAGCTCATAAAGCGGTTAAAAGCGGACTTGAACGTACCGATTCACCTGCATACGCACAACACGACCGGCACGGGCGATATGACGCTTTTGATGGCTGCACAGGCGGGCGTGGATATCGTAGATACCGCACTCTCCCCGATGGGCAACGGCACCGCACAGCCCGCAACCGAACCCTTGGTTGCAACCTTGCAGGGAACCGAGAGGGACACGGGGCTTGACCTTAACAAGCTGTCGGTCGCAGCAAAGCACTTCCGCACGGTTGCCGACAGGATGATGAACGAGGGAATAATCTCGGTAAAGTCGCTTCGGGTCGATACCAACACGCTTTTGTATCAGGTTCCGGGCGGAATGCTCTCAAATTTGATTTCCCAGCTCAAGCAGGCGAACGCCGAGGATAAGTATTACGATGTGCTTGCGGAGATTCCGAGGGTCCGCGAGGACTTTGGCTACCCGCCGCTCGTAACTCCGACCAGCCAGATAGTGGGCACGCAGGCGGTGTTCAATGTGCTTGTGGGCAGATATAAGACCTTCCCAAAGGAGTCAAAGGCCCTGTTGAGGGGTGAATACGGCAGCCTACCGGGTAAGGTAAATGAGGAAGTGAGGAGAAAGGCAATTGGCGATGACGAGGTCATTACCTGCCGTCCCGCAGATTTGCTCAAGCCCGAGCTCGACCACTACCGCGAGGAGATAAAGCAGTATGCCGAGAAGGACGAGGATGTTTTAAGCTACGCCCTGTTCCCGCAGGTAGCCTTAAAGTTTTTCGAGGCTCGCGAGGAGGCCAAAAAGCCCAAGCAGCCCGCAGCTGAGGATGAGAATGCGGTAAGAACGCTGTACGTGGAGGATTTGAGCTGCTGATGAAGCACATACCAAACATCTTGTCGGTATTTAGAATTGCCCTTGCCGGATTGTTCATCTATCTGTTCATCCGATATGAGTACACCTATGCGCTCATAGTGTTTGCAACGGCATTCTTTACCGATATATTGGATGGATACCTTGCACGCAAGTTCAACTGGATATCCGACACGGGAAAGCTGTTGGATCCGGTAGCGGACAAGCTCCTTGTCGTAGGTGCATTAATCTGCATCCTAATACGCAAGTCGGGCGAGCCCTTCTACCTCGTGGTCTTTGTCCTCGTCGTGGTTAAAGAAGCCCTTATGCTGGCGGGTGCTGCAATCATGCTCAAAAAAAAGGACGTAGCCTACGCCGACTGGTACGGCAAAAGTGCAACGGGACTGTTTGCAATGGGAATCGTGCTCACGCTTTTGGACTTTGCAATAGCAGGGGTGAGACTTGAGGCATGGTGCATCGGCTTTTTGTCGGCGGCAGTCGCCCTTTCCTATTTGGCATTGATTCATTACGCCAAGAGCCAAATGTTTGCTGACAAATCGGAACATGAAGCCACCGACGGCACAGCTAATGAAGCCATCGATGAAAAGTCTGAAAAATAATGCTTGCATAGCCAATATGTGTGTGTTATAATCTTCAGGTAAGAATGTTGGAATGTGAACTTTGAGAGTGGGGTGACCCACTCTTTGATTTTGAATAGGAGCGTTGAATGAAAACAACCGATATTTGTGAACAACTTTGCAAGGCAAAAGTCGAGGAACTCGGCTTTGAACTGTGCGATGTGGAGTTTGTAAAGGAGTACGGAGACTGGGTTCTCACCCTGTATATCGACAAGGAGGGCGGCGTCAACATTGACGATTGCGAACTTGTGAGCAGGGCGGTTGAGCCAATCTTGGACGAGAACGACCCGATTGAGCAAGCGTACTTCCTCTCCGTATCATCGTTAGGGCTGGATCGCCCGCTGAAAAAAGCGGCTGATTATCAGAGGAATCTCAACAAGGCATTGCAGGTAAAACTCTACGCCCCGCAAAACGGCAAGAAGGAGTTTATCGGGAACTTGGTTGATTTCGATGAGACCTCCTTCACGATTGAAACCGATAAGGGCGAGAGGCTTACAATAAACAAAAAAGATGCGGCACTTGTTCGTCCGCACATAGTATTTTAGGGAAACAGAAAGGGTAAGAAAAAAATGAACGCAGAATTTATCGAAGCATTGAATTCACTGGAGAAGGAACGCGGAATAAGCAAGGACGTCCTGCTCTCCGCAATCGAGGCAGCCTTGATTTCGGCATACAAGAGGAACTACAATTCCACGGGCAACGTCCGAGCGGAAATTGATGTTCAAACGGGGGAGATAAGGATATATGCATCCAAGACCGTCGTTGAGAAGGTCGAAAATCCGACCGTGGAAATATCCATCGACAAGGCAAGGGAAATAAACCACCTCTACGAGATTGGTGACGTCTTGGAGGTCGAGGCGAAGGCCAAGGATTTCGGCAGGATTGCAGCCCAGACCGCAAAGCAGGTTGTTGTTCAGCGCATACGCGAGGCGGAACGCGGCAACATCTACGAGGAATATATTGAGAAGGAGAACGAGATTCTAACGGCGATAGTCCAGCACGTAGAAAAGGGCAACGCCTATGTAGAGCTCGGCAAAACCGACGGAATTTTGATGGCAAACGAGATGATTCCAAACGAAACTTACAACAACAACGACCGAATCAAGGTCTATGTGCTTGAGGTTCGCAAGGATAACAAGGGCCCGCAGATTCTCGTCTCAAGAACCCATCCGGGGCTTGTCAAGAGACTGTTTGAACTTGAGGTTCCCGAGATTCAGAGCGGCGTGGTTCAGATAAAGTCCATAGCACGCGAAGCGGGCTTCCGCACCAAGGTTTCGGTGTATTCATCCGACTCCACCATCGATGCGGTAGGCTCCTGCGTGGGACAGCGAGGCGCAAGGGTGGAGCGCATTGTAAATGAGCTTCACAACGAGAAGATTGACATCATCGAGTATGACCATGATTCGGCAATCTACATTGCAAAGGCTTTAAGCCCCGCAAAGGTGCTCATGGTTTACATAAACGAAGATGAGAAGGCAGCGAGGGTCATCGTTCCCGACACCCAGCTTTCACTTGCCATAGGCAAGGAAGGCCAGAACGCCCGTCTTGCCGCCAAGCTCACGGGTTGGAAGATTGATATTAAGAGCCAGTCGCAGGCAGAGGATGCGTTGGATCTTATGGAGGAAACAGAGGAGTAAGGATTTGAAGAAGATTCCGATGCGGATGTGCGTAGCGTGTAGGCAGATGCAGCCGAAGAAAACGCTCGTTCGCATAGTAAACACAACTGAGGACGGAGTAATTATCGACCACACGGGCAAGCGCAACGGCAGGGGAGCCTACCTTTGCCATAACGTTGAATGCCTTAATCGGGCGATAAAGACCAAGGCGTTGGATAGGGCATTGGAAAAGCCCGTGCCTGTCTCGCTGTTCGATGAATTGAGAGAGGAGTTTTCAAATGAATCCGAGGCTCGATAACGCACTGGGACTGTGCATGAAGGCAGGAAAGTGCCAAAGCGGTGAATTTGCGGTTGAGACCGCTGTCAAGCAGGGCAAGGCAAAGCTCGTACTGCTTCAGACGGATGCGTCCGAAAACAGCAAGAAAGGATACGCCGACCTCTGTGCATACTATAAGGTGCCGTTGATAATGACGGACAATGTCGGAAAGGCGATTGGAAAGCCAAGCCGAATGGCGATGGCAGTAACCGACGAGAGTTTTGTGAAAATGATTATGAATGCGAAGAACTCGGAAGAGGATCGGGGGTAAGTTATGGCAAAGATTTTAAGTAGAAATTTAGTAGAGGTACAGAAAAACATCACGAGCTTTCTTGAAAAGGTCGGAAAGACCCGTTCGGAGATTGCCGTGCTTTTGACGGCTGTCAAGGAGGCGGAGGTTGAGATTCTCGCCAAGGAGCAGCAGATTCGCAAGGAGCGGTTGGAGCAGGAGCGCATGGAACGCCTTAGAAAGATGCTCGAATCGTCGGAGGCGGGCGCTGTGCACGTCGGCGGAACGGACGATGAGGAAGAAGCGGAGCAGGTTGCCGTGCAGCCTCAAGCGGTTGAGAAAAAGCAGGATGAGCCCGTTTCAAAATCGGAGCCCAAGCCCGAACTTAAGCCCGAGCCCAAACCCGAGCCTGTAAAAGCGGAGCAACCCCCCGCAGCAGTGCAGCAGAAGCCTGACGAGAAGGAATCCGTTCCCGAAGAGGCAAGGCAGCCCGTGCGCACCGAGGCGAGACCGCCCAAAAAGGAAGCACAAAGGGCTGAAAAACCCGTCGAGACCGCACCGGCAAAGTCTGCGAGCCGCGCCGTTGTAATTCCGCAGAGTACGTCGGGCAAGGGCAAAACGTATGATGCAAGCAAAAAGGGTTATGAAAAGGATAGGAAGGCGAAGAATAAGAAATCTATGTTAAAAGAAAGCGGCCCGAGCAATGTAAGCTGGGACGAGGACGGAGCCTTAGGATCACGCAGACCAAAGCAATCGAAGCGTCAGGCTCCGCAGCATAAGCCAGAGCCGGTTGTTATAGAACATGCGATAATTTCATCTGAAACCATTTCGGTAAAGGAGCTGTCCGAAAAGATAGGAAAACCCGCAACCGAGATAATCAAAAAGCTGTTCATGCTGGGCATTATGGCAACGATAAATCAGGAGATTGATTTTGACACCTGTGAACTTATCGCAAGCGATTACAACATCACGCTCGAGCAACAGCTTGCAAAGACCTTCGAGGACGTGTTGGCAGATGCCTCCGAGGACGAGGACGATCCCGCCAAGCTAAAGCCGCGCCCGCCGGTAGTCACCATCATGGGACACGTAGACCACGGCAAGACCTCGCTTCTCGATGCGCTCAGAAATACCAACGTCACTGAGGCGGAAGCGGGCGGAATCACGCAGCACATAGGCGCTTATACGGTCATGTGCAACGACAGGCAGATAACCTTTATCGACACGCCGGGTCATGAGGCGTTCACCTCCATGCGTGCAAGGGGAGCGCAGGTTACGGATATAGTAATCTTGGTTGTAGCAGCGGACGACGGCATAATGCCGCAGACCGTAGAAGCAATAAACCATGCCAAGGCTGCAAACGTGCCCATAATAGTTGCAATAAATAAGATTGACAGGGACGAGGCCAACCCCGAACGGGTCAAGCAGCAGCTTACGGAGCACGGGCTTGTCTCCGAGGAATGGGGTGGCGACACCATTTGCGTACCGGTTTCGGCAAAGCAAAGGATAAACCTTGACAGCTTGTTGGAGATGATACTGTTGCAAGCGGATGTTTTGGAGCTAAAAGCAAACCCCGACAGGCTTGCAAAGGGTACCATCATCGAAGCCAAGCTCGACAAGGCTCGAGGCCCGATAGCCACGGTGCTTGTGCAGACGGGAACGCTCAAAAAGGGCGATACGATTGTTGCAGGAACGGCTTACGGCAGGGTTCGTGCAATGTCGGACGATAAGGGCCGTGTTGTAAATATTGCAGGGCCGTCCACGCCGGTCGAGGTCTTGGGCTTCAACGAGGTGCCGGATGCGGGTGATATGCTGATTGTTGCAGACGCCGATAAGCTGTCCCGTCAGGTTGCCGAGGAGCGCAGGGATAAGATTAAGGCGGCACAGGTCAAGGCCATGCAGAAGGTATCCCTCGACGATTTGTTTACGCAGATGGCGGAGGGCGAATTGAAGGACTTGAATATCATCGTCAAGGCGGATGTTCAGGGTTCGGTCGAGGCCGTCAAGCAAGCGCTTGAAAAGCTCTCGAACGATGAGGTCAGGGTGCGCTGCATCCACGGCGGCGTAGGTGCGATAACGGGTTCGGATATCATGTTCGCCTCTGCATCGAACGCCATAGTCATAGGGTTCAACGTTCGTCCCGATTCCACCGCTCGAACGGCAGCGGAGCGCGAGAAGGTCGATGTGAGAACATATCGAGTAATATATGCTGCCATCGAGGACGTCGAGAACGCTATGAAGGGCATGTTCAAGCCCGTGTTCGAGGAGGTTGAACTCGGCAGACTGACCATAAGAGAGACCTTCAAGGTGTCGGGCGTCGGCACGATTGCCGGTGCATATGTGCAGGAGGGCAAGGTTACAAGAAATGCACAGGTTCGTATTGTCAGAGGCGGAATCGTGGTTTACGACGGCAAGATTGCCTCGCTCAAGCGTTTCAAGGATGATGCAAGAGAGGTCTTGAGTGGCTTTGAGTGCGGTATATCCTTTGAAAACTTCAACGACCTGCTCGTAGACGATTCGATAGAGGCATACACCGTGGAAGAGGTGAAGAGATAATGGGACAGATAAGGACAGAGCGTGTCAACGAGGAGATGAAAAAGGCGGTAAGTGCGGTTATCTTTGAGATGAAGGATCCGAGAATCGCCGCAATGACCTCGATTACCTCCGTGGAGGTCAGCCCCGATTTGAAATATGCCAAGGCGAGGGTCTCGGTATATGATGAGGATGAGAATGCAAGGACAAGCACCGTGAATGCCTTGAACCATGCGGCGGGCTTTATCGCCCGAGAGGCCGGTAAAAGGGTGCAGATTCGCAGGGTGCCCACCTTCCGCTTTGAGCTTGACGATTCAATCGCCTACAGCGTACACATCTCCAAGATATTAAGCGAGCTTAACATCAAGGAGGAGGAGCAGGAGAATGAGTCTTAAGGCTGCCCGTTCCTTCATCGAACGCAACGACAATTTTCTTTTGATAGCCCATGTTTCGCCCGACGGCGATACCTTGGGCTCTTGCCTTGCGCTTTACGAGGCGTTGCTTCAGTGCAAAAAACGTGTTCAAATAGCCTGTGAGGAACCCGTGCCCCCGCTGTACTCCTTTTTGAAGTACAGCGAAAGGGTAGTAAATTTGGAGGGGATAAACCCCTTCGACAGCGTTATCTGCATAGACTGCGCCGACATTCGCAGGACGGGCTTTTTGCAGCCGCTTGTAGAGGGCGCAAAGCACAGTTTTTGCATAGACCACCATGAAACAAACCCCCATTATACCGACGAGGACTGGATAATGGACTGCGCCGCAACGGGGGAAATGATATATGAGCTTATCAAGGATATGGGAGTTGCCCTCACCGAGAGCATGAGCGTTGCGCTGTTTTGCGCCCTGTCCACCGACACGGGAAATTTCGCCTATTCCAACACCACCCCCCAAACCTTTGAGATTGCGGCAAGGCTGCTCGAATGCGGCTTCGATTTGCCGGAGGTCAACAGGAGGCTGTTTAGAACCGTGGGCCTTAAAAAGACTCAGCTCATCGGAATCATTTTAACCCGCCTATGCCTATACAAGAACGACAGCTTTGGAATATCGCAGCTTCACAGAAGCGATCTTGCGGCTCTAAACGCAACGGATGCGGACTGCGAGGGCTTGATAGATTACATTCGGGATATAGACACCGTTGAGGTGGCGTGCGTGTTACGGGAATCCAACTCAGGACTGATTCGAGTGAGCCTTCGCTCCAAATATGACTTTGACGTTTTGAACGTGGTTGCAAAATTTAGCGGCGGCGGTCACAAAAGGGCTGCCGGATGCACGCTTGATTGCAGCATGGAGCAGGCAATGGAGCTAATCAAAGCCGAGGTTTTGAACCAAATGGGGGAATAGATGGACGGGATTATTTCGGTCTTAAAGCCGCCCGCAATGTCCAGCAGCGATGTGGTTGTGGATATTCGCAGGCTGTTTTGCCAAAAGAGGGTAGGGCATACGGGAACCCTCGACCCGGGGGCAGCGGGAGTATTGCCGATATGCATAGGCAGGGCAACCCGCTTATTCGATTATCTCGTAGACAAGAAAAAGCGATACATCTTTGAAATTCACTTCGGCACCTCCACCGATACGCAGGACGCCTACGGCAAGCGCATCGATACGGCCTGTTGCGATGTAAGCAGGGCTGAACTTGAAGCGGTGCTACCGCTCTTTACGGGCAAACAAAAGCAAACGGCGCCCATGTACTCCGCCCTCAAAAGCGGGGGCAGAAAGCTGTACGATATCGCACTTGCAGGGGATGAGATACCCGATAAGATTCGGGAGTTAGAGATTTATGAGCTAAAGATTCTCGACAAGACCGAGAAAAATCGGTTTCTGCTCGAGGCGGAATGCTCCAAGGGAACGTACATCAGAACGCTTTGCCGCGATATCGGGCAGAGGCTGGGGCTGCCTGCACATATGTCGTTTCTGCTTCGCAGCGCATCGGGAGCGTTCACGATAGAAGGGGCGCACACGATTGCCGAGCTTGGAAAGATGAAGGAGAGGGGGCAGCTTGAAAGCGCCGTCGTCTCATGCGAAGCTGCACTTGTAGGACTTGACAGGGTGGATTTGCCCAAGGGTCGCACCGAACCCATGAAGAATGGACTTGTAACGAAGGTTTTGGGCATGGCGGACGGAGCGGTTCGCTGCTATTGTGGGGACGTGTTCATGGGCGTTGCTAAGATTCAATCCGAGCAGATTAAGTTGGCGGTGCATCTGTATTGAACATGAAAAAAGAGAAATACGCAATTGCATTGGGAATGTTTGACGGGGTACATGCGGGACATCGTGCTCTGATTTCGAATGCCGTGGACTTGGCGGCAAGAAAGGGCATTTGCAGTGCCGTATTCACCTTTTCCAATCATCCGCTTGAACTCATAAACAGGAACATAAGCTATCTTACGACGAACGAGCAGCGCGAAAGGCTGTTTTTGGAGCTCGGTGCGGACAGGGTTGACATGATTCCGTTTACCGAGCAGATTCGAAACCTTTCGCCCGTTGAGTTTTTGCATTTGCTGGGCGAGCGGCATCAAATCGACACCCTCATAGCGGGATTCAATTACAGCTTTGGAAAGGCGGGAGCAGGCAATGCAGAGCTTCTTAAAAAGCTGGGGCAGGAGCTTGGCTTTAACGTTGAGATAGAGGAGCCGTTTTTTATGGATGGCGAGCTTGTTTCAAGCACAAGAATCCGAGAGCTTATCAAAAAAGGCGAGGTTGAAAAGGCCCAAGACCTGCTAAAAAGACCCTATGCGATGACGGGCGCTGTTGTACATAATCGCAGGATAGGGCGGAGAATAGGCTATCCCACCGCCAACCTCAACGTAAAGAATATGGTTTTGCCCGCCGACGGGGTGTATGCGACACGGACAAGGATAGACAGCTTGACTTTTGATTCGGTAACAAACGTAGGCTGCAATCCTACGGTGGGCGGAAGCACAAGAACGGTTGAAACGCATATTCTAAATTCAAATGCGGATTTATACGGTTTGACGATGGAAGTAGGACTTATAAAGCAGATTAGGAGCGAAAAGAAGTTTAGCGACCTTGACGAGCTAAAAATTCAAATCGCAAGTGACATAGAAACGGCAAAAAAAATTCTAAAAACCGTAAAATAAAGGTTTACTTTGCACAAAATTTGTGGTAACATATTCAAGGTTAAACCGCTTGCTGGGTTGATGCGAATCTCCGGCGCTCGACTCTGTTTGCGGGGATACGAAAAAAAGGAGGAAAAAATAATGGACAAACAAGAAATCATTGCAAAGTATGCTTTGCATGAAGGCGACACCGGCTCCCCCGAAGTGCAGATTGCACTGTTGACTGAGAGAATCAATCATCTGAACGAGCATCTCAAGATTAACAAGAAGGACCACCACAGCAGGAGAGGCTTGCTGAAAATGGTCGGACAGCGCAGGGGCTTGCTGAACTACCTAAAGGAAAAGGACATCGAGCGGTACAGAGCGATTGTTGCGAACTTGAACCTAAGGAAGTAAAAAAGTCTGGCGGAGTTCATACTCCGCCTATCTTTTTGTCAAAGATTATGAAATGCTTTTGCAAAAAACATAATCTTTGCATGAATGTGGCATAAATAAATGAAGATAAAGAGGAAAAAACATGAGTAAGACATTTGAAATGATGGTCGGCAACAGAAAACTGTCGATTGAGATTGGCAAGTATGCCGAACAGGCCGGAGGTTCCTGCTTGGTTCGCTGCGGCGGAACCGCTGTGTTGGTATGCGCAACGGTTGCAAAGACGGCACGCGACGGCGTTGACTTTTTGCCGTTGAGCGTGGAATTTGAGGAAAAGCTGTATTCGGTAGGCAAGATCCCCGGCGGCTTCATCAAGCGTGAGGGCAGACCCACCGAGAAGGCGATTTTGACCTGCCGTCTCATCGACCGCCCGCTGCGCCCTCTGTTCCCCAAGGGCTTTTACAACGACGTGCAGGTAGTGGCAACGGTGCTTTCGGTTGAGCAGGACGTTCAGCCCGACATCTTGGGCATGATTGGCTCATCCATCGCCCTGTCCATATCCGATGCACCTTTTATGGGCCCCACGGGTTCGGTTGCAGTAGGCATGGTTGACGGCGAGTACATCCTAAACCCCGACTGTGCCCAGCGTGAAGCAAGCGTATTGAGCCTGACGGTTTCGGGAACGAAGGACGCCGTCATGATGGTTGAAGCCGGAGCAAAGGAAGTATCCGAAGAGGAGATGTTAGGAGCAATCCTGTTCGCCCACGAGGAGATTAAAAGGATAGTAGCCTTCATCGAAGAGATAGCTTTGGAGTGCGGCAAGCCCAAGCGCGAAGTGGTCATCCACGAGCCGGAGGCGGAGCTTGTAAACAAGGTTCGCGAGTTTGCAGCCGATAAGGTCGTATGGCAGATGGACACCTTTGACAGAACCGAGCGCGAGGAGCGCACCAACCAAGTCAAAGAAGAAACTCAGGCAGCCTTTGCCGAGGAGTACCCCGAGGCTGCAAAGGACATAGATGCAATCCTGTACAAGATGACCAAGGAAGTCATGCGGGACAAGATTATCAACAAAAAGATTCGTCCCGACGGCAGGGCTCAGGATGAGATTCGCCCAATCTGGAGCGAGGTAGGCATTTTGGAGAGGCCGCACGGCAGCGCAGTGTTCACAAGGGGACAAACGCAGGTTTTGACGATTGCCACCCTCGGCACCATATCCGAAGCGCAGATTTTGGACGGTTTGACCTTGGAGGAGAGCAAGCGTTATATGCACCAGTACAACATGCTCCCCTACAGCGTAGGCGAAGCAAGACCGATGCGCGGACCCGGCAGGCGCGAAGTTGGACACGGCGCCTTGGCAGAGCGTGCCTTAGAGCCGGTATTGCCGAGCGAGGAGGAGTTCCCCTATTGCATGAGACTGGTTTCCGAGGTCATAAGCTCCAACGGTTCCACCTCACAGGCATCGATATGCGCAAGCACGCTTGCACTCATGGACGCAGGCGTTCCGATTAAAAAGCCGGTTGCAGGCGTTGCCATGGGCTTGATAAAGGACGAGGAGAGCGGCAACATCGCCATTTTGACCGACATTCAGGGCTTGGAAGACTTCTTGGGCGACATGGACTTCAAGGTTGCGGGTACCAAAGAGGGCATAACCGCAATACAGATGGACATAAAGATTAAGGGCATCGACCGTGAAATACTTACCCGTGCATTGGAACAGGCAAGAAAGGGCAGACTGTTCATATTGGATAAGATGGCAGAAACCCTCAGCGAGCCGAGAAGCGAGCTTTCGCCCTATGCACCGAGGATAATCTCCTTCAGCATCCATCCGGACAAGATTCGAGAGGTTATCGGTACGGGCGGCAAGGTCATCAACAAGATTATTGCCGACACGGGCGTAAAGATTGACATAAACGACGATGGCACCGTGTTCATTGCATCTCCGGATGAAGCGGCTGCGAAGGAAGCCAAGAAGATAATTGACGGCATCGTCAAGGATATCGAAGTAGGCGACGTGTATCTCGGAACCGTGGTCGGAATTAAGGACTTTGGAGCCTTTATAAATCTCGTCGGCAACAAGGACGGCTTGCTGCACATCTCAAGGATGGCAAACAAGCGGGTTGAAAAGGTTGAGGACGTCATGAACATGGGCGATCAGGTATTGGTTAGGGTCATAGAGATAGACGCCAAGACCGGAAAGATAAGCCTCACGAGGAAGGATCTTCTGCCGGCTGAACCTAAGGAATGATAGAATAAATTAGGGGGCGTGACGAGGGTTGCGCCCTTTTTTAGTAGGAGGATAAATGGTAAAGACAATAACGATGGAAAACGGGTTGCGGGTAGTTATGGAGCGTATGGAAGGCGTAAGATCGGTTTCCGTAGGAATCTGGGTCAACGCCGGATCGGAGTACGAGAATGAAAAAACTTCGGGCATCTCGCACTTTGTGGAACACATGCTCTTCAAGGGAACGGAGCGGCGAACTGCGGCAGAGATTGCAGCGGAGATGGACAGCATAGGCGGAACCTTAAACGCTTTCACCGCAAAGGAGTGCACCTGTTACTATGCAAGAGTTATTGACGAGGATTTGGCGGTAGCCATAGATATGCTGTCCGACTTGGTGCTTAACAGCAAGTTGGACAAGGAAATGATTGAGAAGGAAAAGGGAGTCATCTGCGACGAGATATATATGACCGAGGACAACCCCGAGGACTTGGTTTTCGAGACCGCCTCCTCAAAGTTCTTCGGCGGCACAACGCTCGAACGACCCATACTCGGAACGGTGGACACGGTAACCTCCTTTAAGAAAAAGGACTTTGAAGCGTATATGAAGCGGTATTATACGCCCGAGAACATGGTTGTAGCCTGCGCAGGCAACTTTGAAGAGGAAAAGCTGATGGAGCTTTTGAACGAGCATTTCGCAGCCGAACCGAGCGGGGAATGCTATGAGGTGATAGAGCATATTCCGACAGAAGGCTTCCGCTATTCCTTTGTTAAGAAGGACATAGAGCAGGCGCACATCTGCCTGACCTTCCCCGGCTATTCGCTGGGCACAAAGGAGTATTATGCGCTGACGGTGCTTAGCAATGCGCTTGGCGGCAGCATGAGCTCCCGCCTGTTTCAAACCATTAGAGAGGAGCATGGCTTGGCTTATTCGGTGTATTCCTACCCCATATCCTACCGAAACGTGGGCTCGTTCTCTGTCTATGCAGGCTGCGGAGAAAAGCAGGCGGTAAAGGTCTTAAAGCTGATGCTCAAAGAGCTGGATCTTTTAATTGAAAAGGGCTTGACCTCGGAGGAGTTTGAAAGGTGCAAGCAGCAATTAAAGGGCAGTTTCATCCTCGGCATGGAATCTACGAATGCGCATATGAATGCGATAGGCAAGAGCCTGCTTCTGCAAAATAAAGAATATTCTCAAGAGACTACCATTTCGGGTATCGAATGTGTTACAATAGAGGATACGAAAAGGCTGACTAAGGAATTGTTCTCATCCAAGCGGTTTGCCGCAGCCATCGTTGGCAGGGTGGAGGACAAGTCCGAACAGATGCAGCGAGAACTTGAAGAATGGTGGGAAAAACATGGACAGGCTGGAACAGATATTCAAGATGCAGAGGATGCTCGATGAGGACATCTCATCAAAGCGAAACCTCAATTTTTCCTATGAGCTTTGGATGCAGAAGGACATTTTGGCAACGATGGACGAGCTTACCGAGCTGTTAAACGAGCTTAATTACAAGTGGTGGAAGAACCCCAAGCCCTTGGATCAAAAGGCCATCAAAGAGGAGCTCGTGGATGTTCTGCACTTCTTTGTGAGCATGTGCATCAGGAGCGGGATCGATGCCGAAGGGCTCTTTACGGGCTACATGGAAAAGAACAAGGAGAATTTTGATCGCCAGCTTGGAAAATCGCAGAAACACGGATATGAGGTGAATTTAAGTGGCAGCGAAGAAGCGTAGAAGAATAGCACCCTTGATTCTTGTGCTTTTCATAGCGGCAGGAATAGGCGTAGGCGTATATTTCATTCTCAATCCCTCGTCGGCACGCATGGGCGAAGAGGTTATGGACAGCGTGATGGAAGTCAGGGGCATTGTGATTCGCAACGAAACCGTAGTGCAGCGGGGCGAGGCCTATCATATTCAATACCTTGTAAACGACGGAGATTACGTCCAGTCCGCCCAGCCGATAGTCAACACCTATTCGAGGGGCTATGACACGCAGCTTGCGCAGATTATAGCCTTGGAGCAGCAGATATACGACCAGCAATCGGCGCTCTTGCAGCTTCAATACGGGGAGAGTGCGCTGCCCGACAGTCTGACTCAAATCAATGCGGATATAGACAGCTGTATCGATAAAATCATGGCAGCAAATTCCGGCGAGGGCGGCGAGGACTTTTTGACCTTGCAGAGCAATCTCTACTCCCTGATGAGCGAAAGGACGGCGCTGATGCAGCAGCTTGTGACGCCTGATGAGGCCTTGACAAACAGTATGAATCAGCTAAGCGCCTTGCAGAGCAGCTTTACACAAAAGACAACGCTCGTCAACGATGGAAGCGCAGGCTACATCAGCTTTACCACGGATGGATATGAAAGCGCCTTGAGCACCGACCAGCTCAACACTACGCAGGTAACGGATATCTTGTCCGGCTACGGCAGCATATCGCCTTCAACCTCAGACCTGTACCGCATCATCGCAGCGGACCATTGGTACGTCGCCTTCAACGTTTCTATCGATTCTCCCGAGAGACTAATCGAGGGGCAGACCTATTCCATGCTCATGGCGGGCAGCGACACCGTCTACTCCGCATATTGCAGCTATGCAAGGACGTTTACATCCACAATAACCTATGTGGTGGAGATATATTCGGATACCAAGCCAATCTTGAACACGAGGAGCGGGACGTTCAGCTTTTCAAGGAGTGCGAGCGGTGCAACGGTGAGGCTTGACGGCTTGACCTATGAGTCGGGAGTGCCAACGGTAATGGTAAAACAGGGTGACGAATACGTTGCAATCCCCGTCTACATACTTTGCAGTGACGAGGAAAATGCGGTCATAGTGGCACAGGACAGCTCGATTCAGTTGAGGTCGGGGCTTCGTTACGATATACCGTAGGCGATGAGGTGATATGATGAGCATCTTAGAGAACGTTCTAACGGTAAGGAATAACATCAAACGAGCCTGTGAGCGGGCGGGCAGGGACGAGAGCGAGGTAAAACTGCTTGCGGTCTGCAAGTTTACCCAAACCGACAGGATTGCCGAAGCGATTTTAGCGGGGGTAAAGTATGTAGGAGAAAACCGTGCCCAAGAGGTGACGGAAAAGTTAATTTTTTATAAACAGAACGATTGCGACATTCATTTCATTGGACAATTGCAAACTAATAAGATAAAATATATCTGCGGTAAGGTCGATTGTATTCAATCGGTCGATCGTATCGAATTGGCGGATGCGCTCGAGCGTTGTGCCGCACGAAACGATTTCTGCCAAGATGTGCTCGTGCAGGTAAACATCGGTGATGAAGCGCAAAAGGGCGGAGTAGCAGAAGATGAGCTCGACGGGCTTTTGCAACATTTGTCGGGACTTGCTCACCTTCGTGTTTGCGGACTGATGTGTGTGCCGCCGGCGGTTGAAGGAGAAAGGGTTCGTCCGTATTTTTCAAAGATGCGGGAACTGTTTTACAGGGCAAAAAAGGCGCATCCCGAGCTTCCGATATCGGGGCTGTCGATGGGCATGAGCCACGACTATGAGATTGCAATAGAAGAAGGCGCAACGATTGTAAGGGTCGGAACGGCAATATTCGGAGAAAGAAAATATACTAACCCAAGCACAGGAGGGAAAGATGGGTATATACAATAAATTTTTAGACCTCATCGGCATCGAGGAGGCAGAGGAACACGAGAACGACGACATGTTTGCAGAAAGCGCAGCACCGGCGCCGAGCCGTGAGCGCAGCAGCGGCAGAAAGAAGGAGCCGAGGCTCCAAGGCGGCGGAGAAACCGTCCCCATGCCCAACGTTGCGGCGATGAAGATGATAGTTTATCATCCAGTGAGCTACGAGGATGCTCAGAACATTATCGACAACCTCAAGTCTCGCAAGCCGGTGATTGTAAATATGGAGGAGCTTGAAGTTACGGGAGCGCAGCGCATCTTGGACTTTATTTCGGGTGCGGTCTACGCATTGAACGGGACGATATGCAAAATTTCGAGAGGAATCTTTGTCGTTGCGCCCAACAACTACGACGTCGTGGGCAACGGTGAGGACGAATACGACGACATTTAATTTGAGCTTATAGATGATTCGTGTAGAGGAGATTGCAAACAAGGATTTCAAGTCCGTAATATGGGGCTATGATCCGGTCAGCGTTGACGCCTATCTCGATGAGATTATCACGCTGATTCTGCAGATGCAGGCCGAACGCAAGGAGATGGTCTCAACGATAGACTACCTTGTTGCCGAGCTTGCAGCAGCGGGCAGAAAGCCCGAGAAAGAGGGCCTGACGGAGCAGACCGCCCTACCCATATCTCCACATGAACTTACGGCAGAAAAGCCGAATGCAGAGGAATAAAGGTTTATTGTTCCCGAGGTGAACTCCAATTCGGACTTCACTTTGGGAATTTGTATAAAAAAGGACAATTTTTCATTTTTGTCTTGAAATGGAATCTATTGTCTGTTATAATCAACTGTTGACTAAAAAAGGAAAAAACAGGAGGACGATACATTGGCACACAAATACGTATATCTGTTCAGCGAAGGCAACGCTACGATGAGGAATCTGCTCGGCGGCAAGGGTGCTAACCTTGCAGAGATGACGGGCTTGGGTATGCCGGTTCCGCAGGGCTTTACGGTAACGACCGAGGCCTGCATTCGGTATTACGACGACGGCGAATCCATCAACGATGAGATTTTAAGCCAGATCGACGAGGGCTTAAAAAAGTTGGAGGAGCTTTCGGGCAAGAAGTTCGGAGATGTGGAAAATCCCCTTTTGGTCTCGGTCAGAAGCGGAGCGAGAGCATCGATGCCGGGCATGATGGACACAATCTTGAACCTCGGACTCAACGATACCGTGGTTGAAGCGTTTGCAAAAAAGACCGGCAACCCCAGATTTGCCTACGATTCCTACCGCAGATTCATACAGATGTATTCTGACGTTGTAATGGAGGTCGGCAAAAAGTATTTCGAAGAACTGATTGACAAGATGAAGGAGGAAAAGGGTGTAAAGCTGGATACCGAGCTTGATGCTTCCGACCTCAAAGAGCTTGCAGAGCAGTTTAAGGCGGAGTACAAGGCAAAGATTGGCAAGGACTTCCCCAAAGACCCCAAAGAGCAGCTCATAGGCGCAGTCAAGGCTGTTTTCCGCAGCTGGAACAATCCGAGAGCCATCTATTACCGCAGGATGAACGACATCCCCGGCTCATGGGGAACGGCGGTCAACGTGCAGATGATGGTGTTCGGCAACACGGGTGACACCTCGGGCACGGGCGTTGCGTTTACAAGGAACCCCTCCACGGGTGAAAAGAAGCTGTACGGCGAGTTTTTGATGAACGCACAGGGCGAGGACGTCGTTGCGGGAGTCAGAACGCCGCAGACCATAGATCAGTTAAAGGAAATCATGCCTGAAGCATACGATAAGTTCGTTGAGATTTGCGGAAAGCTCGAAGCGCATTACCGTGATATGCAGGACATGGAGTTTACAATAGAGGACAAAAAGCTGTACATGCTTCAAACGAGAAGCGGCAAGCGCACCGCAGCAGCGGCTCTAAAGATAGCCTGCGACTTGGTAGACGAGGGCATGAGAACGAAGGAAGAAGCCGTGATGATGGTCGATCCCAAGCAGCTCGATGCACTTTTGCACCCGCAGTTCGACTCCGCAGCGCTTAAAAACGCCAAGCCCATAGGCTCCGCACTTCCGGCTTCCCCGGGCGCAGCTTGCGGCAGGATAGTTTTCACCGCCGATGATGCAACCCGCTGGGCGCAGAACGGCGAGAAGGTTGTATTGGTTCGCTTGGAGACCAGCCCCGAGGACATCGAGGGTATGCACCATTCACAGGGCATCCTTACGGTTAGAGGCGGTATGACCTCACATGCGGCAGTCGTTGCCAGAGGCATGGGAACCTGCTGCGTATCGGGTTGCGGCGAGATAAAGATGGACGAGGCCAACAAGCAGTTTGAGCTTGGCGGCAAGGTATATAAAGAGGGCGATTGGATATCCTTGGACGGCTCCACCGGCAACATCTACGGAGAGGCAATTCCGACCGTGGACGCAGCAATCGGCGGCGACTTCGGCAGGCTGATGGGCTGGGCGGATTCGATTCGCACCCTTAAGGTCAGGACGAATGCGGACAACCCCCACGATTCGGCGGTTGCAGTCAAGTTCGGAGCCGAGGGCATTGGACTATGCAGAACCGAGCATATGTTCTTTGAGGAGGACAGAATTCCCGCAGTCCGCGAGATGATAGTAGCCTCCGACGAAGTGAGCCGCAGAAAGGCTTTGGCAAAGCTCCTTCCGATGCAAAGGGAGGACTTTAAGGGAATCTACAAGGAGATGGGCGCACGCCCCGTCACGATAAGATTCTTGGATCCCCCGCTGCACGAGTTCTTGCCGACAGCGGATAAGGACATTGAAGCGTTGGCAGCCGATATGGGCTTAACCTTCGATCAGCTCAAGCATACGGTAGAGGGACTGCATGAGTTCAATCCCATGCTCGGACACAGGGGCTGCCGTTTGGCGGTTACCTATCCGGAGATTGCCGAGATGCAGACGAGGGCAGTTATCGAGGCGGCTATTGAAACCCGTCAGGAGCTGGGCTTGGACATCCTGCCCGAGATTATGATTCCGCTCGTAGGCGAGGTCAAGGAACTTGAGTTTGTCAAGGACATAGTCGATAAGACCGCAAAGGAAGTCATGCAGGAGCGCGGAGTCGAGATAGAGTATCTCGTAGGCACGATGATTGAGATTCCGAGAGCGGCGCTGACCGCCGATAAGGTAGCCGAACAGGCACAGTTCTTCTCCTTCGGCACGAACGATCTTACTCAGATGACCTTTGGCTTCAGCCGTGACGATGCAGGCAAGTTCTTGGACGATTACTACAAGAAGAAGATATACGAGTCCGACCCGTTCGCAAGGGTTGACCAAGAGGGCGTAGGCAAGCTGATGCAGATGGCAGTGGAGCTTGGGAGAAAGACCCGTCCCAACATCAAGTTGGGCATCTGCGGCGAGCACGGCGGAGATCCTTCATCGGTTGCGTTCTGCCACAAGCTGGGGCTTAATTACGTTTCCTGCTCCCCCTATCGTGTTCCGATAGCGAGGCTCGCAGCGGCACAGGCAAAGATAGAGGAAGCCCGCAAATAATACAAGAAAATATCATATACTACGAAAAGACCCGCCGTTTGCGGGTTTTCAGCCTGTCGAAAAAGCCTTTTGGGGTTCTCAAGGGGGCGCACCCCCTTGACCATAATCCGGCTCCGACGGCGTGTACGTCGGAACGGATTGCCCTTTAGGGCTGTTACCTTGTGTAGATTGCCGTCCGCATCGCATAGCGATGCAGGCAAGCTGCGGTTATTATCCGGCAAAAAACACAGTTTTTTGACGAACTGAAAAGACCCGCCGTTTGCGGGTTTTTTCAATTGACATTTTCAAAGCAAGGGGGTATTCTTGAAAGGAGGGAATAATATGAAAAGAACGGCGCAGAAAACCATAGCATTGATATTGGCAATATGCCTAAGTCTGCTTTGCGGGACTTCCTTGGCAAACGATGATAGCATCGGTGAGCAGGGGAGTGCAGAGCAGTGGCTTTGGCCTGCGCAGGACTGTTACACGATAAGCTCAAACTACGGCTATAGGTTCGGCGGTTCGGACAGACATCGGGGAATAGATATAGTCAGCGGCAGGGCGGGCAAAAGTCGGGGCTCATCGATACTTGCAGCCAAGAGCGGAACGATTTATAAGGCAAGAGACTGTTACGGAGACGAGGAATACATCGAAAATTCCTTGGGAAATTATGTTATGATAGACCACGGCGACGGCACCTGTTCGCTCTATGCGCATCTTATGCGCAAGGGCATTAAAACGAGCGGCGAGGTCAAGCAGGGGGAGTGCATAGGCTACATGGGCGATTCGGGCGAATCGACGGGCTATCATCTGCACTTTCAGATTTATACCGACAAGGACAATGCTAACGGCTCGACATTGAACCCCATGCCGACCAATGAAAACATAGTGCAGCGAAATGGCTATTACCGCCTGCCCGAAGGCTGGTGCGAGGATAAGATAACCTACATAATGCCCCCGTGCGAACATGAGTACAATTCCGAGGGCGTGTGTGAAAAATGCAGCGACATCAGCGGAACAATAGCAAGACGAGCCAAATTCCAATCCGTCCCCTTCACGGAGCCATGGCACACAATCCCCAATCCCCGCTTCGACAAAATTCAAAGCCCCTTCTAACCCATTCAAAAAGGCATCGGATACCCCTAATCCTCAACATATTCCGCAATTTCATCAAGTCTGCAATTCAATATCTTGCAAAGCATCGATAATGTGTAGGTGTTCACATTGTCATTCTTGCGCAACCTGTCCAGCTGACCCGTGCTAAAGCCGTACTCGTGAATCAACCTATACTGAGAAATTCCCCTAACCTTCATCGTCCCCCAAAGCCTGTCAAATACAATCATACCAAATCTCCTTACAAAAAGCAGAATATTTCATTGACCATATATTGACAATTGCCCGTATTCGGGCTATACTATTCGTGTAAAATAAAAACGGGAGGATATATTTATGATTATTAGAGGAAAGAGTGCAATTGCCCTTTTTTTGACTGTGTTAATTTCCATGACTTTGTTGCCGGTCGTGGTTGTGGGAGAGGAACAGTCTGCAAGCATAACAGAGGATTACAATCAGCCACAGGAACAGGTAACAATGGTTGAATTTAAGGAGCTTGTAGAGCCGTTGGAGATATGGGACGGCTCCATAGCCACAGGCTATGCCGGAGGCACCGGCACGGAAGATGACCCCTATCTAATATCCAATGGCGCTGAGCTTGCCTACCTCGCTCAACAGGTAAATGCGGGCAACAACTATTCGGAGGGTCTATGCTTCAAACTCACTGCCCATATCTACCTCAATGACACAACCGAATGGCAAAACTGGGAAACTACCCCTCCGACTAATAACTGGACAGCAATAGGAATTAGAACTACTATCCTGACTAATACCTTGACTTCGTTCAAAGGAGGATTCGATGGAGATGGGTTCTCTGTGCTGGGCATATATATCAATAAAGCAGCCTCGTGTCAGGGGTTATTTGGACATTGCTATGCGTCATCAATCAGCAATCTTGCTGTAAGGGACTCCTACATAAGTGGCCGTGGATATATTGGTGGCGTAATCGGATATATAAATTCCCCGTCCACAACAAGATCTTATACTACAAACTGCATCAATACAGGCCGTGTAAATGGAAGTGGCAGGGTTGGAGGCATAGTGGGGCACAATGGTTATTATTCTACAATATCCGACTGCTATAATACGGGCTCTGTAAATGGCGTTAACACTATAGGCGGAGTGGTCGGATACAACTATACTTTTTCATTTGTTCTTAAATCTTACAATACTGGTACAATCACTACCAGTGATGGAATGGCTGGGGGTGTAGTCGGGGAAAATTCTTTTGATGGCACCGTTACCGGTTGTTACAATGTCGGCACAGTGAGCGGGAAAGGAGAATCGATCGGAGGAGTGGTTGGCAGTTGTCGTAATATTATTAATAACTCTTATAACGCCGGCAAGATAAGCGGCGAAAGAGGTGTTGGTGGGGTGGTTGGAAGCGGTAAAAGTATCACTAACTGCTATAATATTGGTGAAATAAGCGGAAATAGCAATGTTGGAGGAGTAAGCGGTAGTTGCATACATTCTGCTATTATAAACAGCTACAACGCCGGAACTGTAAGCGGCGATAGCAATGTTGGCGGATTGGTCGGGTATTCTGCTTCTGATGTAATCAACTGTTATAATTCAGGAACGATAAGCGGCACTGAGAGTGCTGGGGCTGCGGTCGGGCATAACTTCTCGTCATCTGTTTTAGACTGCTATTTTCTTGACACATGCGGCACAGAATCGGGAGTTGGCTACAATGAGGGCAGCACCATAACCGAAGCAACCGCCTTAACTGATACACAGCTTCAACTTAAAGAAAGTTTTTCGGGTTTTGATTTTCATAATATATGGGCAATAGAACCCGATACAGGTTACCCATACCCGCAATTTATGAAATATTTAGACCCAAGCTTTGGTGAAAAAGCAGCGATATGGGACGGAAGCATATCGGAAGGCTTTGCTTTAGGTAGCGGAACGGAGACCGATCCTTATATAATTGGGTCAGCCGAACAACTGGCATATTTTGCAAGCACGGTAAATTCAGGAGTAACATACGAAGATGAATATGTTGAGTTAAGCGCCGACATCATCCTCAATGATTACGATGCTAAATATTGGATTGTTTCCGCAACCCCATGGGAAGCTATAGGAAGGTCATCTGCAAGAAGCTTTAGAGGGCATTTTAACGGCAATGGTTTTACAATTAGGGGGATATATATTGATGCTGCCGGAAACTGTCAAGGCTTATTTGGCTATTGTCGGGCTGCAACAATAACCGATTTGTGCATAGAAGATTCATATATAAAGGGCGAAAGATATGTAGGAGGAATAGCAGGATGGAGTGCAGCTTCGACTATCGATAAGTGTGTTAATAAGGCAACAATTAATGGTATAGATACGGTAGGCGGAATAGTTGGTTATAACTATATAAATTCGTCGGGAATTGAATCAAAGGTTGTGAATTGTTATAATCTTGGGACAGTTCAGGGCTGCAATTCCGTTGGAGGAGTTGCCGGAGAAAATTATCCCAACGCCTCATCAAAAGCTACTGTAACGGACTGCACAAATGACGGAAAAGTTAAGGGAGGAACATATATCGGAGGAGTTGTAGGCTATAATCACATAATTTCTACGGGAGTTCATGAAGATAGTGAAACAATACCTATAGCCACAGTTGCAAGATGCAGTAATACAGGGGCGATAATCGGAAACGAGTCCGTGGGCGGTATAGTTGGCTCTAACTATTCGCACTATTATTCACCGGCAGTGGAGGGTATTGTGACAGTTAAAAACAGTTATAACACCGGTTCTGTTAAAGCCAATATATATGTGGGCGGAGTAGCAGGAACAAATCTATACCATTCAGTCATAATGTCCTGCTATAGTACAGGTAACGTGGACGGACAGCGTAGTGTAGGCGGAGTCGTCGGGTGGAATCGTGCGTACTCCTCCTCTGAAGGTGCGGTTTGCAATTGTATAGTTGATAATTGTTACAACACAGGAACTATAAACGGCTCGAAGAACATAGGCGGAGTCGTTGGAGAGAATGACGCAAGCGCAACGGATGTTTCGGCTATTGCGACAATTGAGAATTGCTATAATATTGGCACTGTTAGTGGAGACATTGATTATGCAGGCATAGTTGGACGTAATCATGCGAACTCAATAGCGACTGCTATGGTTAAAAACTGTTACTATTTGGACAGTTGCAGTACAGATGTGGGCGTCAATAATGCAGAAGGTGGAGGAACAGAAACGGTAACCAATTCAATTGTATTAACCGATCGGGAACTTCGCAATTCAGAGAATTATACAGGGTTTGACTTTATTGGAGATGAAACGGGAAATGTTTTGCCGATTTGGACAATGGAGGGGAACACTGCTTACCCTTATGCAGAACTTATGGCTATTCGACACGATTGCGCTGTTCCCGTAACCGGCATAGAAGCTACTCAAACTCTTGAAGTCGGAATAGGGACAAGTGCGTCCATAGAATATACGATTGCCCCATACGACGCAGATGATAAATCCGTAAAATACTTCTCAACTGACACATCGATAGCAACTGTCGATGAAAACGGGGTTGTAACAGGCGTTGCGGAGGGTCAAGTAACAATCGTCACTACAACAAATGTAGGAGGGTTTGCGGTTGAAACGGAAGTCACCGTACACCCAAGCCAAACCGTTAATTTCATTGTAGACGGAGAAACGTTTGCAAGCTATACTGTAGGTTGGAACGGAACCCTTGAACTAATACCGGAAGTTCCCGAAAAGGAAGGATACGATAAAATCGCCCCTTACTGGGATACCGACTTGACGGGAGTTTTCATCAAGGCCGATTATACCGTAACGGCAGTTTACACCATTAATACCTATACAGTAACATACATTGCGGATGATGAAACGGTGGCATCATATGTCGTCGAATGGAACGGCGTGCTTGAAACGATACCTGAAGTTCCCTTTAAGGAGAAACACTGGGCAGAATGGGATACAGATTTGCTTGATATTGGGATTAAAAAGGATTATGTTATATCAGCAATTTACAGGCTGTTGCTTTACGGCGATGCGACGGCCGGAGGCGAGGTGGATTCAGCAGATGCTTCGGCAATACTGCGCTATGTAGTTAAAATAATTGATTTAACAGAACTCGGTAAGATTCAGGGTGATGTTGCATTACCTTATAGTGGCAGACCTGATGCTGCCGACGCAGCAGCAATCCTTCGCTACATAGTAAAACTCATCCCCTCCCTCGAACCATAAAAAGAATAAAACCCTCAAGGCATAAAGGGTGTGCAAGCGGCGCACCCTTTTTAGTATATAGTTTGAATCCGCTTGACATAATCGGGTTAAAACATTAGAATAACCTTGTAGAAATAAGGGAGGAAAAGTTATGTTTCATGGCTTTTTGAAAGTTGCCGCCTATACGCCGAAAGTGCGTGTCGGCGATTGTATTTTTAATGCGGAGAGCATTAAAAGGGAGATAGATTTAGCACGGGAGCGCGGCGTTGCGGTTTTGACCCTGCCGGAGCTTTGCGTCACCGCCTACACCTGCGGCGATCTCTTCGTTCAGGACGGCATGGTCGAGCGAGCAATGGCTGCCTTAAAGGATATTGTGGACTACACACGGGGCAGCGATATGTTCGTTGCCGTGGGCTGTCCGGTGGTACACAGGCACCTTTTGTATAACTGCGGTGTTATCGTGCAAAACGGAGAGGTGCTGGCACTGATTCCCAAGCAATATTTGCCGAACTATGCGGAGTTCCGTGAAAAGCGCTGGTTCCAGCCCTGCCCCGAACAGAACGAAAGGGCGATAATCTTCGGCAAGGAAGTTCCGTTTGGAAACAAGATAATTTTCCGTTGCGACAATTGGCACGAGCTTGTAATAGGCGTGGAGGTCTGCGCCGACCTTTGGGCAACGATGCCGCCCTCCTCAATCCAGTCACAGGCGGGTGCCTTGCTCTGCCTAAACCTCAGCGCAAGCGACGAGGCTGTTACCAAGGACGATTTTAGAAGGCTAATAGTCACCTGCCAGAGCAGCAAGGAAAACCTTGCCTATGTGTATTGCAGCGCAGGCGAGGGTGAAAGCACCACCGACGTCGTGTTTTCACAGCACAATATCATTGCCGAAAACGGCGGTCTCGTCACCGAGGCGGTTCCGTTCGGAAGTGGACATTGCGAGGCAGTTATCGACGTCAACGCCCTGTCGTTTGAGCGCAGGCGCCATGTAAAGCACGGACTTACCAATCCCGAGGTCTGGGAGGTTCCTATTCACTTCAATCTTCGCGAAACGAACATAAAGGAGCGCAACATCACCCCGCACCCGTTTCTGCCCGAAAAGAGGGAGGATTGGGCAAGGCGCAGCAAGGCTATCTTGGACATACAATGCAATGGGCTGAAAAAGCGCATCGAGCATGTGAACCCCAAAAGGCTCATCATCGGCGTTTCGGGCGGGTTGGATTCCACGATTGCCATGATGGTCTGTGCAAGAACGTTAAGGATGATGGATAGGCCCGTAACCGACATCTATGCGGTTTCGCTGCCCTGCTTCGGTACATCCAATACCACCAAGAACAATGCGGAAAAGCTCTGCGCTGCCATGGGCGTTCCGCTTAGGACGATAGACATTTCCGAGGCGGTGAGCGTTCACCTTAAAAACATTGAGCACACGGGCGAACATGATGCTGCATATGAAAACGCACAGGCTCGTGAGCGCACGCAGGTGCTTTTGAACCTTGCGAACATGGAGAAGGGCATCATGATAGGCACGGGTGACCTATCCGAGGCGGCGCTCGGCTTTTGCACCTATGGCGGGGATGCGGTTTCAATGTATTCGGTCAACTGCGACGTCCCCAAGACCGCCATTCGGATGGTGCTGCACGAGGTTGCAAAGCATGAGGGCGGCGAGCTTGCAAAGGTGCTAAACTCAATACTCGATACCCCCATAAGTCCCGAGCTGCTCCCCGGCAAAGACGGCGTTATAGCCCAGCGCACCGAGGATCTCATAGGGCCTTATGAGCTGCACGATTTTTACCTGTTCTACACCGTTCGCTACGGCATGAACAAGGAAAAGATATTAAGAATGGCAAACACCGCCTTTGAGGGCAGCTACACCAAAGAGGTAATAGAACGCTGGTATGACCTGTTTATAAAGAGGTTCTATGCAGCGCAGTTCAAACGTTCCTCAGCCCCCGACGGCCCGAGGGTCGGCAACGTCTGCCTGTCTCAGAGAGGCGACTGGTGCATGGCATCGGATGCGGTAGCACCGAAATAACCTGCAACCTTTACAGAAGGTGTGAGGTGTTATGGGTATGATGAGGGAAAATACTCGACTTATAACCTATACGGCAGCACACCTTCTAACGGACTTCGGTTGCGCCTTTTTCGTCTTTTCGGCTGAAATATCCGCAAACGAGAGCGTTATATTTCTAATACTGTACAACTTTTGCGCCTTTGCCCTGCAAATGCCGTTGGGTCTTGTTGCGGATAAACTCAACCGCAACGCACCCCTTGCATCGGCAGGGCTTTTGCTCATCGCAATTTGCCCGATTTTAATGACTCAGCCACTGTTGATGGCGGTTGTAGCAGGCGTTGGCAATGCCTTATTCCATGTGGGCGGCGGACTCGATGTGTTAAACGACTGCAAACAAAAGAGCGGCAGGCTCGGCGTGTTTGTTTCATCGGGCGCACTCGGCTTGTTTTTGGGCGCAATGGCAGCAAAGGCAGTCCCATCGTTTTTGGTATCGCTGATTTTAGTGGTGACTGCAGTCATGGTGCTGCTCCTTTGCGGTGAAGCAAAAAGAGCCTTTTTGTCGGACAATGCCCCACTTGAGGCGCAACGCTTGAGCGTAGGAGCTATTTTAAGGGTAGTGCTGCTGCTTACAGTCGTGGTTTTGCGCTCCTATGTCGGCACGATAGCTGCGTTTGAATGGAAACAGGGACTTTGGGCGTGGATAGCCATAAGTGCCGTGGTCTTGGGCAAGGCTGCAGGCGGGTTTACGGCGGACAGGGTGGGGCTTAAGGCAACAGCCATGGTCTCACTCGGAGCGGCTGCGGTGCTGTTTCTGTTTTCGGACAGGGCGCTGCTTGGAAGCGCTGCACTTTTGCTTTTCAACATGACAATGCCGATAACCCTGTTTGAGATAGCAAGGATATTGAGGTTTATGAAGGGTTTTTCATTCGGTCTGCTCACCTTTGGGCTGTTTCTCGGCGTCTTGCCGGGCATCTTGGGCATGGAAGCCCCGCTTGCCACCCCGTGGGGGCTCGCTTTTTTAACCCTTCTGTCGCTTGTGCTGCTTATCTTTGGCTTAAAGGGGGAGGGGAAGCATGGCGCAGTATCTTAGCATCCTCGGCATCTCGCTCGGGCTCACGCTCGTTTTGGAGCTTGCCTACGCATGGTTTTGCAAGGTTAGGGGCAAGGACTTGCTGCTAATAACGCTTGTAAACCTTATCACAAATCCCGTGGCGGTGCTTATCACCCTGCTTTTTAGAAACAAGGTTGCATGGATAGAGTTGCCGATAGAGGTCGGAGTGGTATTTTTGGAGTTTGCACTGCTGAAAGGCTTTGCAAAAAAGGTTGAGCGTCCGTTTTGGCTTTCGCTCGGCATGAACTGTTTTTCCTACGGGGCAGGATTGATTGTAAGTATAATTATATAAAAGGAGAGAAAGAAAATGAAGAAGATGATAGCATTGTTGGCAGCGTTTGTAATGGTAATTTCGCTTGCGGGGAGCTTTGCGGCTGCGGATGCAATAGTCATACCGCCGAATGATTTTCTGGAGGAGCACCAAGACGAGTGCGAATACATCGAAGTCCGTTACAGAGCCGACGAGGATTTGACGCTGTATAAAAGCCCCGAGGACGGCACGGTTGTAACGACCGTGGCGGCGGGAACGACGGTGACGGCTCAATGGCGATACACCGATGAGAACGGACAAAAATGGGCGCATGTGTGGCTGTGGGAGGACGAGACTACCGGCTGGTTTCCGACCTATAATGCCGTAAGGCTTTATAACGGGGTGGACTTCCTTGCGGACTACAAGGACAGCTTCACCGCATACGCAAACGAGGCGTATGACTTTTCATCGGGAACCGCCCTCTACTACACCTACCCCAATTCGGGGGAGTATTACGAAGGTCCCGTATCGAACGATATCTCCTTTACCGAAATTTACACCGACGAGTGGGGCAATAACTGGGGTTATGTCGGCTACTACATGCTAAACGAGGGCTGGCTCTGCCTTAACGACCCCGAAAATGCCGAGCTCCCCGTAAAGACCATTGAAGCAGAGCAGGATATAAGACCTGAAAATGCAGCCTTGCCGGATGCACAGCCGAACACTCTCTTGTTCGTCTGCTGCATAGTGGGTGCGGTTGTCTTGGCAAGCGCAGTGCTTATGCTCATATTCTTCCGCAAGAAGAGCAATCAACAAAGAGCTTCGAAATAAATCATGCTTGCCGAAAACACAGAAGGGTGATAAGATAAGAGCGTGAAATTAAGCATGGAGGAATCCGTATGAATACTTCTGTGGTGTTGGACGGGAACAGCCTTTCGATTGAGAAGGTCGTGGCTGTTGCCCGTTTTTTTACGCCTGTAAAATTGGACGAAAAGACCTTTGAGGCGATAGACAAGTCCTGTGCGCTTGTCGACAAAATTTTAGAACAGGAGCGCACGGTCTACGGCATATCCACGGGCTTTGGGGAGTTTTCAAAGATTGCGATAGGCAGGGAGCAGAGTGCCCTTTTGCAGGAGAATCTAATCCTGAGCCACTGTGTAGCCGTGGGCGAACCTTTGAGCGAGGAAGTAGTAAGAGCAATGATGCTGCTTCGTGCAAATGCGCTTTGCCTCGGGCATTCGGGCATAAGGCAAGAGCTTATCGAAACTTTGATTGCAATGCTCAACGCAGGCGTGCATCCCATAATTCCCTGTCAAGGCTCACTTGGTGCCAGCGGCGATTTAGCACCCCTTGCGCATATGGCGCTCGTACTCATAGGCAGGGGCGAGGCTATGTACAAGGGTGAAAGGTTGAGCGGAGCCGAGGCAATGAGGCGGGCAGGCCTCAAAACATTCAGCCTTAGGGCCAAGGAGGGGCTTGCATTAATCAACGGAACCCAGTGCATGACGGCGATAGGTTCACTTGCTTGGTACGATCTAAACAGGGCTGCAAGGCTTTGCGACATAACCGCTTCCATGACGATGGAGGCGGTGGCAGCGCTCACGGCAGCCTTTGATCCGAGGGTTCATGCGGTGCGCCCGCAACGTGGGCAGGTCAAGGTTGCCGCCAATATTTTGAAGCTGCTTCAGGGCAGTGAAATAATTGAAAGTGCCAAGGGAATGCGGGTTCAGGACGCCTATGCCATCCGCTGCATACCGCAGGTTCACGGGGCAGCGAGGGATGCGATAGACTATGCAAGGGGCGTTATCGAGATAGAACTGAACTCGGTTACCGACAACCCAATTCTGTTTTGTGAGGATGAGGCGGTTATTTCGGGCGGAAACTTCCACGGCGAACCCGTTGCCCTCGTTATGGACTTTTTAGGCATTGCAGCTTCCGAGCTTGCAAGCATTTCCGAACGGCGCTTGGAGCGCATGGTAAATCCCACCCTGTCCAACGGACTGCCCGCATTTTTAACCCCGAACGGCGGCGTAAATTCCGGCTTTATGATAACCCAGTATTCGGCTGCCTCCCTTGTCTCGGAGAACAAGGTCTATTCACATCCCGCAAGCGTGGATTCAATTCCGAGTTCCGCAAATCAGGAGGATCACGTCAGCATGGGAACGACGGCGGCACGGAAGCTTAGAACAATAGTCGAAAACCTCTATTCGGTGCTTGCCTTCGAGCTCATGGCGGCGGTTCAGGGGATAGAGCTTCGGGGCGGCAAGCCCTCAAGGATTCATCAAAGCATAGCCGAGCGGGTGAGAAAAGAGGTTCCGTTCATGGATGAGGACTTGGAGATGGTTCCGTTTATAGAAGGGATGAACAAACTTATAAGAGGCGGCGAGATTGAAAAGCTCGTAGCCGATGAAATTGAGGATTTTGAATAAGGAGGACAGGATGGACTGCGTACTGAAGATTGACAAACTCCCCGAAAAAAAGCCCTTCATCGAGGGCATAAGGCGGGCGCCGAAGCGCGAGGCGAGGCTTTCAAAGAATGACAGGCTGCTTGCGTTGAAAAATGCCTTGCGCTACATTCCGCCAAAGTTTCATGAGGAGCTGATTCCTGAATTTTTGGACGAGTTAGACAGCCGAGGCAGGATATACGGCTATAGGTTTCGTCCCGAGGGGAGGATATACGGAAGGCCGATAGACGAGTACGAGGGCAGCTGCATCGAGGGCAGGGCGTTTCAGCTGATGATGGACAACAACCTCGACTTTGAGGTTGCGCTCTATCCGTATGAGCTTGTAACCTACGGAGAGACCGGTCAGGTCTGCCAAAACTGGATGCAGTACCTTTTGATTCAGCAGTATCTGCGAGAGCTTACAAGGGAGCAGACGCTGGTCGTGGAATCGGGGCATCCCTTAGGTGTGTTCCGTTCGCATGAGCTTGCACCGAGGGTCGTTATAACCAACGGACTGATGGTGGGCCTGTTCGATAATCAGGCGGACTTCAACCGTGCTGCAGCATTAGGCGTTGCCAACTACGGGCAGATGACGGCAGGCGGATGGATGTACATAGGGCCTCAGGGCATAGTTCACGGCACCTTCAATACACTGTTGAATGCCGGGAGGTTAAAGCTCAACATCCCGAACAACGAGGATTTGAAGGGCAGGCTGTTTGTATCGTCGGGGCTTGGCGGCATGAGCGGAGCCCAAGGCAAGGCTGCGGAGATTGCGGGAGCCGCTGCGATTATTGCCGAGGTGGATTTGTCGAGGATAGAAACTCGCTACAAGCAGGGCTGGGTGAGCAGGGTGAGCAACGATCTTGGGGAGTGCGTAGCTTGGGCAAATGAGGCGCAGAGGACTAAAACGCCCTGTGCGATAGCCTATCACGGCAATATCGTGGATTTGTTGCAGTACCTTTTAGACAACAACGTCCATGTTGACCTGTTATCCGATCAAACCTCCTGCCATGCCGTGTACGACGGCGGCTACTGTCCGCAGGGACTTTCGTTCGAAAGGCGGACGGAGCTGCTGCAAACCGATAAGGAGGGCTTTATCAATGAGGTCAACCGCTCGCTGCTCTATCACTATGAGCTTATTTGCAGGCTTCATGATAGGGGAACCTACTTCTTCGATTACGGCAACAGCTTCTTAAAGGCCTGCTACGATGCGGGAGCAAAGGGCATAGCCAAAAACGGTGAGAACGATAAGGACGGCTTCATCTTCCCCTCGTATGTAGAGGATATCTTGGGGCCTCAGCTTTTCGACTATGGGTACGGCCCGTTCCGCTGGGTCTGTCTTTCGGGCAAGCAGAGCGATCTTTTAGCTACCGACAGGGCAGCTATGGAGTGTATCGACCCGAATAGAAGATATCAGGATTACGATAATTGGGTCTGGGTCAGAGATGCCGACAAGAACAAGATGGTCGTAGGCACACAGGCTCGAATACTCTATCAGGATGCCATGGGCAGGACGAAGATAGCCTTAAAGTTCAATGAGATGATAAGGAAGGGCGAGATTGGCCCCGTGATGCTCGGCAGGGATCACCACGACACCGGCGGCACGGATTCACCGTTTAGGGAGACCTCAAACATTAAGGACGGCTCCAACATCATGGCGGACATGGCAGTTCAGTGCTTTGCCGGAAACGCAGCAAGGGGCATGAGCCTTATTGCTCTGCATAACGGCGGCGGCGTTGGAATAGGCAAGGCGATAAACGGCGGCTTTGGCATGGTCTTGGACGGCAGCGAGAGGGTTGACAGGATACTTATGATGGCTATGCCTTGGGACACGATGGGCGGAGTTGCAAGGCGTGCATGGGCACGGAACGAGAACGCCGTAGAGACGGTCTTGGAATACAATCGCAAAAACGAGGGCAGCGACTGCATAACGGTTCCGTATTTGGTTGACGAAAAACTGTTAGAAAATTTATAAATTACAGGAGGATAGTATGGCAAAGTTAATGGAGTGCATTCCGAACATTTCGGAGGGAAGAAGGAAGGACGTCGTAGAGGCGGTAGTGGACGAGGTAAGGGGAGTAGCAGGCGTTGCGCTCTTGGATTATTCCTCGGATGAGAGCCACAACAGAAGCGTTATCACCTTTGCAGGAGAACCTGTGGCGGTTATGGAAGCGGCATTCAAGGTCGCAAAGAAGGCAGCGGAGCTTATCGACCTCACCGTGCACACGGGCGAGCATCCCCGCATGGGCGCAGTGGACGTTATTCCGTTTGTGCCTATCCGCGATATGGACATGGCGGAGTGCGTGGAGCTTTCAAAACAGCTTGCAAAGCGGATAGCCGATGAGATAGACCTGCCCGTGTTCCTCTACGAGGAGAGCGCAAGCGCACCGCACAGAAAGAACCTTGCGGCCGTTAGAAAGGGGCAGTTCGAGGGCATGGCAAAGAAGGTTGAGGAGGAGAAATGGCATCCCGATTTCGGCGACAACAGAATTCATCCCACGGCGGGAGTCGTTGCGGTCGGCGCAAGGCAGCCACTCATTGCGTTCAATATCAACCTCAGCACCTCCGACGTTGAGGTGGCAAATAAGATTGCAAAAATTATCCGCGAGTCCGGCGGCGGGCTTAGGGCGGTAAAGGCCATGGGAGTGCTTTTGGAGGACAGAAATGTAGCACAGGTTTCAATAAATATGTGCAACTTCCGTCAAACCCCGCTCTACCGTGTGTTTGAGCTTGTAAAGGTCGAGGCGGCACGTTACGGAGTTTCGGTGATAGGCAGCGAAATAATCGGGCTTACGCCTATGGATGCGCTTGCGGACACGGCTGACTACTATTTGAAGATAGAGAACTTTGACAAGCACCGTCAGGTGCTCGAGAACCATCTGTTATAGGAGGAAGAATGGCAGCGGATATCGTAGTCAAAAACATCGGCTACCTTGCAACAGCGCAGGGGACTCAGGCCGTAGGCGGAGAGAAGCAAAACGAACTTCTAACGCTGCACAATGCCTTTATTGCCATCCTTGACGGCGATATAATTGAGGTTGGTGAGGGCGAGGCGCGAGAGGAGCTTTTGGATGAATACACTGCCGAGATAGACGCAGAGGGCAGGCTCGTGACCGCAGGCTTGGTGGACTGCCACACGCATTTGACCTTCGGCGGTTGGCGTGAAAACGAACTCAAAAAGAAGCTGTTGGGCGTTAGCTACATGGATATTTTGAAGGAGGGCGGCGGGATATTATCCACCGTCACCGAGACCCGAAGGATGGATGAGCAGGAGCTGTACCTGCGGGCTGAGGGCTTTCTAAATGAGATGGTAGCGCATGGCACGACCTCACTCGAAGCCAAGAGCGGCTACGGCTTGGACTTGGAGACCGAGCTTAAGCAGCTTCGAGTCAACCGTATGCTTGCCGAGCAAACCGAAATAGACATAGCCTCCACCTACCTTGGTGCCCATGCGGTTCCGCTGTCGTTTCTAAGCGATAAGGCAGGTTATATCAGGTATATTATCGACGTAGTCCTGCCGCAGGTTGCAGAGCAGGGACTGGCGGACTTTTGTGATGTGTTTTGTGAGCAGGGCGTGTTCGATGCCGAGGATGCGAGAAGGATTTTGTCCGAGGCAAAGCGGCTTGGGATGGGCGCAAAGATTCACAGCGACGAGATTTTTGATATCGGCGGCACGGCGGTAGCTGAGGAATTATTGGCAGTAAGCGCAGATCATCTGACCGCCACGACCGAGGAAGGCATCATGCGCCTAAAGCATAGCGGCACGATAGCAACACTTTTGCCCTGCACCTCGTTTTATCTGGACAAGGCCTACGCAAAAGCCCGAGATTTTATTAAAAACGGCGTGCCGGTTGCGATAGGCAGCGACTTCAATCCCGGGTCCAGCCCAAACCTGAACTTGCAGCTTGCAATGAATCTGGGCTGTTTGCGCCTCAAAATGACCCCCTACGAGGTCTTGACGGCGGTGACGTTGAACGCCGCTGCCGCAATAGGCATGGCGGACAGAATAGGCACGATAGAGAGGGGCAAGCAGGCGGATTTGGTTCTGTGGGATGTGCAAAACCCAAACGAACTCATGTACCGCTACGGCACGAACAGGGTCGATACCGTGATTAAAAAGGGCAAGGTAATAGTTTGACCGAGAGGGAGAGGATTTTGGTAGGAATACTGATAAAGCACGAGCGCACCAAGCGAAACTGGAGCTTGCAGGGTGCGTGCGAGGGCATATGCTCGGTTTCCTACCTGTCCAAGATAGAGCAGGGCAAGGCACAACCCGCTTCCGAGATTGCCGAGCTCATTCTAAAACGGTTCGGCATCGAGTGGAGTGAGGACGAGCTGTCGGATAGAGCTTTGGATGAACTTTACGAGGCAATATTCAGCGGTGATGATGCGAGAGCAGCCGAACTTTACGGGAAGGTTAAGCTCGACGGAGGCCGCTATCTCATCGATAAGCTGTTGCTTTCAAGTTGGTTTTCCAAAGCTGAACCGAACGATTTCCTGCGCCGCTGCGAAAGCCATCTGTCCCCGCAACAGCTCACGCTATATCTCATACAGACCGATAGAAGCGAGGAGCTTGTAAGGCGTGAGCCGTCCGCATTTGCCTTTATAATAAGGGGCGAAAATCTGTATAGCTGCGGCGAGTACCTACGGGCGATAGAGATGCTTTCAAGGGGCTATGAATATGCGGCAGATGAAGGCAGGGCGAGACTGATGTGCGTAGCAAAGCTCTTAATCGGCAATTGCTACAGCAACATCTTGGATTATGACCGCATGGAGGAACATTACGCAATAGCGAGGCGTCTTGCGCAGGCGGTAGGCGACAAGGCTTCGCAAGACACCATAGACTACAACACGGCAGCCACCGCCCTCGAGCTTTTAAGGGTTGACAAGGCGATGGCCTACTTTTCACGGGAGGATATCGGGGGAGCCATGAGCCTGCACAAGCTCGCAATCTGTCATGAGCTTCGGGGCGAAACAAAGGAAGCGCTCGCGGCGCTTGACCGTGCGGAAAAAGAGGACACAGGCGATATCCCAAAGCCCATAGTCGATAGTATGTTAAAAACGGTACGCTTCAGGCTTGAAAACCCCGATTACTTGGAAAGGACGGAGTACGGCAAGCTGCTTTTGGATTGCTTTGCCGATATCCGAAAGAACCTCCCGTCGGGCTATGCTTCGTTTCATCTCCCGTGGGTCTTGGAATGGCATCGGGCAAACCGAGGCTACAAGCAGGCATACGAGCTTTTGAGAGATTTTCCTGCTTTTACGGAGATAAAAGTGGATTAGCACCCAATTCAATTCAAATTTTCCCAAAACATGAGTCTTTTAACGAGCTTAACATTCAGCTATAATTTAGTCGGAGGTGAGGCTCATGAAAAAAACGCTGTGGACAAGAAACTTCACACTGGTCACGGGAGCAACCGTGCTTGGAGCGGCAGGCGGCATTGCCGGCAACTTCGCTCTGTCTTTTTTGGTGTTCGAGGAAACGGGCAGCACGCTTGCGGCAGCGATTTTGCTTGCAAGCTCGATAATCCCAAATTTCTTAGTTCCGCTCATAGCCTCGCCTATTATGGACAGGCTGCCCCGAAAGCCCTTCTTGGTTTTCGGAGATCTTATAAACGGAGTCTTGTTTGCATTGGCAGGGCTGTATCTTACATTCTATTCGTTCAGCTATATTGCATATCTTTTGTTTTCGCTCGTTCTGACGAGCTTGGGCGCATTCGACAGCCTCGCCTACAACAGCATATATCCAAAGCTGATTCCTGCGGGCATGGAGGAGAAGGGCTACACGGTCTCGGGCATGATATATCCCGTCCTACAGGTGCTTATGGCACCCGTTGCGGCGGTGTTGTATAAGGCGATAGGCGTTGCAAACATTCTTTTGATTCAGGGCGGGCTGTCGATTGCGGCAGCGCTTATTGAAAGCAGGATAAAGATAGAGGAAAAGAGAGTAAACGACGGTCAAAAGTTCTCATTAAAGGTTTGGAGCAAGGATATAAGGGCGGCGGGTGCCTACTTGAAAAAGGAAAAGGGACTTTTGAACATCTACGGCTACATGGCGGTAACGAACGGAATTGCAGGCGCCTATTCACCTATTTTGGTTGCCTTTTTCAGCACCGCTGCGGGCTTTACAATGGCAATGTATTCGTTCTTTTCGGTTGCTGAGTTCGCAGGCAGATCGCTCGGCGGGCTGGTTAAGTATTTTACTAAGATTCCCGAAAAACGTAGGTACTCCTTTGCATTTTTCGTCTATCAACTTTACGAGCTCATGGACATGATTCTCTTGTGGTTGCCCTATCCGCTCATGCTTGCAAACAGGGCGATATGCGGCTTCTTGGGTATCAACAGTGCAACCATGCGTCAGGCGGCGGTGCAAAGGCATATACCCGAGGAATATCGAGCCAGAATAAATGCCTTTGAATCGGTGCTGTATTCGCTTGCATATTCGGTGCTTGCGCTCTTGGTAGGGCTTTTAGGCGAGGTCTTGGATTACCGTCTGTGCATAACTATATGCGGACTCTTTACGACGACGGTTTTGTGGCTCACGGTTGTCAGAGGCAAAAAACACGTTGCCGCCATCTACAACAAACCCTCGGAAGAAAATTCTTAGTATATTATCACCCAAGCTGTTGACAATAGGGAAAGCAGGTGCTATACTCTAAAACACGAGTAAGTTAGTAGGGTATTGAAATGAAGCTTTCGACACGAACGAGATACGGATTAAAGGCAGTGGTGGACCTTGCCATAGGCTATGGACAGGGGCCGCTTTCGCTCACCGTGCTTGCCGCAAAGCAGGGCGTTTCCGAGTCGTACTTGGAGCAGCTTCTCCGAATTTTGAAAAAGGAGGGCATCGTGGACACGGTACGAGGGGTAAACGGAGGCTATATTCTGTGCGAAGATCCCGAGATGATAACCGCATCACGGGTCATCCTTGCACTGGAGGGCGGAACCTCGGTTGTGGACTGCGTGAGTGCGGACGGCGAAGTCTGCGGCAACGCCTGCACCTGTTCTGCAAGACCGCTTTTTTTGCGGCTGCAGTCGGGTATAAATGAGGTGTTGGAGCGCACAAAGATTTCAGACCTTGCAAACGACTACATTAAACAGCAAAGAAGGATGGAAGATGCAAAGAGTATATCTTGACAACGCAGCTACGACCATGGTCTTGCCCGAGGTCGTGGAGGCGATGAAACCCTATTTTTTGGAATATTACGGCAATCCGAGCAGCCTGCACAGCTATGCAAGGGACGCTTACAAGGGCTTGGACGAGGCGAGAAAAACGGTAGCCTCAGCCTTGAATTGCAAGAGCGAGGAGATAATTTTCACCGGTGGCGGCAGCGAGGGCGATAATACCGTTCTTCGGGGCATAGCTTACAGCTATCGCAAAAAGGGCAAGCACATAATCACTTCTGCGGTTGAGCATCATGCGGTGCTGCACACCTTGCAGGCGATGGAGCGAGAGGGCATTGCCGAGGTTACCTATCTTCCGGTTGACGAATATGGCAGGGTAAGCGCCGAGCAAGTCGAAGCAGCCATCCGTCCCGACACGGTGTTAGTCTCCATAATGTACGCCAACAATGAGGTCGGAACCATAATGCCGATAGGGAAGATAGGCGCAGTCTGCAGGGCAAAGGGCGTTATCTTCCACACGGACGCAGTTCAGGCGGTTGGGCACATCCCCGTCGATGTCGCAAAAGACAACATCGATATTCTAACGCTTGCAGCACACAAGTTCCATGGCCCCAAGGGCGTGGGTGCGATATATATCAAAAAGGGCGTTCGTCTTCCGGCGTTTATCTTAGGCGGAGGGCAGGAGCGCAACAAGCGGGCAGGAACTGAGAACGTTGCCGGAATCGTAGGGATGGCAACAGCTCTGCATCATCAGATTGAGCACATGGAGGAAAACACAAAAAAGATGCTTTTCCTGCGTGACAAGCTGATGCGCGGCATAGCGGAGAGCATCCCCGATGTCAAGCTCAACGGCCATCCGAGCGAGAGACTGCCGAACAACGTCAACTACAGCATACGCTACATCGAGGGCGAGTCCATACTTTTGATGTTGGACTTAAACGGAATCGCAGCCTCGAGCGGCTCGGCCTGCACCTCAGGCTCCCTCGATCCCTCGCATGTGCTTCTGTCCATGGGGCTTACGCACGAGGTTGCGCACGGTTCGCTTAGGCTTACGCTTTCGGAGTTTACAACCGAGCAGGAGATAGACTATGTTTTGGAGGTCTTGCCTCCGATAATTCAAAGATTGCGCGAGATGTCGCCATTGTATAAAAAAGGAGAATAAAAATGTACACTGAAAAAGTTTTGGACCATTTTCAAAATCCGAGAAACGTCGGAGAAATAGAGGATGCAAGCGGCATCGGCACCGTTGGCAACGCCAAGTGCGGCGATATCATGCAGATATCGATTAAGGTCAACGATGATGATATCATCGAGGACGTGAAGTTCAAGACCTTCGGCTGCGGGGCTGCGGTTGCAACGAGTTCGATGGCAACCGAGCTGATAAAGGGCAAGAGCATAGACGAGGCCCTAAAGCTCACAAACTCCGCCGTAGTCGAGGCGTTGGAAGGCTTGCCCCCGCAAAAGATTCACTGTTCGGTTCTCGCTGAGGAAGCGATAAAGGCAGCGATAGAGGATTATAACAAAAAAAAGACCAAATAAAGGATTGCATGTTTTTCCGTTCTCCACCAATAATAAGACTATATCGGTGAAAGAGGTGAAGAACATGAAAACAGCTGCACTCGGAATAGGCATGGCAGCAGGCGCAGCCCTCGCCATAACCTTGATCAACTCCCTGTATCCCGATGTCCCCCGACGCATGGTAAGGGACGGCAAGCGTGTATGGAAGAAATCCAAACGCTTCTGTCAACTGGGGATGTAGCACAAAAGACCGAACCTCCCCGTTCGGTCTTTTTTGATTGGCCTTTTACTCATAAAAACTCTTTTTTTATCCATTTTTATGCTTTTTTTGAAAAATGAATGTAGCAATTTCATTCATTATATGTTAAAATTAAGTGGAAATATGAGCAAATGGGAGGTAAACACTTATGAAACGGATGATAGCAATCTTTCTGACCTTGTTGCTTATTGCGGCAATGCTCCCTGCTTCGGTGGCGGAACAAACGCTAAATGTAGCCAAAGGGGAGGAACCGACAGCACGCGAGAGTGCACGGGTGATAATGGTCGAGCTCAAGGAACCCACCGAACCTGTGGAAATTTGGGACGGCTCTATAGCCACGGGTTACGCCGGCGGCAGCGGCACCGAAGCCGACCCCTATCTAATCGCAAACGGTGCCCAGCTTGCCTATCTCGCCCAATGCGTGAACACGGGCGAATACTATTCAAACGGTAAATACTTCAAACTCACCGCAGATATCTATCTTAATGACACAACGAATTGGCAAAACTGGGCAAACAGCGCCCCCGCCAACAAGTGGACAGCAATAGGGAGAATGGAGGAGCGGGATGATCCCCCTATGGGATTCCTTGGGCACTTTGACGGCGACAGCTACTCTGTAAGCGGAGTCTACATCAACAAAACAGGTAAAACAGATTCGGACTGCTCTCAGGGCTTATTTGGATATTGCTATGAGGCCTCCATCGTCAACCTTGCCGTAAAGGATTCCTATATAAGGGGATATTCATATGTCGGAAGCGTGGTAGGGGCGAGCACCTACTCCGATGTCAGCAACTGTTATAACACGGGCACTGTAATCGGAAACAACTATGTTGGCGGCTTGGCAGGAGATAATAGTGATTCCGTTATAGAAAACTGCTACAACACGGGCAGAGTAAGCGGCAACCAAAATGTTGGCGGCTTGGCAGGGGCGAGCTGGTGTATAGTTGAAAACTGCTACAATAAGGGCGCAGTAAGCGGCAGCAGGAATGTAGGCGGCATAGTGGGATACAGTGGATCATATTCTGGGGTAGAGAATTGTTACAACATCGGCAAGGTGAGTGGCAGCCAATATGTGGGCGGCGTGATAGGATATAATTATAAAGATAACTATGATTCGTATTTAAGCGCAATAGCTAAAAATTGCTATTACCTCGATACCTGCGGCGCAACGAGCGGAACAGGATATTCCGGCGGCATCATAACCAATGTTATCGCCCTTACAGATGCACAGCTTAGGGTTCAGTCCAACTATGTGGGCTTCGATTTTGACATCGTATGGACTATGGATGGAAGCCCTGATTACCCATATGCCGAACTTACGGCGTTATCCGACACCTCCTCCGTTTCGGTAACGGAGATAACGGCAACCGAAACCCTTGAATTGGGCATTGCCGGCACGGCGGCAATCGCCTATACGGTATTCCCAATTGATGCAAAGAATCAGGCTGTTACCTTTGCATCCAATGATGAAGCTATTGCTACGGTCGATAGTAACGGCGTTGTAACCGGCGTTTCGATAGGCACAACCACAATTACAACTACAACCGAGGACGGAGGATTTACTGCAAGAACCGCCGTTACCGTTCACCCCGACTGCACCGTTACCTACACGGTCGACGGGGTAACGCTTGCGCAGTACACCGTGCACTGGAACGATAGGCTTAAAACGATTCCCTCCGTTCCGGCAAGAGAAGGATACTTTGGCGATTGGAGCATCAGCCTCAGAGGAACTGCAATCACCGAGAATAAGATTGTTTCAGCGGTATATACACCGATACCGGATGTGTTTCTCTTCGGCGATGCAGACGTCAACGGAACGGTTGAGGCACTGGATGCGGCGGCAATACTTCGTCATGTCGTAAAGTTGGACGATCTCACGGGACTTGGTAAGTATCAAGGCGACGTTACAGAGGAGTTTAATGGTGAACCCGATGCCTCCGATGCAGCGGCGGTACTGCGATGGGTAGTGCTGCTCATTGATACCTTTCCGGTTGAGGGCTGAAAACAAATAAAATATCATCCTGCTATTGAAGCGGCGATTTCGCCGCTTCAGGCGGGTCATTGAGAAATTAAAAGACAGACTTACGTTTCGGTCTTTTTCAATTTTATATCTTGACTTGCAGAAAAATATGCCATATACTAAGCTAAGACACTCGAAAGGAATGTAAGAAATGATTTTATTAGCTTCAGAAGGTTTATTTAGTTGCAGCGGAGGCAGCAGCAGCGGTTTGATGTCGTTTTTGCCGTTGATCCTTATTTTTGGTGTGATGATTGTCGTCATGATAGTGCCGCAGCGTCGTAAGGACAAGGCTGTGAAAAACATGCTTGCCTCGTTAAAACCGGGCGACCGTGTTCGCACAATCGGAGGAATTTACGGTACGATTTCCTCGATAAGGGATGATGTGGTCATCCTCATCGTTGGTCCGGAAAAGACTAAGATACCGTTTGTCAAGGGAGCAATAGCGCAGATTGAGGATCAGGGCATAGAACAGACTATGTCCGATGAAGTAAAGTAACGGCAAACCTTGCAAAAAGTCGGAGGCGATTTTTCGTCTCCTTTTTTTATCGTCATTATTGGCAGCTTGACCGCATAACTTCTTGTGGGAGGTGCGATATGCGCAGATACAAGAAGACAAAGCGGAACACAAAACACGGGTCTATCGGATGGAAAGTTTTTCAAGCGGCGCTGCTATCCTGCTTTGCGGTGCTTGCAATGCTGTTGTTAACAACGATGATGCTCGCTTGGGGCTGGATCAAGGAGGACAGTATCACGCTGATAAATACGATAGTCAAGATTATAGGTGCGCTAACTGCAGGACTCTTGGCAGGGAAGAGCAGCGACCGCCCGTGGCTGGCGGGCGGCGTGGCTGCAATCGTATTTATGATACTGTCGATAACCTGCATGAGCCTGCTCCTATCAGAGTTCTCGTTCACGTGGGGACTTGTGGGCGATATCCTGATGAGCGCAGTGGTAGGCGGAGCGGCGGCGCAGATTACACGGATGCTCAAAAGACCTCGGGACGCATGAGCTAATCTTGGACTTTTTTGGCAAAGCTGTTGTCGATAAGCTCCTCAAACGGAGGCCGTGCGGAAAGCTCACCCGCAAAGTCTATGATATCTAAGAGACGGTTGTAATCTTCCTCAAACATCTCAAGTTCGGTTTTCCATGAGTCGGTCTCACGATAGCTTTTGGCGACTATCATAAGGCTTTCGATGGAGGTGTCGGGAAAGTGAGGCTGCATTGCCTCGGCAATTTCCTCATCGGTGGCAGTTTGAACCCATTGTTGCGCACGGTATATGGCCCTTAAAAAGGCTTCAACGATTTCGGGCTCGCTGTCTCGCATCTCGGGTGAGATAAAGTAACAGGTGTACGGAACCTCGCCCGATTCAAGCCCGATATTGGCAACGATATAACCCTTGCCTGCGTTTTGAAACTCCGTTGCAGTCGGCTCAAAAAGGGTAACATAATCGCCTTCGCCGCCCTCGAAGGCGCCTGCCATGAGCGGGAACTGTATCGAGTCTATGACGGTGATATTTTCATTTGGTACAAGCCCGTGCTGATTTAATACGTAAAGCAGGGTCATGCAGGGCATACCTCCCCGCCGCCCGCCGATTATCGTCTTGTTTTCGAGCTGCGACCACGAAAAGTCCTCAGCGGGTTCACGCGCAATGAGAAACGACCCGTCACGCTTGGTTAGCTGTCCCACGCAGACGGGGGCAGCCTCTCTGCCCTCATTGTAGACAAACACGCCGGTCTCGGGCCCTGCAAGACAAAAGTCCGCCTGCCCCGCAAGGAGGGCGGTCATGGCCTTATTCGAGTCACCCGAGGTCGTGATTGTGACGTCCAAGCCCTCATCTTCAAAGAAGCCGAGCGTAGATGCTACATACTGCGGAGCATAGAACACCGAGCGGGTCACCTCATGAAGTTCAACGGATACGAGGTCGGCATCTTCGCTTTTGGAACAGCCGAACAGGGCAAGCAGCATGAGGCTGCAAAGCAGAATAACAAAAAACTTTTTCATAGGATACCTCCTTTTTTACTCCCTGCATGATATGAAAAACAAATTTAATTGGTGAATTTAAGAAAAGGTTTGAAAAAAATGCAATCATGCGCTATACTGTAAAAAAGGAGGTGACTCGCATGGAAAAAAACGTTGGCAACACGCAGCAGTTTTCAGTTCCCAAGGATGTTCGCACCGCAAAGGATATCTTGCTTACGGTCTATTCTGCAATGCGCGAAAAGGGCTATGATCCCGTGAACCAGATTGTAGGCTATCTGCTATCGGGCGACCCCACCTACATTACGAGCTACAACAATGCGAGGTATTTGATCCTTCGCATCGAGCGCGATGAGCTTTTGGATGAGCTGGTTCGCTTCTATGTAAAGAATCATTAAGCCTTTATGCAGCGTATTATAGCTCTTGACGTGGGCGACAAAAGAATAGGCGTTGCAGTCTCCGATCTCTTGGGAGTAACTGCGCAGGGCGTGGAAACCTATCATCGGGTTGGGAGCATAAAGAAGGATGTGGAGCATATAATCGAGCTTACCGAAAGATATGCTCCGTGTAAGTTGCTGTTCGGACTTCCGAGAAACATGGACGGCAGTTTCGGTGAGCAGGCAGAAAAGGTAAGAAAGTTTGCAGATGCCGTCTTGGAGCGTTTTTCGGGCGAACATGCGTTCTACGATGAACGGCTTACCACGATGGCTGCAAAGCGGGTGCTTTTGGACGCCGACGTGTCCAGAAGCAAGCGAAAACAAGTAATAGACAAATTAGCTGCCGTCATGATACTGCAAAGCTATATGGACGGGGCACATTAGGAGGAAGAATATGGAAGATAGAGACACCTTTGTAACGCTGTTGGATGAGGACGATAATGAGGTTTTATTCGACCTCGTGCTGACCTTTGACTATGAGAATCGCAGATATGCGGCCTTGCTGCCCGTGGGCGAAGTAGAGGGGGTAGGCGAGGATGAAGTAGTGCTTTTGGAAGTTGTCAAGGAGAACGGCGAAGAAACCTTCCGCAGCATCGATAATGAGATTTTGCTGGACGAGGTGTTCAACGAGTTTATGGAGCTGTTCGAGGAGCTTGTCGACGGCGAGGACGAATAAGGCTTATCCGAATTTAAGGAGATTACCCTGTGTGATTGGTACGATAGTGAAAGTGAAAGTCGACAGACCAAAAGGAAGCTATCATCCAAAACACAGGGATATGTATTACCCGATAAATTACGGGCATATCGAAGGAATCATTGCTCCGGACGGAGAGGAACAGGATGCCCATATTCTCGGAGTAGAAAAGCCTGTAAAAGAGTTTACGGGGAAAATAATCGCAATTATTCACCGATATGACGATGTAGAAGAAAAGTGGGTTGTTGCGCCTGAAAACATGTATTTTAGCAAAGAAGAAATATTTAAGCAGGTACATTTTCAAGAGAAATATTTCCGCTCGGAAATTCGCATGTAAATCCTAAAAACCCCTGAAAATAATTCAAAAAATATCAAATTCACCCCTTGATTTTTTCATTATGCCCATGTATAATGTGCAAGGTATCACGCACTTTCGTGGATTTGCGGGCTCGTGCCGAAAGGTTCCCCACAAAGAAGAAGCGGAAGGAAGACAAAATAACGAGGAGGTTAATAAACATGTCCGTGATTTCTATGAAACAGTTGCTGGAGGCCGGAGTACATTTCGGTCACCAAACCCGCCGTTGGAACCCGAAGATGAAGGAGTATATCTTCACCGAGCGCAACGGTATTTACATCATTGATCTTCAGAAGACCGTGAACAAAATTGAAGAGGCGTATTACTTCATTCGTGACCTTGCAGCAGAGGACAAGTCCATTCTGTTTGTCGGCACAAAGAAGCAGGCGCAGGAGAGCATCGAGCAGGAAGCAAAGCGTTGTGAGATGTTCTATGTCAATCAGCGTTGGCTGGGTGGCATGATGACCAACTTCAAGACGATTCAGGGCAGGATCATGAGATTAAAGCAGATCGAGCAGATGGAAGCCAACGGAGAATTCGAGCTCCTTCCCAAGAAGGAAGTAATCGGTCTCAAGGCGGAGCAGGCTAAGCTCGAAAAGAACTTGGGCGGCATCAAGGAGATGAAAAAGCTCCCCGGCGCATTGTTCGTCGTAGACCCCAAGAAGGAGCACATCGCAATTGCCGAGGCAAGAACGCTGGGCATCCCGATTGTTGCCATCATCGACACCAACTGCGATCCCGACGAAGTCGACTACCCGATTCCGGGCAACGACGATGCAATCCGTGCAGTCAAGCTGATTACAGCAAAGATTGCAGATGCAGTGCTTGAAGGCAAGCAGGGCGAGCAGATGACCGATGCGACAGTTGACGCAGCGGAAGAAGCCGTAGATTTTGAAGAAGCAGTACAGGAATAAGCGGAGGAAAGAGATATGTTTACAGCAAAAGACGTAATGGCATTGCGCGAGCGCACCGGCGCCGGCATGATGGACTGCAAAAAGGCACTTACCGAGTGCAACGGTGATGCGGACAAGGCAGTAGATTTTCTGCGTGAAAAGGGTCTTGCAGCGGCAGCTAAGAAGGCAGGCAGGATAGCCGCAGAGGGTATCGTTGATTCGTACATCCACATGGGCGGAAAGATTGGCGTTCTTCTCGAGGTCAACTGCGAAACTGACTTCGTTGCAAAGACCGACGATTTCAAAAATCTTGTTCACGATATCGCACTGCACATAGCGGCAGCAAAGCCCTCGTATATTACGGTTGATGAAATTCCTGCAGACGAGATTGAGAAGGAAAAGGAAATCACCCGCGCCCAGCAGAAGAACGAGGAGAAGCCCAAGCCCGATGCAATCATCGAAAAGATTGTCGAAGGCAGGATTGCCAAGTATTACAAGGAAGTTTGCTTGATGGAGCAGGCCTTTGTAAAGGATCCCGACATGACGATAAGCCAGCTTTTGAACCAAGCGGTCGCCAAGATTGGAGAGAAGATAAGCATTCGCCGTTTCGTTCGCTACGAGATGGGTGAGGGCTTGCAAAAGCGTGAAGACAACTTCGTCGATGAAGTAATGGGTCAAATTAAATAACCTTGAAGGGAGCACAAAAACGTGTTCCCTTTTTTGGAATCGGAGGTAAGGGTATGTATAAGCGAATTTTACTTAAAATCAGCGGAGAACTCCTCTGCGATGAGAGTGGGCCGGTTAGCGTTGCCGCACTGAAAAAGACGGCGCAGGACATTGGCAGGCTTTCAAAGAACGGAATGGAAATTGGACTCGTCATCGGCGGCGGCAACATCATGCGCGGGAGAAACGCAGGAGCACTCGACCGTGTTCGCATGGACAATATGGGTATGCTTGCAACCGCCATAAATGCGCTTGCCATGCAGGAAGCATTGAATCGCGAAGGCATAGAAAGCGTTGTGATGAGTGCAGTGGACATGAACAGGTTTTGCGACAGCTATTCCGCACGGGCGGCAAGGGAACAGCTATCCTGTGGCAAGGTTGTAATCTTCGCCTGCGGCACGGGTTGCCCCTTCTTTTCCACCGACACGGCAGCGGCACTTCGAGCTGCCGAGATCAATGCGGACGCGCTGCTGCTTGCAAAGAGCGTTGACGCCGTGTACAACAAGGACCCAAAACTCCATCCCGATGCGGTTCGCTACGAGAAGATAAGCTATGAACAGGTAATAGCCGAAAATTTGCAGGCAACCGACCTTACGGCGATAACATTTTGCAAGGAACACGGCATAAAGATTAAAGTTTTCGCCCTTTCGGGGATTTTGGACGCCGTTTCGGGTGCAAAAATAGGAACTTTGATAGAATAACGATTTGGGGCTTGATAAAAACTGAAAGTTTTAGTAAAATAAACCAGATAAGGAGGATTGAGCAATGGATATTTTGGACATCAGCAAGGAGAAAATGACTTCGACACTGTCGGTTTTGAAGCAGGATTTGAACGGGCTTAGGGCAGGCAGGGCAAATGCACAGGTTCTTGACAGAATTATGGTCGATTATTACGGCACCCCAACGCCGATAAATCAGCTTGGCAACATTTCCACACCGGAGCCGAGAATGCTCATAATATCGCTGTGGGACAACAAGATGATTCCTATGGTTGAAAAGGCGATACAGAAGTCGGATCTCGGCATAAATCCCGCCAACGACGGTAAAATCATCCGTCTCATATTCCCCGAGCTTACCGAGGAGCGCCGCAAGGAGCTGGTCAAGACCGTCAAGAAGAAGGGCGAGGAGAGCAAGGTCGCAATCCGTAACGTTCGCAGGGACGCAATTGACAGGATTAAAAAGGAAAAGAAGGACGGCGAGATAACCGAGGACGATCAGAAAAAGATGGAGGAAAAGGCTCAGAAGATGACCGACGACTTTATCAAGGACGTTGACTCAATTATTTCCGCTAAGGAAAAGGAGATTCTGTCCGTTTGATTTCAGTTCTGGGCTTAGAGGCAGGAAAGGCGAAATCCCTGCTTGAAGAACGGGGATATAAGGTAACAGTCAAGGTTTTCAGTTCCAAGAAGGGGCAGATAGGCGATGAAGTTCGCACTGTCCGACAAAGGGTTGCGGATGACAACACGGTAGAACTTCTTGTGGCTGATTTCATCACGGAAATAAGGGATGAGAACGATTCCAAAAGGGGTTGACAACCCTTTTGGAATTTGTATAAGTAATTGAGGCAGCTATGGCAAAACTAACCGCACAACAACTTCATGAGCTTGGACTAAATCCAAAGGCGTTGCCCCGTCACGTTGCAATTATCATGGATGGCAACGGCAGATGGGCGAGGAAAAACGGAGCGTTGAGAAGCTTTGGGCATCGAGCGGGAGTTGACAGGCTTAGGGAGATAATAAGGTTTTCGTCCGATTCGGGGATAGAGGCGTTGACATTGTATGCCTTCTCGACCGAGAACTGGAAGCGACCCGATAGCGAGCTTGCGGTGCTTTTCAACCTTCTTGTAGAGTATTTCACCAAGGAGATAGACGAGCTTGATGAAAACAATGTCCGTATAAGGGCGATAGGCGAGATGGCGGCCTTCCCCGAACGGGTAAGAACAGCCGTTGGAAATGCCGAGAGCAGAACGCAGCACAATGGAGGCTTAAAGCTGAACATTGCACTCAACTACGGCGCACGAATGGAGATAGTGAGGGCGGCAAGACGGGTCAGCGCAAACGCCATTGAAAGCGGAAAACTGCCAACGCAGCAGGATTTTGAAAACGAGCTGTACACCCATGATTTACCCGAGCCGGATTTGCTTATAAGGACGAGCGGAGAGATGCGGCTGTCAAACTTTCTTTTGTATCAGGCTGCCTATGCCGAACTGTATTTCATCGAGGTGCTGTGGCCGGATTTTACTCAAACCGAGTATGTAAAGGCGATAGCCGAGTATCAGCGAAGGAACAGAAGATTTGGAGGGTTGGAATAGATGCTGATAAGAACCATAGTGGGCGTGGTGATATGTATAGTATTGCTCGCAGCACTGATAAATGAATACGTGTTTGCAATCGTGTTTTCACTCGCCTTCTTGCTTGCAATGAACGAGATTGACAGAATGCTTCGCAGCAAGGGCCTGCGAGTATTTATGCTGCCTGCGTACATCTTTTCCGCCACCTTTGCTCCTATTTACCTCCTCAGCAAGGATTTTCAACTCAACGCAACGGCGATACTGATAGCCCTTGCGCTGCTGCTCTTTACCACTACGATAATGGGGCAGGTTATATACGGCAGGAACCATAACGAGTCCGCAATCTACTGCCTCCTTCCGCTTGCCTATCCTCTAATCTCGGCATGTACGCTTATCTTCATATATTTCGGACTAAGAGAGCGTGCCGTGGGCATAACCGGAACGGCACTTGCAATACTTGCGCCCATGGCAGCGGATGTGTTTGCCTACTTTGGCGGGGTGCTGTTCGGAAAACACAAGCTCTGCCCCAACATCAGCCCGAAAAAGACCGTCGAGGGGGCGATATTCGGCGTTATCGGCGGCATAGCAATGGGCGTTGTGCTGCTGTTTTTGCAAAACCTCTGGGGTTCCGATATAGAATGGCACGCCATGATAGTTTTGGGGTTGCTGTGCGGAATTGCGGGACAGTTCGGAGACCTCTTCGCCTCTATGATAAAGCGATGGGCAGATATAAAGGATTTTTCGAGCCTTTTGCCGGGACACGGCGGAATAATGGACAGGATGGATAGCACTTGGGCTTGCGCTCCAATAATTCTTTGTTACCTTCTTGTAATGGCATACTGAGATGAAAAAGAGAGTTACGATTTTGGGAAGTACCGGCTCCATCGGGCGACAGACGCTCGAAGTCATAGCCCTGCTTTCAGATGAATATGAGATATACGGCCTTTCGGCTTCTTCAAACGTTGAGCTTTTGGCGGAACAGGCAAAAAGATTTTCGGCAAAGCGCATAGCCTCCGTAAAGCCTATGGAGGGCCTGAACAATATCGATGTTTTAACGGGAGAGGATTCCGCCTCGGAGCTTGCAAGGGATGCAAACGCCGACATCGTTGTTCTGGCAATTTCGGGCATCGCTGCGCTAAAACCCTTGCTCAACGCCATACAAAACGGAAAGCGTATAGCGATAGCGAACAAGGAGAGCTTGGTTTGCGGCGGCGATTTGGTGGACGAGGCTCTTGTAAAATACGGAGCAGAGCTTGTCCCGATTGACAGCGAACAATCAGCCATATTCCAGTGCCTAAAAAACGGGAAAAGGGAAGAGGTAAAACGCTTAATTTTAACCGCATCCGGCGGCCCCTTTTTCAAGCTCAAACTGGAGGAACTGAGCGGTGTTTCTATGGAACAGGTGCTTGCGCATCCCACTTGGAACATGGGTAGGAAGATAACGCTCGATTCTGCAACCATGTTCAATAAGGGCTTGGAGATAATCGAGGCGGCTCGGCTTTTCAAGTTCGGGGCAGACAAAATTGACGTTCTCATTCATCCGCAGTCGATAGTTCACTCCATGGTCGAATATTGTGACGGCACGGTGATTGCCAACATGAGCCTGCCCGATATGCGCCTTCCGATACAGTACGCCCTCAGCTATCCAAAGCGTACAGCTTCGCTTGCAAGACCTTTGAAATTGGAAGAAGTCGGCAATCTGAGCTTTTTTAAGGCGGATATGGAACGCTTTTCGGCACTCAAGCTCGCCTACGCTGCGCTGAATGCCGGCGGCGGCTATCCCGTGGTTTACAACGGCGCAAACGAGAGGGCGGCTGAGTTGTATTTTGGAGGCATAATCGATTTTTTGGATATTGAGAATGCTGTCGCATATGCTTTTGACAGATACGAAAATTCAAAAATGCGTTCGATAAATGACATTTTAGATGCAGATTTTGAGGCGCACAGGCTCGTAGATGAGTTTGCAGCGCAGAAAGGAAAGAAATGACGGTCTGGACTGTATTGCTTGCACTTTTGATATTATCCCTGCTCGTAATGCTTCACGAGCTTGGGCACTACTTGGTGGGACGGTGGCTCGGCTTTACGATAGTCGAGTATTCCATCGGCATGGGGCCGAAGCTGCTGCACAAAAAATCTAAAAAGACGGGGATAGAGTATTGCCTGCGTGCGCTGCCGATAGGCGGCATGTGCCAATTTTACGGCGAGGATGAGGACGCAACCGATCCGAGATGCTTTAACAATCACGTCTGGTGGAAGCGTGCGCTCGTTATAGTTGCAGGCCCCTTGATGAACTTCATCGTGGCGATAGTCCTTGCCTTTGTTATGCTTGGAATATACGGAGCCGCCGTGCAGACAACGCCCTACATCGTCGAGGTTTCGGCCTCCTCCGCAGCAGAGGAGGCAGGTATGCAATCGGGCGACAAGTTCATTTCAATAAACGAGGTGCAGATAACCGACGGAAGCACACTTTCGGAGGCCATGCAGAAGTACACCGACAGGGTAAGTATCGTTGTAGAACGTAACGGCGAGCTTATCGAGTTTGAACTTACGGGCATCTATGATGAAACGGAGGGTCGAAACCTCATAGGTATAAGCTACAACGAATACGCATTGGAAAAGTATGGCTTTTTCGAGCTGTTTATAGAAGCACCAAAATACTGTGTTGAAATGGTCGTATTGGTGTTCGAGTCGTTTGGAATGCTGATAACCGGACAGGTGGGCTTGAATCAAATGTCGGGACCCGTAGGAGTAATTCAGGTTATAAGCCAATATGCCCCGCAGGGCTTGGAGGTCATCATGATGTTGATGATACTGATAAGCGTCAATTTGGGCGTTGTAAATCTCTTTCCGTTTCCGGCATTGGATGGCGGAAGGCTCGTGTTCATACTGATAGAGGGCATAACCAAAAAGCGTGTTCCCCCGAAGGTTGAGGGCGTGATACATGCGGTAGGGCTCATTCTGCTTTTGCTGCTGATTCTGCTTCTGACCGTCAACGATGTTGCAAACTGCTTCGGAGGCTTTTAGATGAGTGCCCAAAAGATAAAGGTAGGCGGCATATTCATAGGCGGAGGAAGCCCGATAACGGTCCAGTCGATGACCAATACCGACACCCGAGATGTGGATGCCACCGTTGAGCAGATTTTACGCTTGCAAAATGCGGGCTGCGATATAGTCAGAAGCTCGGTCTATGATAAGGATTGCGTAAAAGCCATTCCGAAGATTATCGGCAGAATCAACATTCCGCTCGTAGCCGACATTCACTTTGATTATCGGCTTGCAATAGGCGCAATGGAAGCAGGCGTACATAAGATACGCTTTAACCCCGGCAACATCGGTGACGACATCCATGTTAAGGAGGTTGCGGATTGCGCAAGGGCGCACAGCGTTCCGATAAGGATAGGCGTGAACGCAGGTTCGCTTGAAAAGCGATTTGAAACTCTGAATACGGCAGAAGCCATGGTTGCAAGTGCGCTTCGCCATGTGAAACTGTTGGAGGACAACGGCTTTTACGATATTGTAATATCTATGAAGGCCTCGTCTGTCAAGACCACAATCGAAGCCTACAGGTTGATTTCCAAACAGGTCGATTATCCTCTGCACATAGGCGTTACCGAGGCGGGAACAAGGGACTTGGGCGAGATAAAGTCTGCGATAGGTATAGGAGCGCTTCTTGCGGACGGAATAGGTGATACGATAAGGGTATCCCTGACCGGCGACCCTGTGCAGGAGGTAACGGCAGGCAAAAAGATTTTAAGAGCGATAGGAGCCCTTTTGGACGACGTTGAGATAATAAGTTGCCCCACCTGCGGCAGAACCGGAGTCAATTTGGAAGGCGCAGTGGAGTATGTTTCAAAGAACGTAAGGAGAAATGCGGGATATTTGAAGTTGGCAGTCATGGGCTGTGCAGTCAACGGCCCGGGTGAGGCTAAGGATGCAGATATCGGTATAGCGTTCGGTAAGGGAAACGGGGTATTGTTTGAGAAGGGCGAAAAGGTTCTTTCAGGCGATGCAAAAGAGATGACGGAGGAGTTGGTTCGCCGAGCAAATGCGAGGTTGAACGGATAGATAGAGTATGAGGCAGGAGCTTTCCACTGCGTACGAACAGGCAGGAATAAAAGAGGGCGATTTAATGATTCGGGACGTGCGCTTGCTGCGTAATAAAAACGTCCTCTGTATTCGTGCGGCTAAATCCTTTGATGTAGACAGCGAGCGACTTAAGCTATGGGAAAAGGGCATTTGCAATATTCTTCATGGTTACAGTGTAGAGTTTTCATATGAAAAGGCCGAAGTGCAGACGCAAGCGGTGCAGCACACAGCAATCTCGGGCGGCACAGGGCATTTGGTGGAGGCGGAGATACCCGAAAACGGCATAATCTTGGGCAGCAAGATAAACACAAAGGAAATTACAAACATTTCAGAGATAAATTCCGAGAGCGGAACCGTCACGATATGCGGAACCTTGGTTTCCAGCGAGATGAAGGAAGGCTGGGCGAATAAGCTGAACAATGGTAAGGACAGCTTTAGGGTCAGCTTCAATGTGACCGATCAGACCAATTCGATATATGCGCAGGCAATTTTCGGCGAGGAGTGGAAGGCAAAGCGCTTCATGCATTGGCTCTCGAGTGCAGACAAGGCGGGAAAGTCCATGCTCGTTCGAGGTGCTTGCAAGGAAACGAGATTTAATAAGGAAACTACTCTGTACGCAAACGACGTCATGCTTGTCGACAGGAAGCTGCGCATGGATGACGGCGTTGAAAAGAGGGTGGAATTGCACCTCCATTCGCGCATGTCCACGATGGACGGGCTTACAAATTTGACGCAGGCATTTGAGACTGCAAAGCGTTGGGGGCATAAGGCTCTTGCAATAACCGACCACGGGGTGGTTCAAGCCTTCCCCGAAGCTGCAAAGGCTGCAAAAAAGACAGGGGTCAAAGCAATTTTCGGCGTTGAAGGTTACTTGGTTGCGGACACGATTTTAGAACCCATGGGCGCTGAATATGTGGTATTCGACCTTGAGACCACGGGACTGAAGGCGGAGCAATGCGAGATTTTGGAGATAGGTGCGGTCAAGCTGCAAAACGGGGAGGTTACTGACAGATTTCACACCTTCATAAACGAGGGTGCGGTTATTCCGAAAAACATCAGAGAGCTTACCGGTATAACTCCTGACATGCTAACGGGAGCCCCGTCGCTGTACAACGCTCTTTTACAGTTTTCACAGTTTTGCGGTGATTGCTGCCTCGCAGCTCATAATGCGAGGTTTGACATAGGCTTTTTATCCTATCACGGAAACCGAGTCGGTATTGACTTTTCGCAGCCCTATGCAGATACGCTTATGCTGTCGAGATATCTTTTGCGCGATGAGCTGGAGAATCATAAGCTCGATACGATATGCGAACATTTCAACATCGATATGGGCAGCCATCACCGAGCGGACGACGATGCGGCATCCTGCGCAAAGGTTCTCCTAAAACTCATGGAGCTTTTGAAGAGCCGAGGCGTGACAACGCTTCCGGTTATAGTGGAAAAGCATAAAAAGCGCAGGGAGAAGCAAAAGAGCTATCATATCGTGTTGCTTGCAAAAACGCAGGCGGGCATGAAAAATCTGTACAAGTTGATTAGCTACTCCCATCTCGACCATTTCAGAAGCAGACCGCTTATCCCGAGGAGCATGTTGTCGGTGTTCCGTGAGGGCCTGATAGTAGGCTCTGCTTGCGAGGCAGGCGAACTGTACCGTGCTGTATTGGATGGGGAGGAGAATGAAGAACTTGAGAAGATAGCCTCTTTTTATGATTACCTCGAGATACAGCCCAACGGCAATAACGCCTTTTTGGTTCGAGAAAACCGAGTCAAGGACGAGGAGGAGCTTTGCAATATAAATCGGCGCATCGTTGAGCTTGGAGAAAGGTTGAGCATTCCCGTGGCAGCCACCGGCGACGTGCATTTTTTGGAGCCGGAAGATGCAGTTTACAGAAAGATTCTTATGTACAAGATGGGCTTTTCCGATGCGGAACTGCAAGCCCCGCTCTATTTCAAAACAACAACGGAAATGCTCCAAGACTTTGCCTATCTTGGTGAAGAGAAGGCGCACGAGGTCGTCATAAAGACCCCGAACATGATTGCCGCTCTATGCGAGAACTTAAAACCCTTTCCGGACGGCACCCATTCACCGGTGCTCGAAAATGCCGAGGAAGAGCTTAAAAAGACCGCTATGGAATGCGCTCACAAGGTGTACGGCGATGAGCTGCCCGATATAGTCAAGGCAAGGTTGGATAGGGAACTTAAATCGATAATCGGAAACGGCTATGCTTCGTTGTATCTTATGGCACGTAAGCTGGTGCAAAAGTCGCTTGGTGACGGCTACTTGGTAGGTTCGAGGGGCTCCGTTGGATCCTCGCTCGTTGCTACGATGGCAGGGATAACCGAGGTCAACCCCTTGCCGCCGCATTACATTTGCCCCAATTGCCGCTACAGCGATTTTGATGTGGACAAGAGCCTTTACTCAGTAGGCGTCGATATGCCGGACAAGATTTGCCCGAATTGCAAAACTTTGCTCAAAAAGGAGGGCTTTGAGATTCCTTTCGAGGTGTTTTTGGGCTTCGAGGGCGACAAGATACCCGATATAGACCTTAATTTCTCCGGTGAGTACCAGCCGACGGCACATAAGTTCGTTGAGGAGATGCTTGGAAAAGGGCACGCCTTCAGGGCGGGCACAATATCCGGCATAGCGGAGCGTAAGGGCTATGAGTGCGTTTACCACTATGCCGAGGAATCGGGTAGAACCTTGAACCGTGCTGAAACCGAGCGGCTTTGTAAGGGCTGTTTGAATGTCAAGGTCACAACGGGTCAGCATCCGGGCGGCATAGTTGTCGTTCCCAAGGAAGCAGAGATTTATGACTTTACTCCGATTCAATACCCTGCCGACAAGGTTGACGGCAAGACCATAACGACACATTTTGACTTCCATGCGATGGACGACAGGCTTGTCAAGCTCGATATACTGGGGCATGACGACCCAACAGCCCTCAGGATGCTTCAAGACCTTACGGGGCTTAATCCGAGGGAGATTCCGCTTGACGACCCGGAGACTCGCAATATCTTCCACACCTTCGAACCGCTTGGAATAGACCTCTCCGAGATGGAATGCAGCGTAGGCTCGCTCGGCGTTCCCGAGTTCGGTACGGGCTTTGTAAGGCAGGTTTTGGAAGCCACCCAGCCCAAGACGATGGAGGAGCTTGTGAGGATTGCAGGGCTCACCCACGGAACGGACGTCTGGCTCAACAATGCCGAACCCTTGGTGCGCAACAAGATTGCAAAACTCAACGAGGTGCTTTGCACCCGTGACGATATAATGAATTATCTGATAGCGCACGGCATGGAGGCGGCGCTCTCCTTTAAGATTATGGAGCGGGTCAGAAAGGGCAGAGGACTCACCGATGAGATGGAACATGCCATGAAGGAGGGAAAGATTCCCGCATGGTTCATAGATTCATGCAAGAAGATTCAATACATGTTCCCGAGGGGTCACGCTGTTGCATATACGATGATGGCGTTTAGGATTGCTTACTACAAGGTGCATTATCCGATAGAGTTTTATGCGGTGTACTTTACCGTTCGAGCCGATGCATTTGACATTACCAAGGCGCTCGGCACCCCCGAACAGTTGCTTGCAACGATTCGTGAGTTAGAGCGCAGTTCGCAGAGCAAGGAGGCGGCAGAGCGCAAGAAGGATAAGGAGTTGCAAACGATTTTGGAGGTCGTGTACGAGATGAGCCTGCGGGGAATCAAAATGCTGCCCGTAGATATATATAAATCGGATGCCGTCAAGTTTAGGATAGAGGGCGGTGCGCTACGCCCACCGTTCAATGCGGTTTCGGGCATAGGCACAACGGCAGCGGTTTCCATGGCATCCAAGCGGGGAAACGGAAAATTCATTTCGATTCAAGACTTTGCCGAGCGCACCGGCGCAAACAGCGGGGTCATCGCCTCGCTCAAGGATTGCGGTTGCTTTGCCGACCTTCCGCAAAGCAATCAAATCTCCTTATTCGACTTTTAATAGGGAATTTTATACTTGACAGGCTGCACCCCTGCAAGTATAATAATATTGAGTAATCCTGCACTGCTGTGCATTCATAGATATATTTATAAAACCGCCGTAGGCGTTGCTTCTATGCATAGATTCTTTTATAAACCGTCTTTTATGGATGACCGGGCAGCACTGCTCGGTTATATTTATAATAGATTGGAGATGCAAATGAAATGCTTGATATGTGGTGGCTATATATTGTAATCGGTGCAATTGCGCTGATTGCAGGCGTCATCGTCGGTTACTATTACCGCAGAAACATAGCCGAAGCCAAGGTTGCCAAGGCTGAGGACGCTGTCAAAAACCTATATGAAGAAGCCAGAAAAAAAGCCGAAGAAGTCAAAAAGGAAAAGGTACTCGAAGCAAAGGAAGAGGCTTACAAGCTAAAAACCGAAGCCGAGAAGGAGAACAGGGAGCGCAGGGCGGAATTACAGCGCACCGAGCGCCGACTCTTCCAAAGGGAAGAAACGCTTGACAAGAAGATTGAGGGAGTAGAACAAAGGGAGAATGCCTTAAACCAAAGGTTGACAAAGCTCGACAAAAAGGAAGCGGAGATAAATGCATTGCTCGAAAAGCAGCAGCAGGAATTGGAACGGATCTCGGGTCTTTCGAGCGAGGCAGCAAAGGAATTGCTTTTGAGCAATGTCGAGCATGAGGCTCGTCATGAGGCGGCAATACTGATTAGGGATATTGAGGCAAAGGCCAAGGAGGAAGCGGACAAGAAGGCAAGAAACATCGTATCGCTCGCAATACAACGCTGCGCAGCGGATCACGTTGCAGAGACTACGGTTTCGGTCGTACCGCTGCCCAACGATGAAATGAAGGGAAGAATAATCGGCAGAGAGGGCAGGAACATCCGTGCGTTAGAAACGGCAACGGGCGTTGACCTCATTATCGACGACACGCCGGAAGCGGTCATCCTTTCTGCGTTCGATCCGGTTCGTCGAGAGATTGCCAGAATTGCTCTTGAAAAGCTGATTTTAGACGGAAGGATTCACCCTGCAAGAATCGAGGAGATGGTTGAAAAGGCTAAGAAGGAAGTTGACGCCCAAATTCGCGAGGCGGGCGATCAGGCGGTCTTGGAGGTCGGTGTGCACGGCTTGCATCACGAGCTTATACGCTATCTCGGAAGGATGAGATACCGCACAAGCTACGGACAGAATGTGTTAAGGCACTCTATAGAGGTTGCGCACCTTGCGGGCATAATGGCTGCGGAGATTGGCGCAAACATCACCCTTGCAAAGCGGGCGGGACTGCTGCACGATATAGGCAAGTCGATAGACCACGAGGTCGAGGGCTCGCACACTCAGATTGGTGCGGATTTGGCAAAGAAATACCGTGAGAACAATCAGGTGATTCATGCGATCATGGCGCACCACGGCGATGTGGACGCACAGACCATAGAGGCCGTGCTGGTTCAGGCGGCGGATGCAATTTCAGCCGCAAGACCGGGCGCACGCAGGGAAACGCTTGAAACCTACATCAAGCGGCTTGAAAAGCTCGAGGAGATTGCCAATTCCTTCGACGGAGTTGACACCTCCTACGCAATTCAAGCAGGCAGAGAGGTCAGAATTATCGTAAAGCCTGATAAGGTAAACGATTCCGAAACTATAATTATTGCAAAGGATATTGCAAAGCGCATTGAAAGCGAGCTGGAGTATCCGGGACAAATCAAAGTCAACGTGATAAGGGAAACCCGCACCGTCGATTTTGCAAAATAGAAGTATAACGGGAATGAGGATATGTATGCTTGCATATCCTCATTAGTACAGTATGGAGAATTTTATCTTTCCGATAGCCGATGCTCATTGCGACTTTTTGTACGGAGCGATGGAATACGGCTATGACATCAGAACGTTAAAGCGAGGGCAGACGATTCACCTTCCGTATTTGGAGGGTGGAAACGTTGCCCTGCAATGCTTTGCCGCTTGGATAGATACTACGCTTAGAATCCCGCCGATTCAGCAGTGCATGATGATGATATCACGCTACTATGCCATGCTTGAACAAAACGAGAACATGGTCGAGTTCACTAAGGACTTTGATCCAAGATCGGGCAAGATTGCAACGATACTGACCATAGAAGGCGGCGAGGCCTTGGAAGGCAGCCTATCAATGCTCAGCATCTACAAAAAACTCGGCGTAAGGGCTATTACCCTTACGTGGAACGAAAATAACGAGCTTGCAGGCGCCGCAAAGGTTAGGCAGAGCAAGGGGTTGACCGGTCTTGGCAAGGAGATGCTTGCAGAAATGAACAGACTCAATATCGCCTTGGACGTTGCCCACCTGTCGGATGCGGGAATATACGACGCTTTGAAATTAAGCAAGCGCCCAATCTTTGCCTCTCACTCCAATGCAAGGGCGGTTAAGAACGCTCCGAGATGCCTTCCCGATGAGCTAATAGCCGAGATAGCACTGCAAGGCGGAGTCATCGGCGTAAACTTTTATCCCCCGCAGCTCTGTGACGGTGAAGCGAGCATAAGGGACATAGTGAAGCACATCCTGCACATCGTCAGCATAGGCGGGGTGGACTGTTGCGCCTTCGGCTCGGACTTCGACGGGATGCAGGTGTTCCCTAAAGACATGAGAAACAGCCTCGACTTCCAAAAGCTGTGCAGAGCCTTAATGGCGGCAGGCTTTACCGAGGAACAAACAAGCCGAATTGCATACAAAAATTTACACCGATTCTTCACCCACCTCGTCTAACCACCGAAAAATAAAAAATAAAGAATCCGAAAAAATGCATTGACAGAACGGGCATTGCCTGTTAAAATTGGTACTCGGAACTTCTTTGCGTCTGTAGCTCAGCAGGATAGAGCAACGGCCTTCTAAGCCGTAGGTCCCGG